>CALKYM010000161.1 GCA_938003525.1 uncultured Planctomycetales bacterium | reverse complement strand
ATGGAGTACATTGCCCAGAGCAGCCCGAATCTGAAAGAGCTGGTGCTGCAGGGCAACACATTCAGCAATCGTGCGCTAGAACACGTCGGCAAGCTACAGGGACTCACAGATCTGTACGTGGGAGTGGGAGCATGTACGATCGACGACCGAGGACTCCTCCATCTACGGTCTCTAACGAACTTGGAGACGTTGGGGATCCAACAGAGTCGGGTCGGCGATGCCGGCCTTAGAACCTTAGCTGATTTGCCCAGCCTGAAGAACGTATTGATCAACGGCACGCGTGTGACAAACTCTGGAACCAGAGAGCTGCAAAGAGCGCTGCCGGGTGTCATGGTCATCGACTAGGTGAGTCGATTCGCAGCCGTTAGGGCGCGCATGATCGCAACCACCGGGCGGCTCTTCGCCAGGGAACGACACGGACAAGTCGAGGCGCCCTGTCGCCGCAGAAGGTTGCTAGGACATCGCCGCCGCCAACACGTTCTTCTTCAGCACGGCTGAAGCACAGAGCACGCCGCCGAAGAGCGCTCCGCCGACGCCGGCGGTGGCGATGTCCTGGCCTGTGAGGAAGAGATTTTTGACCGGCGTCTGTGGCCGCAGCCAGCGCTGTTGGAAGCGGGCAGGGGTGTGCGCCAAACCGTAGAGTTCGCCGCGCGCGTAATTCATGAAGTGTCGCGTGGAGACAGGCGTCGATAGTTCGCAATGCACGATGTGGTCGGCCACCTGCGGCAACTGGCGGACCAACTCGGCGCGGAGTCGATCGGCGAATTTCTGCTTCAAGCTCTCGTAGTCTTCGCCACGGCGGTGCCAGCGCTGCGATTCCCAGTTGGCGAACCACTCGTAAGGAGCCAGCGTGATGACTTGAATGGTCGACTTGCCCGGATAGCGATCCTGAAACGTCGGATCTTTGGCCGAAGGGAACGAGATATAGGCCACCGGCAGTGGTTGATCGGGATCGTTCAAGAAGGCCGCCACGTTTGCATCGTGATCGGGCGTGGGATAGATCCACAGGTTCGTCGTCGGCAGGCCCAACTCTTCGTCGGTCGCGTCGAGCCCGACGTAGAGGTTCATGTGTGCCTGCGAGGGTTCAACGCCTTCGCGCTGCCTGGCCAACTTGGCTGCTGAGATCGTGCCTTCGGGAAGCAATCGCTCGAACGTGTTAAAGTAACCGGCGCCGCTGATGATGCAGTCGGATTTGAGCACCCTGCCATCGGCCATGCGGACGCCGACCGCTTTGCCGCCCTCGACGACGATCTGGTCGACTTCCGCTTTGACAAGTACTTCGCCACCGGCGCGCTCGATGGTTGGCACGATGCCGTCGGCAATCCGCGCGGCACCACCGACCGGAAACGCACCGCCACCCAGATAGTGACGCACGAGAATCGCGTGCATGCCGAAGCTGCTCTGCGAGGGCGGCAGACCATAGTCGCCCCATTGTCCCGTCAGCACGCCGATCAAGAGGGGATCGGTCGTGGCGGTTTTGAGCACGTCGAGTGTGGTGCGCTTGGCCAGTTGTAAGAACGGCCGCTGCATGAGCCGCCCGGCGACGGCAGCTACGGCTGGCGGCATCGCTTTGGCGGCAAAGTAGTTCTTGCTGCCGCGAGCGCAGGTGTTGATCAGGTCGAGGTACCGATCGATGGCCTCCGCCCGAGATGGGAACTGGTCGGCCAGCGACTCCCGGAATTGCCGCTGACCGGCGACCAGTTCAAAACTCCGGTCGCCGATGATGATGCGGTCGTAGACGTCGTTCATAGGCGCCCACTCGATGGCACCGCCGGAGAGTCCGTCGAACAGTCGCCGCAGAGGCGAACGGGGATGGTGCACGTCCCCGATGTAGTGCACGCCGACGTCCCACTCGAAACCGGGACGCTTGAAGACGTGCGTGTAGCCACCGGCCGTGTAGTGCCGCTCGAGCACCAGCACACGCTGTCCGGCATGTTTGGCCAGCAGCGCCGCTGCGGTCAGCCCGCCGATGCCCGAGCCGATGACGATGGTGTCGAACCGCCCCTCACCGCTCCACGAGCGGTACGGAACGCCAACCTTCTGCCGCTGGGCTTCGACTTGGGCCATCGAGAACTGTCTCCGAGAACCATCGCGCTTTAGCCTCGGTCGCGTCTGCCGCCGCGCGAGCGGCCGAAGAACTTGAGCAGCGCTTCGAGCTCTTCCTTCGAGACGCCGCCGTCGCCATTCTGATCGGCCAGGCCGATTCGTTGCCCCATCTTTCCGGGCAGTTCGTCCTTGGTGAGTACCCCGTCTTCGTTGGCGTCGAACGCCTCCAGAATCTGGTCGGCATCGATACTGCCAAATCCGCCGCGGCGCCGCATATCGTTGGCCGGCATCTGACCCTTCGGGAAGATCTCGACGTAGAAGCCGATCATCATCTCGTCCCAAGTCTGGTCGCCCCAGGTGACGACCTGAGTGGGATCGGGATTCGAAAGATTGTCTTCCGAGTTGTCCCACACGGCCGTGCACAAGAGCGTCGAGCCCTCTGGAATCAGCTTGGGTTCTTTCAGGTGATACGTCGTTTGCCAGTTGAAGTCGTAGCCAGGCACGTCGAGCAGCGTTTCTTCCGAGCCGTCGGGATAGATCACGTCGTAGCGAAACGCCTTGCCGCGGGTGTGCATGTGCGGCGTGAATGACGAAACCAGCGTATCGCGGCTGAACGTGGTCTTGGCCGATACGCTGTAGTCGTCGTCGCCGGGCGGAATGGCGAACAGTACGTTGGCCACGGCCGTACTGCGGGCTTCGTACTCGATCTCTTCAGGATCGGCGAACACAAAGCCGACGAAGCTGCGGTCCTTTTGCGGCGAGCCGTTGGGCGTGTAGTGCAGTTGGAAGACGAGCTGCGAGCCTGCCCTTACATACACGGCCGTGCTGTCGTTTTCCGGCAGAAATGCGTTCGCGCCGGGAGCGTAACCGGCAATCAGCCCGCCGCCGCTGATGCCACCACCACTGCGGCCAAAGCCGCCGCCGTCGGGCGAGGGTTCGCGGATGAAGACGAGAATGTGGTGAACGGTCTCATAACTCTCTGGCTTAGCCTCGGCCAGCTTGATCCACTTGTCTTCGGTCCAGCCGGGATCGACGGTGAAGTGGTAGTAGTCGATGACACCTTCAGCGGGCACGTCGACCGGTTCGTCGCTCATGTAGACAATCTGATCAGGCTCGCCGATCGTCCAACCTTCGACGTACTCTCGGGGCTCGGGCAATTGCGAGCGGTCGCCTTCCGGGCAGCCATTCTCAACCCAGGCCGAGATCATGTGGATCTCATCGTCGCTGAGGCGCAAATCGTTGGCGAACCCGTCGTGTTGCGGGTGCGCATGCCAAGGCGGCATGCGGCGCTGCTCGACGACCTCGCGAATCATCTCGCCCCAGCCAACGACGTCCTCGTAACTGGTCATCACGAACGGGCCAATGCGGCCTTCGCGATGGCACTCGACGCAGCGGTCCTGAAAGATACGCGCGATCTGATTTGAGTAGGTGATCTCTGAGTCTTCATTCGGTTCGCGAACGCGACCAATGATGCACCCCAACACGTCGGTACTGGGCACGCTCACCTGTTCGCCGGACAGGATCTCGTGGATCGCCGCGAGCAGATCGCGCCGCGTCGGCTCGGGCCGCTGGAAGCCGACACCGTCGGCATAGCCATACTGATCGTCGATGCGGCCACAATAACGGATCGTTCGCTCGCCATCGAGCAGAAAAACTTCCGGCGTGCGCAACGCCCCGAATTGATCGGCCACTTCATTGCGCGGGTCTTTGAGAATCGGGAACTCGATGTTGTACCGGTGGGCGTAGGCGGCGATCTCTTCCAACGAATCCTGTCGATTGGAGTCGATTCCCAGGAATGCCACGCCGGAATCGGCAAGTTCGCTGGCCATCTCAGCCAACCGATGGGCGTAGAGTTTGGCCAGCGGGCACTCGGCTCCGACGAAGGCCACCACAACGGCGTCGTACTCTGCAAAGTCGGAGAGAGAGTATTCTTTGCCGAAGTGGCTCTTGAGCGTGAATTCGTCGATCTGCGTGCCGACGCGTGCGTTTTCCGCCCCTCGTGCGACCGGTGGAGCGAAGATCAAAATCGCAGCCAGTGCGCACACGGTCGAAGTCAGTCGCATCACGATCACCTCGTACGAAGATGGAACAACCGCTCAAATGCCCTGTCGATAGCGTGCCAGCATACCATCTCGCAGACGAGGCATGCGATGGCGAAGTCGCGAGCCCGGAAACACTTCCGGCAGTGGCCTTGAGCTAGTACTCTGCCACTTGATCCACCGTTTCAAGGGGTATGCAAGATGGTGATTCAGCCGTTTCGCGCCGACTGCATCAAGTAAATCGCCACGGCAGCCAGCGTGCTGCCGGTGAGGTTCGAAACGAGGTCCCAGCCAGTGTTCACGTAACCACCGACGTTCGTCTCAGCCACCAGCAGCGTGGCAGTGAACTCGATAACTTCGTTCAGCGCACCGAATCCCATCCCGCCCATCGCGCATAAGACAAGGAATCCGACGGTCGGACGGACTTCGGACTTGGCGGCACCGAGTCGTGACGCCATGCCCGCCTGCAGCGCCTGCCAGCAGGCCCACGTGGTCACGGCGAAACCGGCAGCGTGTACGACCTGATCGTACTTGAGCCTCTCGGGCACGATCCACCAACTGTAGAGCACGCGAATCTCGCCATCGATGGGCCAGCTTTGTGGCACGGGAACCAGCCCACCGGCCATGTGCAACAGTCCCCAAATGCTGAGACACCATAACAGGCCGATGCTGAAACCGACGCGACGATGCACGGCCATCACCACCGCGATGAGCACGAGCATCACGACGATGTAGATCACAAACTCGAAGTTGCCCCGGGCGAACGCGCCGACGACCGAACCGACCAGATAGCAAAGCGTGAAAACAGCCACCGGCCAGAGGTTGGACCGCGGCGCACCGTCCCGACTGGCATCACTCACTTCGGCCCCTCAATCATTCTGGAGCTAGACGCATTGTGACCTGCACGGCTTAACAGTCTACTCCCCTCGCTCCTCCCTGCGCGGCTCGTGGCTCGGCGTGCCGGCGCCCGTAAAAACGTGTTCGTATCGCCGCCGAAACTCTCCACAGGACGAGGCCGGAGTCTTGTTCGCTTGGACAACGTCGCACTGCCAGGGAATGCGGCAGCCGTACAATGGGCTTGGCCCCCTGATTTTTGCCATCAGGCGCGCCCGATCCATGAACTGTTACCCGCCACGGATCCACTAGTGGCGGAGGCGGGAACGGATTGCGGGAGGCTATTGAGTGCATGGTTGTCCTTCAACCCGCGCATCGATCTTGGCCCGTCGCACTGTGCACCACGGCGCGCTCGTTGCACGCCGGGTGTGCGTATTGACTAACAAGAGCAGCATTTCGGAGTTGCGTGGCCTGACCTGGACGTGCTGGCACCTTAATGATCCCTAGCCGCAACCAATGAGAGACCATTCCCATCAAGCTTCGCCGATCGCTTGATCACGCCTAGCAAACTTGACCGCGACCGGTGCGCGCCACTTTCTTTGCCCCGCCGACGTGGCGAATTACAGTGAGGGTACGGAACAGGCCCCGCTCGGTTTCACGTCACGGTTTCCCTTCACGGTTTCTCGTCGCGGTGCACTCGGATTCGAGAGGGAGAGGCACGATGAATAAGCACAGATCGCTGCGCGCTGAGTCGCTGGAAAGCCGGCAGTTGCTGGCCTCAAACGTCTTCTTTAACCAGTTCACCAATCTCCCGACACCGCCATCGGCGTCGCAGGTGTCGGCGGACTGGATGACTGCCAGTCCCATGGTCGCTGGGGACACGGCCACGGTGATGTCGGCGGCTGGCTCAAGTGCCTCCCAGATGGTGGCGACGCTGTTGGCTGCCAAGGGGATGTTTGCCGACGTTCGCGCGCTGTCGACTTACAGCATCGACGGAACCGGCAATCATTTCGTCAACCGCGATTGGGGCAGTACCGACACCCAGCTTTTGCGGCTGACCACAGCGGAGTACGCCGATGGAATCTCTGCGCCCGCCGGGGCTGATCGCCCTAGTGCACGCGACGTCAGCAACGCGATTGCCGCGCAGACGACGTCGGTAGCCAACGATCGCTACCTGACCGATCTCGTCTGGTTGTGGGGACAGTTCATCGACCACGACATCGATCTCACCGAGAACGCCGATCCGGCGGAACCGCTTACGATCGAAGTTCCGCAAGGCGATTCTTACTTCGATCCTTATGGCACAGGGACGGTGACGATCGACTTCAATCGCTCGGTCTATGACGCCGAGACGGGCGACAGCATCAACAATCCGCGCCAGCAGATCAATCAGATTACAGCGTTTCTCGACGGATCGGTCGTCTATGGGTCGGACGCGGAACGCGCCGCGGAGTTACGGACATTCGAGGGCGGCAAGCTCAAGACGAGCGATGGCGATCTGCTGCCCTTCAACGAGGCAGGCTTGCCCAACGCGGGCGGCACGAGCGACACCCTCTTTCTGGCTGGCGACGTCCGCGCGAATGAGAACGCGGCGCTGACCGCCATGCACACATTGTTCGTCCGCGAACACAATCGGCTGGCCGACGAAATCGCGGCGGCCAATCCGCGGTTAAGCGACGAGCAGATCTATCAGCAGGCCCGCCGGATTGTGACCGCCGAAATCCAGGCCATCACCTACAACGAATTCCTGCCGGCCCTGCTGGGTGAGGGGGCGATCAGCCCGTATCGTGGCTACGACCCCACCGTGAATCCCGGCATCGCCAACATCTTCTCAACGGCCGCTTATCGCTTTGGCCACAGCATGCTGTCGTCGACGCTGGTGCGGCTGAATCCCGATGGTACCGAATTCGAAGGCGGTAACCTGGCGCTGGCCGATGCGTTCTTC
>CALKYM010000160.1 GCA_938003525.1 uncultured Planctomycetales bacterium | reverse complement strand
CCAAAGATGACACCCAGGTAAATGCGCGGCCAGGGCCAGTTGGCTTGCGCCGCAGGGGCGCGCAGCGAGTAAAAGTAGATCCCTGCACCGATGCTGACTAGCACCATGAGATACAGCGTTAGCGCCCACACGGGATTCACGCGCCGCGTCCGCACGCGAAACGCGCTGACCACCAGCGGATTGTTCCAGAAGTCCCAACGCATGCGATTCGCTTCGGCCCCAGTTCAAGCAATACGGATTCCGCGATCCTGTCTACGACACCTGGTGCTGGGAGAGTTTCATATAGATGTCTTCCAGATCGTCTTCCTCGACGGCGAAGGAAACAATCGGAACACCGGCTGCCACAATGCGGCGATGCAACTCGGGCAGTTCGTCGCGCTCGCCCAGCCACGAGCAGGTGTAAATCATCTCGGCTTGCTCGAGGTTGTCGACCTGCTCGCACTCAGACAACAGTCCGGCGAGCTGCTGCGCGCGGCCCGCCACTTCAATCCGCAGCCGCAAGGCGCTTTTGAGTTGTCGCAGCAGATCGTCGACGCGGCCGCTGGCCACGATGCGACCCTGTTCGACAATGCCGATCGACGTGCAAAATTCGGTCATCTCGGTGAGGATGTGGCTGGAGATGACCAGCGTGCGGCCCAACTCGCGGAGTTTGCGCACCAGCGCGCGAAACTCCAGCCGCGCCGCGGGATCGAGCCCCGAAGCGGGTTCGTCGAGCAGCAACACTTGCGGCTGGTGCACGAGCGCCCGGGCAAAACACAGCCGCTGCCGCATGCCGCGCGAGAGACTGGAGACCAGCGTGTCGCGGCGGACTTCCAATCCCACCAGTTCCAGTACCTCGCCGATCAGCCCGTCGCGCTGGCGGTGCGAAATGCCGTAGCATCCGGCGAAGTGGTCAAGGTACTCCCACACCAGCATCGTTTCGTACAGGCTGAAGAAGTCGGACATGTAGCCCATCCGCGGATGCACTTCGAGTGGTGCAGCCAGCGCATCGATGCCGTCGATCCGGACTTCGCCATAGGTGGGCTCGAGCAGCGTGGCCAGAATTCGCAAGAGCGTGGTCTTGCCGGCTCCGTTGGGGCCGATCAGTCCGAAGACTTCGCCGGCAGGAATCGAGAGGAACAGGTTCTCCAGCGCCACTGTCTCGCCATACTCTTTGCGAAGATGGCGAACTTCGATGATGGGCCGCGCGGCATTTCCGGTTGCCGCGGCTGATTCGATGGTGGCCACGCGCCGCTCCTCTGCCTGTCGACGCGTTCAGTCTAGCGGTTCGTTGGTTCTCAGTTGAGCCGCCGCGGTCGATCGCGGTCGATAGCGACTTGCCACCAACTCACTCGGCGCCCTGATTCAACAACAGCCACGTGCCTGTCTTGCCGGCCACGGCGATGTCGGGCCGGCCGTCGTCATTCAAGTCGGCGATGTTGAGCTGCATGCCGGTGCCCACACCTGCGCCGAAGGGGCTGATCGTGTGCCGGGTGAACTTCTCGGCCTCACCATCCCAGGTGTAATAGAACATGCACTCCGGCTCGCGGCCGCCGGGATCGCTGCCCGCGTGTCCGCGCACGCGCTTCCCAGTGACGAGTTCCTCCTGCCCGTCGCCATTCAGATCGACCCAAGCCAGCGTGTGCGTCTGCGAGTACTCACGGTCGATGATGTGTTCTTTCCACATCGTGCGGTCGCCCTCGGGCTCGAGTTGCTCGAACCACAACAGGGCATAGTTGTGACCGCAGCCCCAGATCAGATCGTTGCGGCCGTCGTCGTTCAGATCGATGACGAGAAACGGTGTGGCGCCGTGCGCCAGATCCCAATCGCGATGCAACTTCCAGGTCGTGCTCAGCGGATCGCCGGCCGGCCGTTCGTACCAGCCGACCTTGACCAGAATGTCTTCGCGGCCATCGCCGTTCACATCGCCGAACGCCATGCCGTGCCCGCAACCTTCGGGTCCCAGTTCGACGCACTCGATGTTCGGTTCCGATCCCGTCTCGAGTCGCCAGCACACCAGCGGCGCATCGTCGATCCAGCAATCGACCAGGATCTCGGGCACGTCGTCTCCGTCGAGATCGCGTAGGAAGAACGCTTCGTTTTCGCCGCGCGTCTTGCGGAGCAGATGCGCGGGCCACATCAGGCCTTTGGCCAGCGCTTCCTCGCCGGGGTTCTCGTACCAATAGATTTCATCTCCGCCCCATTCGCCGGCGATCACATCGGTCCAGCCGTCGCCGTTGACGTCGTAGGGATGATCGCCGTTGTTGGCCAGAAAATCGTTGCCAAACTCGCGGATCGTACGCAGCGGCCGAGGGGCGAAGTCCGGTGCTGCGAACCAGTGCGTGCCGGCGATGATGTCGGTCTTGCCGTCGCGATCGACGTCCGCCAGCGCGCAGCCTTCATTCGGGTTAAGCAATAGCAGCCGCTTCTCGAACTGCACCGGATGTGCCGTGCGTTCGGCAGCGACGCACGGCACGCCCAGAATCACAGCGCCGATCAGCATCGCCGACGCTCGACGGACGGTCGTAGAGTGCAAACTAGTCTTCAACGCGTATCGGATGGCCTCGATCATCTCTTTTCCCTCGCACGTCCTGCATGTTTTCGTTCATCAGCCGTGTGGCGCGTGAGTCTGAGACTAGACCATCGTTCGTCCGCCTGCAATCAGATGTCGGGCCTGGCAAATGCGATTAGCGGACGGGACAGCCGCCTGCGCATGACGCATAATGATCGGCGGTCGAATTCGTCGTCGCCCTCAACCGGAAAGGGGATTCCTGTGCCAAATCGTGGGACGCTTCGCTTGCTGTTGGCGTGTGTGGTAGTGGTCGCATCCGGGAGTCTGGCGATCGCTCAGAATGCAGGGCGGGCGTTTAGCGCGCCAGACGATATCGAGTACCGGCAAGCCGACATCGTGAGCGAGGGAACGCGACTCTCGGCCGAACTGTTCTCGCTCAAATCCGAGCAGGGCAACAAACTGCCAACCATCATCATGTCGCACGGCTGGGGTGGTGTAGCCGCATTGCTGCGCGCCGACGCCGTCTTTTTCGCCAAAGCCGGCTATCTCGTCGTCACCTTCGACTATCGCGGCTGGGGAGCGAGCGACTCGCGCGTGATACTCACGGCGCCGGCACCCGAAGAGCGCTCCGAGGGCCGCTTCACCGCCGAAGTGCGCGAAGTCCGCGAGGTGGTCGACCCCATCGATCAGACGACCGATTTGCTCAATGTATTGCATTGGGTACAAGCCGAACCGCAGTGCGACACCCAGCGCATCGGCCTGTGGGGCTCCAGCTACTCAGGCGGCCACGTTGTGTTCGCCGCTGCAAACGATCCACGCGTGAAATGCCTGGTGAGCCAGGTGCCCGCGCTCGATTCACGGTTCGTCGTGCTCACCGATGAAGAGCGCGAGAAGACCTACGCCGAAGCGACCGCGCGAACCCGCGGTGAGATTGGCTATCCGCCACCGGGCGCCCGGGTGATTGGCAACCTGCGCGGCGCGCCGATTCGCGAGAAGTTGCTCCGCTACGCGCCAGTCGAAGACGCCGAACAGGCGTCCGGTTGCGCGATGATGTTCATCCTGGCTGAAAACGAAGAGCTGTTCGACAACCGCGAGCACGGCATTCTGGCCCACGAGCGCGCCACCGGGCCCAAGAAACTGGTCATCATTCCCGACATCACCCACTATGGCGTCTACACCGTCGCCCGACCCAAGGCACAGCAACACGCCCTGGAGTGGTACGACGAACATCTCAAACGCAAGTGAATTATGCACCCTGGTTGTTCAATCGAGGGTGCCACCGGCCGCTTCCCGGCCGTCAAATGCCCGACTGCAACGAAACTTCAACGAGAGAGCACTGGCTGACGAGCAGCCAGTGGCACCCGAAGTGTGACGGCAGCGAGAATCGGGCATCAACCGGTTTCGCTTCATCGAGTCCATCAGCCATGGGTCGCTTCTCACTGCTGAATGATTCGAGGGTGCCACTGGCCGCTTGCCGGCCAGTGCTTTGTATCCAACACCGTGCTTCTCGACACTCACCAATCGCCGTCCAACGATCACTGGCTGACGGGCAGCCGGTGGCACAAGGCGGTTGCTGAACGTCATTGGTTCTGAGCGGCGCGGGTACGAACCATGTTCTCCAGCGCGGCCCAGCCCTCGAGTTGCACCTCAGTGAGCGTCGCTCTGCGTCGCGTGGCGACATGATGTCGGGCGGCCCGCAAGCGGCGACGCGTCGTGCGCGGTAGATTCACGCCGTCGTTGACCACGAGTCCGGTGACCATTTGCCGTTGGTGCCGTCGTCGGGCGGTGAGCTTCTTGTGCCGGTGAATCTCATAGCCGTGTCGCAGCAGCAGGCGGCGGGCCAACTGCACGATACCTCGCACGCGTCGCGGATAGTCGCGCGGCATGCTCAGTGTGATGTCGTCGGCATAGCGCGTGTAGTTGGCCTGATAGCGGCGCGCGAGTCGCGTGAGCTGCACGTCGAGATAGTAGTTCACTAGGTTGCTCAACCGCGGGCTCGTCGGTGCGCCCTGCGGCAATCCGCCATCGTAGGTGACCAAGCGTGTCAGCAGCGCGGCGGCTTCAGCATTCCAACCGATACGGCGAAAGTACGCTTCGATGCGCCCGGCTCGCGTGCTGGGGAAAAAATCAATGACGTCGATCCGCACGACGACGGCCTGACCGACGTGCGGCAGCGCGTTTTCGACGATCGACTTACCACGCTCAAAACCGCAGGCGGCTGGATGCGCGGCGAGCCGGGCCAGGACTCGACGCAACAGCCGGCGTTGAAGCTTCTTGGTCTTCGCGTCGGGAATCGACAACAGTCGCGTGCCGCCGGATCGTTTGGCGACGTGGGCCCGCTGGTAGCGCGGTTCGTGACGGCGCAGCTCTTCGGGATCCATTTCCAGTTGGCGGGCCAGATAGCGAACACTTCGGCCCCAACCGAGTCGGGCGAGCAAGTAGGCCAGCGGCCAGTTGTTGGTGCGCCATTTGTATCGCACCCAGAGGGCGTGCAGCAGAATCGCGGCGATGAAGAGCAGCACCAGCGCCAAGGCGCTCAGACAAAGCCAGCCGAGCACGTTGCCCATCGTCGAGCATCCTGCTTGCGAGCTCCACGAATTCTGCAGTCAACGAAAAATGGCGGACGGTCCGCGTGGAATCGCCCGCCGCGCCTTGCGACGCGGTGCAGCGAGCGTGCTCGGTGTCACCGCGTCCGGATGAGTCTCCAGGGATCGCTACGCGACCCGGCCGACGAAACATCGGCCCGTGCTTTCGCACCACCAAGACGCTGGTCGACAGCTTGCAGGGCGATGAGTGCGATGTCAACATCGAAGGGCGACCATCCAAACGGGCAATTCGCGCAGGATCTTCGGCAACGACAAGGGAATGACGGGCTACCACCGGACTTGCGACGCGCTTGACCTAAACCGCATCTGGGCTCTGGGTTGGTCCCTCGTTGCGCACCCCAAAAGGAACGTGCACCGACGGCACGATGCCGGAAACGGCATCCAAATGTATTCGCTGGTCGTCAAAGAAAATGTGTGGATTGAACTCTTGTAGAATCCCGCTCTTGTCCATGCCACCTAGGAGGAAGGTCTCGTCGACCTGGATGTCCCACGCACGGAGTGTTGTCACCATGCGCTTGTGAGCAGGGGCGTTGCGCGACGTGATGATGGCCACTCGAATCAGTGGGCGGTAACTCGGGTCTGCTTTGGCCTTTTCTCGTTCCGACTTTTGCAGTCCTGCTATCTGCGAAAGGAGCAATTGGAGTGGACCGGGAGTATGAGGCGTCGATGCTTTTTCCTGCTCTGTTGCGTGGAATTGTTCGAGGCCACTCTTTGCATAGACCTTTTCTGCCTCATCATCGATCAGTACTGCATCAAAATCGAACGCAATGCGCAATTCCTTGTCGGCCGGGTCGTCTTGGTGCTGTGCATCCAACACACGACCTGCTGCACATCCAGCCATGATCGCCTCCTTCACATCCTCTTCGTTTGCAGACAAGAACAAGCTTGCATTGAACCGTTTGATGTACGCATAGGGTCCTCTGCCCGACAGAAACGCGCCTCGCGTTATGTCCAATCCATACTGCTCAATCGAGTTGAAGACCCGCAGGCCAGTGTCTGGGTCATTCTTTGACAGTAGAATCACCTCGACGACGGGTTGTTCGTAGGATTCGTTGATGCCTAGCAGCCGCTTGACGAACTGGAACGCAACACCTTGGCCAAGAACTATGTCTTCATGCTCGCGCTGGTGTTCGCGATATGCGTTCTCTCCCTGTTCGCGAAAGACCCTATCCGATTCAGTCAAGTCGAGTAAGGCACTCGAAGCGATCGCGATCACCAGCTTGTCCGACAGATCGTACGGCATTCACTGCCCCATTGTAGTTGCTACGCACCACAGTCGGGCGAGCATGGCATCTGACAGACGACGATTCTAGGAATTCGGCGAGTGCCATGCCACGCCAAAACGCTCGACTGCTTCGACGTCGCCCACACCGCCCAGAAACGTCTATCGCGATGCGTCGACCGCACGATTCACGGTCTCGTGAAACCACCCCAGCGCCTGTTCGTAGCGGCCAAAGTTCAAGTGAGTGTTGGCGCCGCTA
The DNA here is from genome assembly GCA_938003525.1 of uncultured Planctomycetales bacterium. Lineage (GTDB taxonomy): Bacteria > Planctomycetota > Planctomycetia > Pirellulales > JAEUIK01 > CALKYM01. Next base: position 7,794 of record CALKYM010000160.1, on the reverse strand, counting down.
CTCAGCCCGCGCTGGATCGACTCGCCGAGCGCGAAGTCCTCGTCAATCGTGCGATAAAAGAGCGCGACGTTGGCGTCCCAGTATTGACGCGCTTTGTCGCTGTCCGCTGGCTGCGGGATGAGCGTCATAGCAGACACGCAAATGCGATCGATGCCGACGGGAAAGGTGTTCAACACCGCTGCGTGATCGGGCTGCACCAGGATGCCGGTGCTCGGGAAGAGCGAATACAAGATGTTGCAATGCGGCCGTAGATCCCACGACTCGGGATCGACGTCTTGCAGTTCGGTGATCGAACGCTTGGGAAACAGCGTCCGTTGGTGCGGGCCGAGGCGTTCGAACACGCCCACGTTGTCCATGAACAGCGGCCAGATCGTCTCGTGATGCGCCGAGCGGATGTGGTAGGTTTCGAGGAACAGATCGAGCGACAGTTTCCAGTTCACCGGCTTCTCGATCACGCGCGTATCATATACCGTGTGAGTCGAGAAATCGTAGGACTCCAGGTCTTCCGCGACGCCCGCCAAATGGGCGTCGATGTCCAGCTCGACTCCCGGCGTGAAGACAACCCACGCGAAGCCGTATCGTTCGGCCAGCGGCAGTTGGACGAGCCCCAGTTGCGTGGTATCGAGATCGGCGAAGCCTTCTCGCTGTGGGATGCCGACCAGATCGCCCCGCGATGAATACTTCCAGGCGTGATAGGGGCAGACCAGCGACTTGGCGCCGCGGCCACACGCGTCGTTGACGATCCGCGTTCCGCGGTGGCGACACACATTCAGGAAGGCCCGCAGTCGCCCGTCATCGCCACGCATCAAGAGCACCGGCACTCCGGCCGCGTCGTGCACGAGAAAGTCTCCCGGTTCGGCGAGCTGGGAGGTGTGCGCGACGAGCTGCGGCGTCTGGCGAAACAGCACGTCGACTTCGCGCGCGTAACGATCCGCGTCGAGATACCGCTCGACCGGATTAGCGAAACTCTCGCTCGCCATATCCGTCGTCCGCGCCGAGACCAAATCCAACACCCGGCGTATAAGGCGCTGTTGCGTGGCGGCTTGCATGGCAGGAGGTTCTTGAGCGGAGATCGGAGAGCGCGACAGCGCCGCGCGTGGCGGCGCCCACTGGCCGCACGTACAATAGCCGCCACACGAGGCGAGTGCCACGTTGCGACGCGCGCCGACGGCGAGCAATCGAGCGCCGATTGTCACCAGTTATCCGTAAAGCGAAAGCACCATGCGCTTCACATCTCGAATCCTGTTGATCGGCGCTCTGTTCGTTGGCTGCTCTGCCTCGCTGCAGGCGGCGGAAGTCGACATCACCCCGGACGTTGTCTACGGCCACAAGCACGGCATGGCGCTGACGTTCGACGTGTTTCGGCCGCAGGGCGATACCAACGGCGCCGGGCTGCTGTTTATGGTCTCGGGCGGATGGCGATCGCGGTGGGGAGATCCCGCGCGGCTGGCGAACCTGTTCGAGCCGCTCATCGAGCGCGGATTCACCGTGTTCGCCGTGCGCCACGGCAGCAGTCCCAAGTACAACATTCCGGAGATCGTGGAGGATGTGCGGCGCAGCGTCCGCTACGTGCGGCATCACGCCGACGAACTGGGCGTCGATCCAGACCGCTTGGGCGTGTTCGGCGGCAGCGCGGGTGGTCATCTGTCCCTGGTGCTGGGCACGGCTGCGGACCAAGGTGACGCCGATGCCAGCGATCCCGTGCTGCGCGAGAGCAATCGGGTGGCCGCCGTGGTGGCCTACTACCCACCCACCGATCTGGTGGGACTCGTGCCGACCCCGCCAGCAAAAAATGAGCGTTATCCGGCATTGAACTTCGATCCGGAGCGGGCCAAGGACTATTCGCCCGTCTGGCATGCCAGCTCCGACGATCCGCCCACGCTGTTGATACACGGCGACTCGGACCGGCTCGTCCCGCTGGCTCACAGCCGCAACATGATCGAGGCCTTTGAAGAACACGGCGTGCCGTGCGAGTTGATCGTCATCGAAGGCGCCGGGCACGGCTTCGACGGCGAAGACGGCGTACGGGCTTCGACGGCGCTGGCGGACTGGTTCGAGCAACATCTCGCCGCTGCGGAGTAGGGAGGGCGTCGATGCGCTGTTGCCTGGTACTTCTCGTCGCGGCATTCTCGCTGTTGATCGCGCCGTCGATTTCAGCATCGGCTGCTGAGCGATTCGCCGACATTCGCGCGCGGATCGTCAAAGAGTTGGCCGACGGCGAGCCCGCCGCGCTGGCGGTGGCCGTTTCGCAGGGCGAAGAGATTCTCTGGGCCGAGGGCTTCGGCTGGGCCGACCGCGAGCGGCAAGTGCGTGCCGACGAGAACACGTCGTTTTCGCTAGCGTCGATCAGCAAGCCGCTCACGGCCACCGGTCTGATGCGATTGGTCGAGCGCGACAAGCTGGATCTCGATCGAGCGATCAACGACTACCTGGGCGAAGCCAAAGTCCGAGCCCGGCGGGGCGACGCTGCCGACGCGACGGTGCGGCTCGTCGCCAATCACGGCTCGGGCCTGCCGTTGCACTGGCATTTCTTTTTCGCCGACGAGCCTTATGCGCCGCCATCGCGCGACGAAACCATTCGCCGTTACGCCAATCTTGTCACGGCACCCGGCGAGCGGTTTCAGTATTCGAATCTCGGCTACGGCCTGCTGGACTACCTCATCGAGCGCATTTCGGGGCAGAGCTACGCTGACTACATACACGAGCACGTCTTCGTGCCGTTGGGGATGCATCGCTCGTCGATCGGCATTGCTCCCGAGCTCGCGGACTTCACGGCTGCGCGCTACGACACCCACGGTCGTCGGCTGCCCGATTATACGTTCGACCACCCGGGAGGCTCGGAGGCGTACGCGAGCGCGATGGACTTGGTGCGGTTCGGCATGTTGCACTGCAAAGTCAAGCGTGACGACGTCAAATCGATTCTCTCCGAGGACGCGATCGATGCCATGCAGCGGCCAACGTCGCCCGGCAGTGGTGGCGACGGTTACGGCATCGGCTGGTCGATGTCGCGCGCTCCGCACGGTCAGCGCGTCGTCGCACACAGTGGCGGCATGCCGGGCGTCGCGACCAATCTGATGCTCATACCGGAAGAACAGATCGTCGTCGCGGTGTTGACCAACGGCAACCAGAGCCCGTCGCGCGCCATTGCTCAAGCACTGATTGAGGAAGTGGCGTCGAAGCCCGAAGGCGAGGAGCGCGAGGACACCGGCACATTCGGGCTCAACGCCACGACTACTCTCGAAGCACCCGACCTGGTGGGTCAGTGGAGCGGACACGTCGACACGTACGGCGGCGCACGCGACCTGAAGCTCGAGTTTCAAGCGGACGGCGACGTCCACGTGCAGCTTGGCAAGCAGTTGCGCACGCTGGTCGATCGCCCATCGTCGGCAGACGGGTGGTTTCGAGGACGGTTCCGCAGCAATCTCGATACCGATGACACGAGCCGCGCCGACTACGTGTTGCACCTCGAACTAGAGCGCGAAGACGACCGGTTGACCGGCTCTCTGACAGCCCGCGCCACCTCACCCGAGCGGCACTTCTTCGCCCTGAGCCACTGGGTCGAACTGCAACGCGATCCAGAAAAAGAGTTGGCAGCCGAGGGCGAATCAGGCGGAAGCGAATAGTTGTCCGCGCAGCGACGATTGGCGAGAGCGGTTGTTGCACGGGAGTGATGTCTCTAACGGATCGCCTCTCTGGCGACAGCGCATCTCACAACCGCGTTTGGGCGCCACTGCTGGCTTACCCAGCAGTGCTCTTCAGGCGGTTCGCAATGCTGGGCAAGCCAGCAGTGGCACCCAGGGATTGGACCGAATGAAGTTGTGACATGCTCTCGCTAGTCGAGCGGTTTGAGCATGATGTTGCGGAAGTGGATCTCGGCGCCTTCGGACTGCAGTGCGATCTTGCCGGGTACTTCCGCGCAATCTGAGGCTGAGTTCTGGACCAAACCGTTGACTTCCAGCGTCACTTCGCCGCCATCAACGGTAATCAGGTATTGATTCCACTGGCCGAGCGGCTTCTCGTTGGTCTCGTGGAGTTTGACGGTCCGCCGCCCGTCGGTGCGGTCCGGATCGACCGTCATCTGGAACATATCGATGTTCCAGAAGTCGCCCGCGTTGCGGCTGTGCAGTTGCGCCTCGATGCTCTTGGGCCACACTTTGTCTTGGCCAATCACGCGCAGTAGTACGCCACTGTTGCCGGGTCCCTTCTCCGGATCGAACCGCCACTCGAGCTTGAGTTGATAGTTGGTGTAGTCCTTCTCCGTGCGGATGTAGCCGATGGGGCGGCCGCGACAGGCCAGCACGCCATCTTTGACATACCACACATCGTCGGCCGTCGCATCATCGTCGTTCAGATGGTAGGTCCACCCCGAGAGATCTTCGCCATTGAACAGGGCGATCCAGCCCTCGTCATCGGCTGCGAGAAGGGAACTCGGAACGATGGCCAGCGCCGCGAAGGTGGCCAACGCCATCGTGGTGAAGCGCGCGAAATACATGGATGTCGTCTCCTCGATCGTCGGCCGCGCTTGCTGACCTTGCAGGGCGTGCGGTGCAGGCGGCCCGACGTCTGCGCCGCACGAGTACGAGTCCGGACGATATTAGGTTGCCGCCGAGGCGCTCGCAAGGCGCGGCGGCCGACCGTAGTCATGTGGCCCCGAACGCTAGCATCTTGGCCGATGACCATCGCGCGGCCCTGCGACGGAGCCGTTGGTTGTCCGGCTTGGCCGATCTTCGGTTACAACGTTGAAGTGACGTGATTGTGAACCCGACCGATGCTCGTTGGATATGCACCATGACCACGGTAGCTCGCCAAACGACCGTGGAAGAGACCTCCCAACCCGCGTTTCTCTCAGCGCGATGGGAGCATTTGTTGATGCTCAACTACGAGGTCGATGCGCGCTTGCTCGAACCTTACGTTCCGGCCGGCACTGTGCTGGATGACTTCGCGGGCCGCACGTATGCCAGCCTGGTCGGCTTTCGCTTTCTCGACACGCGCGTGCTGGGCATCGCCGTGCCGTGGCATCGGAACTTCGACGAGGTGAATCTGCGGTTCTATGTGCGCCGCCCGCATCCGCAGCGCGATCGTCGCGGTGTGGTGTTCATCAAAGAGATCGTGCCGCGTCGCGCCATCGCCGCGCTGGCGCGCCGCATCTATAACGAGAACTACGTGGCGATGCCGATGGGGCACGCGCTGGAACACATCGAAGGCGAGGCCGGCGTCTTGCGTGTCGAGTATCGTTGGCGCCGCAGCGGCATCTGGGAGTCGATCGCGGCACGCACGATGGGCGAAGCGGAACTGCCGGCGGCGGGATCGTTGCAGGAATTCATCGCCGAACATTACTGGGGCTACGCGCGGCAACGCGACGGGGGCACCGTCGAATATCAGGTCGATCACCCGCCGTGGCGTGTGTGGGAGGGTCGCGAACCGCGCTTTGAGGCCGACATCGCCCGATTGTATGGAGACGCGTGGCACGAACCTTTGAGTGCAACACCCACGAGCACGTTTGTGGCGGCCGGCTCTGCCGTCACCGTCAAACGTGGTATTCGCATCGTGTGACCACATACAAGGTCGCCAGGCAAGATTGGCTGCTCAGGCGCTGCGGGCTGCCGGTCAGCCCGAGCGACGTATCCAACTTGGTTGAAAGTGCGTGAGCCGCAATCGACGCGTCCGGCACTGGCCGGCCAGCGGCCAGTGGCACCCGATTGAGGTTATGTAGCGTTCGCACCCTGGTCGCCCAGCGTGACGACGAGGCCTTCGTGGGGAATGGCGACCTCGGGCGGCTGGGTGGGTGGCTGCTCGGCGGCGGCCAACTGGGCCGCTTTTTCCATGGCGGCGGATTCGATGCGGTGCAGTTCTGCATCATCGCGGCGCGGTTCGCGATGACCCAGATGAACGCGCGCGACTCCGGCGGCGATCGCCGTTGTGAGCGCCTGCTCGACGGTGCTGTGTCCCCATCCTTGCCGCGATAGCGCAGGCCCGCCCGCGATGCCGTGGAGGCCGGTCAGTTCGTCGTCGAGGTACTGGCTGTCGATGTACAGCAGATCGGCACCGGCGGCGAACTTGGCCAGCTTGCGGTCGGGTACTTCCGGATGTTCGTGATCGGTAGCGATCACCACGCTGTGGCCACCACGATCGAAGCGATAGGCCACCGCGCCGCCCGGGTGATTCAAGGCCATCGTGTGCACGGTCGTGCTGCCCACATCGAACGACTGGCCCGCGACGACGGGCTCCAGGATACGCGTGGCGGCCAGCATGTCGTCGCTGGTGGGGAAATAGACGCCCTGCATGGCCGAGCCCGGCTGCATCACCGCGCGGAGCGCATCGAGTGCCTCCTGCGGACCGCGAATCCGCACGTCGTTGCGCGCGTCGTAATAAGCGTCGACAAAGGGAATGGCCGTGATGTGATCGATATGGGCGTGCGTCAGAAACAGATGCGCCACGCGCTGGTTGCGGTCATCGACGTCCTTCCAACGTCGTTCGAGATCGATGCCCAGCGCCCGGTTGCCCGTGCCGGCGTCGATGATGATCAGTTCTTCCGAGGTGCGCAGCTCGATGCAGGTGGTGTTGCCGCCGTAGGTGGCGCGCTGGTGAAAGGCGAGCTCGCGTTCGACCAGCGCTCGCACCTGCCCGGCGTCGCCAGCCTTTTCGCCGAGCGCCCCGAGTTGGCCTCCGCCTGCCAGGCTCACGATGGCGGCGACGAGCTTGTCGGTGATTTGTTCAGGCCGCAGCGGAGCCGCGGTCGTGCCCATGGTGCCCCAGTAGGTCAGCGTGAAGTCGGGCTGTGGGCTCATGGCGGCTCTGGCTACTCGACCAGCTCGGCGCGCTCGCCGCACGCATAGCGCACCACGTCGGTCACGTCGATGAGAAGCGAGATGGAATTGACGACGAGCAAGCCCCGAATCCACCAGCCCAGCGGTTCGTTGGTGGGAAAGTCACTCAGGTTCCAGAACAGATAGCCCACCAGCGGAATCCACAGCACGTGGCCCAAGCCCAGCAAACGCGTGAAACCGCTGGCGGCGGTCAACGCGACCATCAGCAGTCCGCCCAGCATGAATACGACCAGTACGAGCTGTGCGGCGCGGTGCGCGATGAACGCCAACGGCAGGATGCCGTTGAACGCGATCAGCAGCCCGACCCAGAGCCGGACCCAAGTCGGCTGGTGCCACAGTCCGAGGACGAATCTGCGCACCGCGCTCATCTGCAACCTCTAGAGAAGATCAGCGTTCTCGTCGAGAAGCCGTACTTAATTCTAGCAGCATCGGACAAACGACGGCGATGCCCGTCGTTGCGACCGCGAGGTACGCGGCCTATTCTGGGCTCCGCACCTAGTAGGCGGCATCCTGCATCCTGTTATCGAGGCAACCGCATGCGTCTCTCTGGTTCGTTTTCGCTCGTCTTCACGGGCACGATCATTTCGATGGCGCTGGCCGCACAGGCTATAGCGCAAGATGCGCCGCCGCGCAACGTGGTGCTGATGGTGGTCGATGATCAAGGGCTCGACGCGGGTTGTTACGGGCATCCGACGGCAAAGACTCCCCACCTCGATGCGCTGGCGGCGGCAGGCACTCGTTTCGAGTACGCCTTTTGCACGACGGCCAGTTGCAGCGCCAGCCGCTCGGTGATTCTCTCGGGCTTGCACAACCATGCCAACGGCCAGTACGGCCACATGCATGGCTATAACAACTTCCACACCCGCGCGTCAGTCCGCGGTCTGCCGCTACTGCTGTCCGACGCCGGCTACCGCACGTGTTCGATCGGCAAGTACCACGTCCAGCCGGAAGCGAACTACCACTTCGA
>CALKYM010000159.1 GCA_938003525.1 uncultured Planctomycetales bacterium | reverse complement strand
TCGTCGGCCATGATGAAGATGATGTTGGGACTTCGGCTCGAATGAGCGTGAGCCTCTCTCGTCGCAAGGATTTGCCATGGAAACGCTGCGGTCAGCGTGATGATGAGCACCGACAATCGGTGTCGTCGCGGTGGCAGGAGTGACCGACGGCGAGCGGCCGGCGTCAAGCCAAAAGACTGAAGCACGATGCACCCTCTCCTCAGCAGCGCATGCTCTGCGCTTGATTCCCCAAGGGCGAGCACCACGCTGGCTGTGCGCAAAAAAATACCAAGAAGGCACGGGCGGCAACCCGTTTGTTGGCCCCTTGGCGGCGAGAAACCGAAACCGGCTCCGAGGAGATTCTCACTCACCTGGTTCGTACCGTCAAACTCCCAGCGGCAACTGGGCCAACCATGAAAGGTGTTCAGGACCGATGGCAAGGAATCGAAAGCAGCGGCGCCAGTCCCATGGCGCTGCTTGGCACTGGCCGCAAACCCATGCCTGGTACTTCACCCAACGCGGCACGAAGAAGCGCGTGCCCTTGTTCGACGAGCAGGGCGAGCGGATTCGCGGCAAGGAAAACAAGAAGGCGGCCCGCGAGCATCCCCATATGTCTCGCGTGGCCGCGGCAGCGGATTGTGGTTTGTGTTTCCAAAGGACGCTTCCTCCGTGTTGCGCGTCGATTCCTGTGGCCCGGCCATCAGTGCACGCTGCCGGCATGATACACGGCCGCGTGTTCCGCGGCTTGCAATAGTTCACCTCGATGCCCATCGTGCGCAGCAGCCGTTACACCCGCTTGCGATTGACGCCCAACCGCTGCGCCAGACACCAGCTGCCATAAAACGGACACTTCAGATACAGCGCGTCGATCGAGCGCATCAGCGCAAGGTTTTCCGCCGTCTCGCCCGCCGGCGCGTCGTAACACGTCGAGCGCGGCAGGGCGAGCAGCTCGCGCGGACTACGATTCGGGGTGCAGGTCACGTATCGCCAACACCGTTCGGCCGCCCGGGCTGCGGCAGGTTGTCCTCGTACGGCGGACTCCGCCGCGCAGGCGTCTCTGCACTGGTGCGATTGTTCATCTGCAAGGCCGCCGTCGAGGTCGCTGAGCGTTCGGCGTTGCTGCGGCAAAGTATCGCTAAACGGTGGAGTTTGATGGTACGCAAGTTGCTTAGTTATCGAGGTGAGACGTAGACCGGGCAGTTGATCGGAAGGTTCGGCGTTGAGCCTTCACCTCACGCATGGATGGCCCACGCAGCGAGTGGAGTGTGCAACAATGTCAATTGGGCGAGTCTGTCAGCGGGAAGTGGACGTGGCGAGTAGCGACGAGCCCGTGTTGCACGCCGCGGAGCGAATGCATCAGCGGTCGGTGGGCACGCTCGTCGTCGTCGACCACGAGCGGCGACCTCAGGGCATCGTCACCGACCGGGATCTGGTGATCAAGGTACTCGCCCCTGGTAAAGACGCCGCGCGGACAACAGTCGGTCAGATCATGACCCAACATCCCGATACAATTCACGAGGAAGCGCCGATCGAAGCGGCGTTCGAGTCGATGCGCAGACATGGCGCCCGTCGGCTACCCGTCATCGATCGCAAAGGCGTCCTGGTCGGTCTCGTGAGCGTCGACGATCTCCTCGCGCTGATCATCGAGGAGCTCAGTCAGGTAGGCGGCTTGCTCGCGCGGCAGACTCCGCAGGCGGCAGCCAACTGATGTCCTCACAGAACAGCTCACGACTGGCTTGGGGTGATCGTCGAGATTCGGTGTGTCGCGCCGGAGTGAATGTAGGCAAATTGGCAAGCGAAGGCCTGATACCGCACACATGGAGTGCGAAACAGCACGGTTTGAGGGCGCGGCTTGGATGTTGGAACTGAACAGCCTACTGGTGCCCACGGATTTTTCGGCGCCATCGCGCGACGCATTCCGTTTCGCTCTGCAAGCGGCTTCCGGCGATGCGCCGATGATTCTCTTGCTGCATGTCATCGATCCGTCGCTGGTCGACTATGCGATTGCACACGGCTGGGGCGAGCACGATGAGATTGTTTCCACAGTTCGCCGCCAGGCTGAAGAACAGCTCGCCGACTATCGGACAGAGAACGGCGCGAACGTGCAAATCGAGACGATCGTTTGCGAGGGGATGCCGTTTTTGGAAATCATCCGCAAGGCAGAGGAGTTTCACGTCGATGCGGTCGTGATGGGCAAAGTGGGGACTCGCGGCAAGGTCGAAAAACTCTTGTTTCGCACAACCGCAGAACGCGTCGTGCGCGGGAGTACGCGCCCGGTGATCATCTTGCCGATCGCGGAAGACTAGCGCGACCAGTCGGATGCGATCCGTTCGGCGAGATGGTTTGCAGTAGGCTCGCGCGCAGCCACCCGGTGACGCGCGGTCTTGGTCGCGCAGTGGTGTCGCTTCCCGTTCTTGGTCGGTTGTGCTGCCAGGGACGACTCTGTCGACGTTTGCTATTGGGGGATTGAACCCGATGTGGCACAAATGGCTGCCGTGGCGCTCGATCGTGAAGGGCCTGGCCAAGCGGCACGGTTTCGTCGATCCGATTGCCCTCTTGGCGCGCCTGCATCGCTTTGCCGAGCCAGCAGAGGTTGCAGCTCCGATCGAGTTGCTGCGGGCCGGGGTCACCTTCCACGCCCGCGGACTGATGAATACGGGAGCGATCCAGCACAATCTCGATTGGGTGTGGCCCTATTGGGTGAGCGAGCAGTTCGATCCCGGCAGCGATTCCTTCATCCCGCGCGCCTTTTCCATTACGCATGTCAACTTGACGCACCGCAACTGGACGGCGGTCGGCGTCCCCGATTGCCCGCACTATCCTCTCGTTGATCCGCGTGGCCTGGTGACTCCCTTTTGGGACGGGTGGTCGCTGGACGCCTGGATTCGCGCGGAAGACGGAAGCTGGCTTCTGCCTTCGCAACTCAGGTCGGGCGTTGAGCAGCGCTACTCGATGGAAGACGGCTTGGCTGTCGAAACGCGCGTGGCAGCCGATGGCCTCTTGATTGAATCGCGCGTCGACGTGGTAGCCATCGATGGAGAATGGTGCTGTCGCCAGCGGATCAAGGCCCTGGGCGATCGCCCGGGCGAGCTGATCATCAGCTTGCGGCCCGCGAATCCTGAAGGCGTCAGCTTCATTCACCACGCGGCACTCGAGCCAACCAACGTTGCCTGGCGCATCGACAACGAGCACCGCGTCGAGTTCAGCGCGCCGGCTGATGCCTTTGCCGTGTCCGACTACAAGCAGAGCGACGTGCACGCGCGCCTGAATCCGCCGAATACACGTCGTGAGGCCACGTGCGACGTGGGGATGGTTACGGCCGCCGCCTGCTTTCACCTTGCGGCCAACGAGCCACGCCAGCTGACGGTACGTACTCCGCTTGGTCAGGCAGCAGGCCAGTCGGGCGGAGAGCCGGCCGGCATGAGATGGCGACATGCTCTCTTGGGCGCAGCGCGCCTGGAAGTCGCGGACAGTCGCATCCAGAGCTTGTACGACACGGCGCTGCGGACGCTCGTGCTGCTATCGCCAGACGATGCTCTCCCTGGACCGTACACGTATAAACGGTTTTGGTTCCGCGATGCTGCGTTCATGATTCACAGCCTGCTGGTCGCGGGTTTGGTCGACCGCGCGGAGCGTGCCCTGCAGCGATTTCCAGATCGCCAGATGCGAAACGGCTACTTCTATTCGCAAGAAGGCGAATGGGACTCCAACGGCCAGGTATTGTGGATCTTGAATCGATTCCGTCAGATGACCGGGCGCACGCTCGGTACCTTGTGGGCGGACGTCATTCGCCGTGCGGCCGACTGGATCGTGGGTAAAGTGACCTCCGAATCGCTTGACGTGGCCCACGCCGGTCTACTCCCCGCTGGATTCAGCGCTGAGCACCTTGGTCCGAACGACCACTACTATTGGGACGACTACTGGAGCATCGCGGGACTGCATGCGGCTGCAGAGATGATGCGCCTGGAGAACGACCGAAACGCGGAAGCTTTGGCACAAAAATGGAGTCACGCCGCCGGTCGTATCGAAGCCGCCATCGGCCGCAGTCTCGCCGTGCATTCCGATCGCCGCTCGCACGCCGGCATTCCCGCTTCACCGTATCGGCGTATGGATGCCGGCGCAATCGGCTCGATCGTCGCCAGCTACCCGCTGCAGCTTGTTAAAGAAAGAGATCCTGACCTGCTGGCCACCGTCGACTACCTTCTGGAATACTGCACTTACGACGGAGCGTTCTTTCAGGACATGATTCATTCCGGGATGAACCCGTATCTGACTCTGCACCTGGCCCAAGTCTTGCTGCGCGCCGGCGGCGACTTCGAGCCGCTCGTGAACCGGGTCGCGGCTCTCGCTTCACCGACCGGCCAGTGGCCCGAGGCGGTTCACCCGCGCACAGGTGGGGGCTGCATGGGTGATGGGCAACACGGGTGGGCGGCCGCAGAATGGATCATGATGATCCGCAACTGTTTCGTACGCGAGGAGGAGTCTCATCTCATTCTGGCCAGCGGCCTGCCAGCGCCGTGGCTCCATGCGGGAGCGCCCTCGCGTTTCGGCCCGGCGCCGACGTCGTTTGGAGACGTGACCGTTGCGGTCGAACAGGTCGATGGACGAACGGTCGTTCGCTGGGATGCCCAGTGGCGACGTGAGCCGACTATTGAGGTGCGGCTGCCAGGCACGATGCCGCAGAGGGTCAGTCCACGTGCCACGCAGGTCGAGGTCGAGACGGTCTCTGTTGTATGAGCGCACTTCACATCGTGATGCTCACGAATACCTTTACGCCACACGTCGGCGGCGTGGCTCGCTCAGTGAGCGCCTTTGCGAATGAGTTTCGTAGGCAGGGGCATCGCGTGCTCGTCGTCGCACCAGAGTTCGAAGACGCGCCGCAACTGGAGCGGGACGTGGTCCGCGTTCCCGCCATTCAGCATTTCAACGGTACCGATTTCTCGGTTCCCGTTCCGGTGCCCGGCATACTCACGCCCGTACTCGATGACTTTGCGCCGGATGTGGTACACACCCACCACCCCTTTCTCTTGGGCGATACAGCGCTGCGAATTGCCGCCGGCCGCGACATCCCAGTCGTCTTCACGCACCATACGCGTTACGAACAGTACACGCACTACGTGCCGGGCGATTCACCGACACTGCAACGCTTCGTCGTCGAATTGGCGACCGGCTTTGCGAATCTTTGTGACGCGGTGATTGCCCCCAGTGAAACGATCCACAAGCTCCTGCTCGAGGATGGAGTCGAGACACCGGTCCACGTCATTCCGACGGGCATCGATGTTGAGCGCCTGGCCCGCGGCGACGGGTCGCGGATGCGGGCCCAATGCGACATCCCCGCCGACGCATTCGTGGTGGGCCACGTGGGACGGCTAGCGCCGGAAAAGAACCTCACGTTTCTAATCGAGGCGGCAGCCGCTTTCCTGCAGAACCATCCCCAGGCGCATCTCCTCTTCGCGGGCGTAGGTCCATCGCTGGATCACATGCAACGAGTCGTGGACACTGCCGGGCTGACAGGTCGTTTTCACCACCTGGGCATCCTGCAGGCACAGGAACTCGTCGACGCCTATCACGCTATGGACGTGTTTGCCTTCGCATCGCAGAGCGAAACACAAGGGCTCGTGATCGCCGAGGCAATGGCCGCCGGGGTACCGGTCGTGGCCGTCGACGCCTCCGGAGTACGCGAGGTCCTCCGCGATGGCCACAATGGCCGCATGTTGGCCGAAGAAGACCTGGATGCGTTCACGGCTGCCCTCGAAGAGGTATGTGGGCTGAAAGTCGAGCAACGCAGCAAGCTATCCGAGGCCGCACTCAAAACAGCAGAGCAGTTCGCGATGTCTCGCTGTGCCGCCCAAGCGATTGCGCTTTACGAGTCCCTCATTGATGCCCGGGCATCCAAGAAGACCATCGACGACAGCCCCTGGGATCAAGCTCGCCGGGCCATTCGCCGTGAATGGGAGATCTGGCAGAACGTTGCCGAAGCGGTCCGCGACAGCCGTAAGGAAAGCGGGCCTTGATCGCGCGGGCAGAAGCACTGCTGCTCAAGCTACGCCGCGGCATCAGTCGCAGTGAGTGGGCCGCGCGATTGCTCCGCTTACCCCGCGCCGATGGCCAGGCGTCGGCTCCCGGTTTGCTCATCGTCCAGATTGACGGGCTGGCGTATCAGCAGCTCCGCGCCGCGTTGCGGGCCGGGCGGATGCCGTTTCTGAAGAGTTTGCTCAAACGAGAGAAGTACCGACTGCACGCCCTTTATTCAGGTCTCCCGTCCAGCACGCCCGCCGTACAAGGCGAGTTGTTCTACGGCGTGACGGGCGCCGTGCCGGCATTCTCCTTTCGCGATCCAGATACTGGCCGCGTCGTGCGGATGTATGACGGCGAAGCGACTGCCAAGGTTGAGGCCCGGCTCAGAGAACAAGGCGAACCGCTGCTGGCGGGAGGCAGCTCGTACTCGAACGTCTATTCCGGCGGTGCCCGGGAGACGCACTACTGCGCGGTCGATGTCGGTCCCGACGTAGTGCTACAGGCGGTTCATCCCTTCACCTGGTTGAGCATCTTGACGTGGCACGCCTGGAGCTTTCTACGAATTATTGGCCTGATGCTGCTTGAACTCGTGCTGGCTGTCGTCGATTTCGCCCGCGGCGTTACCTCGGGAAACAACGTCCAGAAAGAGCTGACCTTCATCTTGGCCCGCGTCGGCATCTGTGTCCTCTTGCGGGAACTGGTGACGTTCGGCGCCAGCGTCGATCTCGCGCGGGGGCTCCCCATCGTCCACGTCAATTATCTAGGCTACGACGAGCAGGCCCATCGTCGTGGCCCCTCCTCCGCATTTGCTCACTGGACGCTGCGCGGGATCGATCGAGAAATCCGCAAGTTGTGGAACGCCGCCCGACGCGCGAAGGATCGCGACTACGACGTGTGGGTCATTTCTGATCATGGACAGGAACATACGCGCCCCTATCAGCGCATGGCCGGCCAGACGATTCAGCGCGCGGTCGCCGCAGCCGTTCGGGAGACGTTGGGGCGTGCCGCAGACAGTGCAGGCCCCAGCACAGCATCGGGCATTCAGCACGTGCGGGCGAAATGGCTCGGCGCATCCTGGGTAGGCCGCGCCGATCGGCGCGCTGCGGACAAGCGGCCAGGCGACAGCGATTCGAGTGTGCAGGTCGTGGCCATGGGACCGGTGGGCCTGGTCTATCTGCACGACAGTCCGTCGGCCGAGCAACTCGATGTTCTGGCCAATGACTTGGCGAAACAGAGAATGGTGCCGCTTGTTTTAGCCGCCGACGGACACGATGAGGCGCGTGCGTGGACAGCACGAGGCAGCTTTCGCCTGCCCGCCGACGCTGCAGAAGTGCTGGGAACAAAACATCCGTTCCTGGAAGCTGCTGCTCGCGATCTCGTCTCGCTGTGCCATCATCCAGCAGCCGGTCAGCTTGTATTGAGCGGCTGGTCGGCGAACGAGCCGCCCATCAGCTTTCCCGTTGAGAACGGGGCACATGCCGGCCCTGGAGCCGCCGAAACGCGCGCGTTCGCTCTCTTGCCATCAGACGTTCCCGTCCGCGTGCCAGCGGATGGTCCCTTGCGGCACCGCGACCTGCGCGTCGGAGCGCTACACATCGTGCGCGGCGGTCCGCTGCCAGCGACTGCGCGCGTACAGCGTCGACACGCCCGTACAGGTCACCTCCGCGTCATGACGTACAACGTGCATGGCTGCCTGGGGAACGATGGCAAGATATCGCCAGAACGCATCGCGCGGGTCATTGCGCAAGGCAATCCAGACGTCGTTGCTCTGCAAGAGCTTGATGTCGGTCGGCAGCGCAGCCTGGCAGTCGATCAAGCAGCTCGGATTGCGGAGCTTCTGGAGATGGAGTTTCGCTTTCATCCCAGCTTGCAGATTGCCGAGGAGCAGTACGGGAACGCTATTCTTTCGCGTGTGCCGATGGAATTGATCCACGCGGCGGCGCTGGGCGGACAGGATGCGCGGAAGAGACGCGAGCCGCGCGGCGCGCTTGGTGTGGAGCTTACCGTCGACGACTTCCCGGTGCGGTTGATCAACACGCACCTGGGACTGGCTGCGGCAGAACGTGTCGCCCAGGCAAGCGAACTGGTTGGTCCGAATTGGCTGGGCGGATTCGACGGAAGCCAACCCGCGATTCTCTGTGGCGACTTCAACGCCGTCCCAGGCTCGCGAGCCTACCAGATCATCACCACGCATCTCCGTGATGCCCAACACGAGGCGGAGGAGCACAAGCCACAACCCACCTGGTTTAGCCGTCGCCCATTGGGGCGGATCGACCACGTCTTCATCAGCGAGGGCTTGAAGGTGGTGTCGGCCGTCGTGCCGCGCAACGAATTGGCGCGCGTCGCATCCGACCACCTGCCGCTGATTGTCGAATTGCTGCTCGCGCCCGCTGTCCGAGCAGCAAGCATTTCTTCCGCACAAACAACGTCACCAACGTCGAGCTGAACATCGGGAAATGTGCCGGCATAAAGCCGTGGGACGACCCTCCGCCCGCGGTCTAGAACACCTCTCCTCTCGGATTCGCTAACTCCGAAGCAGCGCGCCAGGATGTCGGTCATGCGTATGATGCCTTGCCGCCGTCGGGATTCATCGAGCACGGCCATGCGATGGATGGGCGCCTCGACCAAATAGCGTACAACGGTCGCCAGCGGCGCATCCGTGTGAACATCGACGACGTCCCGAGTCATGAACTGCTCAACAGGGCGTTCAGCGGCGGGAGCGATCTTTTGTCGGCCTTCGGCCAGCTGCTCCTCAGAGATGCTGGCGGGCAGTGCCCGTGGGGACTGAAAGAAGTTCGATTGCGCTGCGGCGCGCAGCTATTCCGGCCCGGCCTCGACAGGCGTGGGTGCTTGACGAGGTCCGCGCGTGGGAAGCCGGGCGACGAGCTGTTCGATGGAGTACGATGTGCGCCGGCGCCTCACTTTCGCGATTCATAGTTCGATCGCGCGGTGGTGTAGCTCCTCTCGACGTATCGTCGTGCAGCGAGCGTTATGAATCTGAATAGTTTTCCAGGATCTGCACGATGTCAGTCATGCGGGCCATGAAGGCATCGAGAACTTGCGGGTCGAAATGCGTGCCACGACTCTCGGAGATGATCTGAAGCGCTTTCTCGACCGGGAACGCTTCCTTGTAGGGGCGACGATTCGTCAGGGCATCGAAGACGTCGGCAACTGCCGTCATGCGACCTTCGATGGGGATGGACTCTCCGGCGAGGCCGAGCGGATAGCCCGAACCATCCCACTTCTCGTGGTGCGTGCCGGCAATACTTGCCGCGAGCTTCAGTAGCGGTGAAGTGCAGTCGACGCCAAGATCGGCTCCAACCTGAGTATGCTGGCGAAACTGATCGGGACTTGCGGTTATTTCTGGCTCAATAATCTTCCGCCCGAAATCGCAATGCTGCTTGATTTGCTCATATTCTTCGGGGTCAAGACTGGCGGGCTTGCGGAGGATCAGATCCGAGACTCCAATCTTGCCGACATCGTGCAGTTGCGCCGCCAGTTGCAGCATCTCGATCTCGTGGTCACTGAAACCAAGTTGATCCGCGATCACGCCCACGTACAGACCGACACGCACGACGTGGTGCCCGGTCTGCTCGTCGCGAGACTCCGCAGCGCGAGCCAGGCAATAGACGACCTCGCGCTGAGAAGCTTCCAATTCGGCGGTTCGCAGCCTGACCTGGCGCTCAAGTTCGGACGAGTAGTTGGACAGGTAGTCCTGGTGCGCCTTGACGGTGAGCGTGTTGCGGACGCGGAGGATCAGCTCACTCGCGTCGACGGGTTTCGAGAGGAAGTCCGTCGCGCCGAGTTCTAATGCCTGGAGCTTGATCGACGCGTCGCTCGATGCCGTGAGCACGATCACCGGAGTCCGTTTGAGCATCGCGTCCTTGCGAACGGCGGCCAGCACTTCCAGCCCGTTCATCTTGGGCATCATCACGTCCAGCAGCAGGATGTCGGGGAGATGCTGCCGCATGAGGCCAATCGCCTCCGGCGATTCGACCGTGGTGATGAAGTTCTCGAAGCCGGCGTCACGTAGGTGCCGGCGCAGCATGAGGATGTTGAATTCCTCATCGTCGACCAGCATGATCTTCGAACGATGTGCAGCACCAACGGTCGATTCGGCATGCGGCGCGACGCATTCAGCCTGCTCCACCGCCTGCCCGTCAGGGCTGGCCGGCAGGGGTGTCGCGATGGGCGCGATCGACGTCGTGTTGCGATCGGTCGAAGACATGCAATCAGCAGCCTGCGGAGGCCGCCCGTAGTGGAATTAATCGTTGCCAGGGTTCATACGGATGCGGTGCATAGCTGTGTTGCTCACATCTCAAACGTAGGTGAGTACTGACCGCTGATGATTTGGTCGTCCGGCGTAATCCGGCGCAATTCAGCGGGCGGGTTCGACCACAACGCGGGCTGCGTTGAATCGGCCAGTTCAAGCAGCTATGACGATTGCGCCGCCGGCCGCTCGATGCGGCCCGCCAGCGCTTGAACCTCGTCCAGCGTGCTTGAGACTAACTCGACCTGCTCTTGTTTCGCGTAGTCCTCCAGGTTGCGCGCGATCTCGGTGAATTGCGAGAACCCTACGGTGCCGGCCGATCCCTTGAGCCAGTGCGCGAGCTGTGCGAGCTGCGCGAAATCACCACTTTCAAACGCGCGTCGCATTTCGGCCAACTGCTCATCGAGACGAGCCGTCCACCCACTCACAATCTCTCTGATCTCCGGATCATCGGTCGGCAAGTTCGATCGAATCGGCTCTGCGCCAACTGAGGCATCCTCAGTTGCCTGCTCCGGAGCCGGGCCAGCGTTGGTCGCTTCAGATTCTGGCACTGCGCGAACCGCATGGCTGAGCTCGTTCAGTTCATGAACGGTAGTGGCAATCTGTTCAATGGCTTCATCGTCCGAGCCGCTTGGCTCGACGCGCGCGACGGATGGTTCGGTCTTCGACACGACAGGTTGATCAGATGGGTCCACACCCAGTTGCTGGGCCAGCGTTTGCAGCAATCGATCCATGTCGATCGGCTTGGTGAGGTAACCTGTGCATCCGGCTTGCAGGCATCGCTCTTCGGCGCCCTTCATTGCGTCGGCCGTGAGCGCGATGATGGGCAGGCCCAAGCCCGCATCTCGGAGCTGCCGCGTAGCGGTGAGCCCGTCGACTACCGGCATCTGCATGTCCATCAGAATGACGTCGTACTCCGCGGCCGTCGCTTTTTGCACGGCGACCTCGCCGTTCTCTGCCTCGTCGACGCTGGCCCCGGCTCGACCGAGAACGAGCGAGACCAGCTTGCGATTTGCATCGCCGTCGTCCGCGACCAGAATGCGCGCGTGCGGCAGTCGGATGATGCCGCGACTTCGCTCGCTTGCCCGGGTCGTCTTGCTGATCATCGCGGCGGCGACGCGCGAAACACCGTCGATCGGCCCGGTGGCGATGGTCGCCGTGAACACGCTGCCGGCGCCTTCCTCGCTAGCGACTGTGATACTCCCACCGAGCGCTTCGGCGAATCGTTTACTGATCGACAGGCCCAGTCCGGTGCCTCCAAATCGCCGGGTGACCGACGTATCAGCCTGTGCAAAAGGATTGAAGATGTTCGCTTGCGCTTGCGTGGACATGCCAATGCCCGTGTCGCGGACGTCGACGGCCAACAAGGGCTCCGAGCCCGATTCGTCGAGTCGGGCGACCACAGACACGCTGCCGTGTTCGGTGAACTTGATGGCGTTACCGACGAGGTTGGTAACGATTTGCCGTAGTCGCGTTGGGTCCGACGTGATCGTCTCGGGGATTTCGCCCTCGGTCTCCATCTTCAGTTCGAGTGCCTTTTCATCAGCGCGGGCCTGCATCACGGCAACCACTTCCGAAATGATGGCCAGCGGCTGGCACGGCTTCGACTCCACCTCGAGTTTGCCGGCCTCGACCTTCGAGAGATCCAGGATGTCGTTGATCAGCGTCAACAGGTGCTGACCGCTGGTATGAATGGTGTCGAGGTACTCCAATCGATCGCCGTCGCTGATGTCGAAGCCGCGCCGCAGGACTTCCGTGAATCCCAGGATGGCATTCATCGGCGTGCGTATTTCGTGGCTCATGCGGGCCAGGAATTCACTCTTGGCGTTGTTGGCCGCTTCGGCTTCGGCCTTCGAGATCTCCAGTTCCGCCTTGGTTTCTTGCAACTGCGTCACGTCGTCGAAGCTCGTGAAGGCGCCGCGACACTTGCCCTGGTGATCCATGACGGGCGTCGCGTTGACCATGAACGTGCGGCGAACGCCCGGTGCGGTCTGCAAGCCCATCGTCACGCCCAACTGGGGCGATCCGAGAGTCATTGCCGTCTGCCAGGGTGACGGTCCATCGATCGCGGCGCCGTCGCCGCCCGTCCAACCCAAAGCGCCCGCGTCGCGGCCGACGAGCTTTTCGGCAGTGGTACCCAAGTTGTTGGCCAAAGCCTCATTGGCCAGCACGACGCGCCCCCGGCGATCGATCACCAGCAATCCCTCGGCAAGCCGATCCAGCGCCGAACGAACACGAGCCGGGATGGCTTTCGACGGATCGAGCTGCGCAAGCATCTTGCCCAGATAGTGATAGTTGAGGATCAAACTGAGCGCCCCGACGAACGCCATCAGCCGCACCAACGGATTGCTCAACCAGCCCCAGACGCCGGGGGTCCGCAGGGGCTCGAAACAGAACTCGACGCTGCCCCACTTTTCGCGGCCACCTTCGCCGGCACGAATGGCCACTTGGAGCTGCTCTTCCACCGAGCGCTCGTGGGAGAGCGGCTGCCAGCGTGCAAGGTGGTCCGCGACCTCGACGACCATCGTTCCGTCGGCCCGTCGGATGCCGGCCGAGCGCAAATCGTCGTTGCGTTTGACTACCGCGTGAAGAATAGCCTCCAGCCGCTGCAGATCGTTGCGACTGACGAGAATGGAGCTATTGATGGCGATCGCCTCGCACAGGTTGGCCCGGCCATCGAGTACGGCCTGGCGGCGATCGGGGACGATGCCCAGCACGATGGCCAGCAGCAGGATGCTGCCGAGCAGGCAGACTTGCCCAAAGGCGATGCGGCTTTTGGCGGAAACCAGTTGCACGGTTAGCTCGTCTCCTCGGAGATAGACGCCTGCGTTGCGACCCTTGGTTTGAGGTCACTCACACGGCGTGCACCTCCGCTGCTGGATCGATTTGTTGGGTGTCCGTGTTGGGACCCTGTTCCTCACCGTCGTCCTGTTGTGCCAGCATGTCTTCGACCGACGCGTCGTCGTCATCGTCCTGGTCCTTAAGGAACTCCAATACGGGCAGCGGATCGACGAACGTCCAGGCGGGCATCTGCGCCAACAGGCTGCTCAACAGGTAGCCGCCGCGAAGCAGCCACAAGACGTAACCCGCCGTCAGCCCGGAGGTGACTCCGAAAGCCGAACCGATGGCAAGCTGCTGCAGGTCGGATGCCTGGTCGACCATCTCCTCCAGTTCGTCAAGGTCGTCCCACAGCGCGCTCGATTCCAGGACGAAGCGGAGGTCGTTCAGAGAGCCCGTTCCCGCTCGTTGATCCGGCCGCATGCCGTCGCTGCGCGCCCTACGGTCCTGCGCGTCTCGGTCGGCGGTTCGCTCTTCGGCGTCGGATCCGATGAACTCGGCGCCCGGCTCTGCCGGCGTTGAGAGGAGAGGTGGTCCGGGTTCACTGTCTTCAGGCAGGTTGGGAGACCGCGAAGATCGATCATCATCGTCCGGCGGGAGCTGGTCGTCGGGCGTCTCGGGTTGGGGGGCCGGCGGTGACGTGGGGTCTTCGTTGCTGTTGTCCTCGTCGCCAGAGTCCTCGTCTTCCTCAGGTGTCGGTTGTTGCGGCGGAGGTTCCGGCGGGGGCGGTGCCGGCAACGCCGTGACGGTGAGCGTCACCGTCGCCGGCAAACTCGTCAGTCCGCCATCGCTGGCTCTGTAGGTGAACTGGTCGGTGCCGCTAAAGCCAGGGTTTGGCGTATAGGTGAAGCTTCCGTCGGCATTCAGGCTGAGTGTGCCACCGGCCGGTGGAGATTCGAGGACCGCGGTTAGTATTTCACCGTCTGCATCTGTGTCGCCGGCCAGCACGCCCGGCGCTGCGACAATGAGCGGCTGGTCTTCGAAGAGCGTGAACGTATCGTCATCTGCGAGCGGTTGGTCGGGCGTGGCAGCAAAGGCGACCAAAAACTGTTCGCTCGTGACGCTGGCGCCGTCACTCACAGAGACCGTGATCGTGACCGGGCCGCCGTTTTGATTCGCGGCAGGCACGATGGTCAGCGTGCGATTCGCGCCGCTTCCTCCCAAGACGATATTGCCGTCGGGCACCAGCGCCTGATTGCTCGACGTCGCGACCACAACGAGATTGCCCACCGGCGTGTCGACGTCGCCGACCGTGAAGCCAATCGGCCCCAGCGGTGTGTCTTCGATGCCAAACTGATTGGCGATCGGTGAAATGGTTGGCGGATCGTTAATCGGCGCCACGTTGATCTGGAACGTACCGCCAGAGGCCGTACCCTGGCCGTCGTCAACGATAAAGCCGAAGCTGTCGCTGGCGCCCTCGGTTCCGTCGTGCTGATAGCTGATGCGACCCGCGTCGATGTCATCTTGGGTGAACGTCACCGTGGCGGCGCCGGACAAGAGCACCACGCCCCGGCTGGGGCCCGTGGTGATCGTATAGACGAGTTGCGATGGCGCATGGTCGGGATCGGTCGTGAGCAGGTTGCCCGACGAGATCGTTGCCGCGGCGCCTTCGTTCACGATCAGCGGCAGATTGGCGGCCAGAACCTGCTCGTCGTTTTGCGGAGTCACCGTCACGTTGAACGTTGCGCTGGTGACGGTGCCCTGTCCATCGTCGACTTCAAACTCGAAGCCATCTCCGGTCGTTTCGCCGCCATCGTGCTGATAGGCCACCAATCCCAGGTCGATGTCGGCTTGGGTGAACGCCGTCGTGGCGGCACCCGACAGAAGGACCGTGCCGTTGTTCGGGCCCGACGTGATGACATAGAAGATCTGGGCCGGCGAATTCTCCACGTCGGTGGTGAGCAGCCTGCTGTTGTCGATTATCGCTGTCGCGCCCTCGTCGACGACGAGCGGCTGGTTGATCACCAGCGACTCTTCACTGTTGATTGCCGTGACGGTGATGTTAAACGTGCCCCCGCTAACGGCACCCTGGCCGTCGTCAACTTCAAACGTGAAGCTGTCGCTGAGTGTGAAGCTGCCGTCGTGCAGGTACTCCACCAGTCCACCGTCGATGTCTGCCTGCGTGAACGTCGCCGTGGCCAGACCTGAGAGCAACACCATGCCATTGGTCGGACCGCCGGTGATCGTGTACACCAGCTCGACGGTCGTATTGTCGGGATCGACAGTTTGCAAGAAGCCATTGCTGATCGTGGCAATCGCGCCCTGCACGACGTTGCGCGGCAAATTGGTGACAAGCACCTGCTCATCATTCACCGGCGTGACGTCGAGCGTGATCGACCCATCGGCCGGCCCGGCTCCCAGGGAGTCCTCAATGTGCGTGATAATGGTCGTATCGACGTCGTTGTTGGCCAGCGGAACGAACGCCACTGCCGTCAGCGCAGCGTTCACGTCCGCTACGCTGCCGATCGCCTCCCAGATACCGGTGCCCGGATCGTAGTTGCTCGTAACCGCTCCGAAGCTCCCGGTCGTGAGCGACCCCGTCGACGTGTCGAGCAGGGTCAGCCGCGCGGTGATCGTCTCGCCGGCGTCGGGATCGGTGACGACGATGTCATCCAGAGCGACGCTGGCCGCACCTTCGATGTACGCCTGCAACTGCGTCATCATGGTCGCGGTTGGGGCCGTGTTGGCAGATCCAATGCCGAAGTGTCGCGCGAACACGCCGTCGTTGTCGCCGGGGCCTTCGCCGCTCCACACGACGACGAAGTTGTTGACGTCGAGAATGGCGACCGAGGCCAGGCGTTGATCACCGGAGGTCGTGACGTTGACCGGGAACGAAGTTGCTTGCGGCGATCCATTCGGATCATATAACCGCGCGTAGACGCCTTCTCCGTCTCCGTCGCCCGTGTCCTCGTAGCTGACGACAAACGTGCCGTCGGGGGCCATGGCGATGGTCGGGGCGTCGGCGTTGAGGTTGTCGACCTGAAACCACCAGTAGCGAACGCTGCCGTCGGCATTAAAGCCCTTGCCCCACACACCTGCGAAGAAGCCGGCCTGGCGATAGAGGAACGTGTAGTTACCGTTGGGATCGGAAGCCAGCGACGGAGCCGTTGCTGGATTGCCTGATGCCCCGCCGACCCACTCGTCGGCGCCAATCACGCTGCCGCCGCTATCAAATGGCTGTGCGTAGACGGAGTCGCCGACCTGCCAGCCGATGGCGAAGTTGCCCGCGTCGGACAACGTGACGGCCGCATTGCTTTCGATACCGCGATCGACTTGATTGGCCAGTTGCTCGACGCCGTCGATGGCCGAACCATCGGCATTGAAGCGGCGGAAGAAGATGCCTTCGTCAGGATCGCCGGCCCCCGGGCCTTCCCAGACGATGATGTAGTTGCCGTTGGAGTCCATTCCGATGTCGGAGTCCTTCTGCTCTCCGGCAGTCGTCGTGTTGACGGGCAATTCGACGTCGAGCGCACCGGCGGCCGCGTCGAAGCGGCGCATGTAGACGTCATTCGATCCGCCCTGATCGCTGGTCCATGTGACGACAAACCTTCCGGTGGCGTCCGACTGGACCCGCGCCCAGCGCTGGTCTCCCCCGGTCGTCTGATTGACGAGCGTTTCCGGCGTCAGCTCGTTGCCCGCGCGATCGAATCTCTGCGCGTAGACGTCCCACCCTGCCGCGGCCTGGTTTTGGCTCGACCACACGACGACGTAGGTTCCATCAGCCGCGAACGACACCGCTTGCTGGCTGCCGCGATTCTCGCCGCTGGTCTCTTGGATGTCGCTCGTCTCGTTGTTGACGAGGAACTCGGACTGCGCAGCCAGATCGGCCGCGTACGAGACCTGGAAGTTGTCGACCAGCAGCGCTTCCGAGCTGTTCAGGCCGGCCGAGACGAAGCGAATCTGTGTGTTGGCCGCGATGAAACTGCTGATGTCGAAGCTGGTGTACTGCAGCGACGTATCATCGGCCGGACCCTCGAAGCGCACGAGCTGAACCCAGGAGCCGCCGCCGTTGCCGGAGATTTCGACGTCGACAAAGTCCGATGAGTCGTCGAAGCCGATCCGCGCATAGTTGAACGTCAGGTAGGCCGACGAAGCTCCCGACAGATCGACCTGCCGCATGGCGCCGACGCCGGCTTGTCGAATCTCGAGCCCCTGTTCACCCAGGAGACTGGTGACTCGCACGAGCCCGGAACCCGGCCCGTTCACTTCGCCGATCTCTAGCCAGGGGCTGGCGGTCCAGTTCTGGTTGCCGTCGCTGTTGGCGAAACTCACGAAGTCGAATTCGTCGCGATACGTGGCGTAGGCCAACAGCCCGGCCCAGTTCTGCTGCGCATCGCCGCTCAAAGCCGAGCGGGTCTCGATACTGCCGGTTTGAAACTCCAGATTCCAGTTGCCGCCGCGCGCGGCGCTGCCGGTGTCATCGATGCTGGCCGCCACGTCGCAATCGCAAAGCGCGCCTAACGTCGCAGACAGCGCGCGGCCGTCTTCGCTGGCCGCCAGGTTGCAGCCATAGATCAGCAGATCGGCATCGCCGGCGAGCGCAGAATTCCAGGCGGCGATCTCGTCGGCGTATGCGCCAACGTTCGTCACGTCGAGCCACACGTTGCCGAGCTTGACGTTTCCGGCGGTGCCGTGCGAAAGCAGGTGAATCGCATCGACGTCCGCGCGCTCAGCGAGCACGCTGCTGATGCGTTGGATGCCGTCTTCGTCGCTGGCGATCAGGTGGACTTCGATACTTCGTTCGGCTTCGGCCTGTGTGAGCAGATCGTCGACCAACTGCTGATAGTTCTCCGCCGCCGTATCGACGAACACGATCTCGTGCCGTGTGTCGTCAAGTGCATCCGGGATCGTCGCCGCATCGGCTTCTGCGCTCTCCGTCACACTTTGGCCGGATGCGTCGGCATTCGCCGACGAAGGTGTGGCGGCGTCGAACACGTCGAGCCCCTCTTCGCTGGCCAGCCCCAGGTCGAATCCAATCTCGCCACCCGCCGGCTCAGGCGCGAGGTCGCCGCCCGCCGGCAACGGGCCGGCGCTGAACAAGATGCGATCTTCGAGGGCGGCCACGTCGATCGACGCCCGCGGTGGAGCGCACGAAGAACGTCGCGGCGCAAGCCGTTGCCACAGCGAGCTGAGTGCTGGACCGACCATCGGGTGAGCAGGTGGGTTTGTGCAGGCGGTCTATCATGCCCGGCGGCAGCAGCGCCGGTCGTCGAGCCGCCGGAGGGCGTGCGATCAAGCGCTTCCGAGTCGCGTGAATCGATCTAAAACCGTACGTCGCCGGGATTCCCGCGGGCCTGCCAAACGACCGATTCCGACGATCTCTCGCTGCCCCATTTGAGCGTGCGGTAGGAGCACCCTCTGTTGCAGAGTTTTGACCCGCCTCAAGCCGGCTCTGGCTGCGGTTTGCACCAGCGAGCGGCTCCGATCCAATTTGGATGGTCCTTCCGTCTTTTCCGGACGTGCGAGTTCCGACGATTGCGGACGGATGGCCCCCGCCACTTCTGGTTGACTCGCAAATTCGGAACGCGGGCAGATGGCCGCCGGGTCGACAAATCAATAAGGCAGGATGCCTATCGGGAAACACGGCTACAGCGGCAGGGACGTCGTCGGGGCTCGTCGGTCAGGGACGGAACAAGCTGGGCCGCGCAGTGAGCCACGAGTCCAGCGCGCACGGACTGCGATGAGAACTGGCCGCATCACGCTGTTGCTGCTGATGGCTCTCGGGCTGCTGAGTTCAGCACGCCTTCTCGAAGCCGATCCGCCGACCCGTACCGCTCGCCCCGCGCGCTACCCCCTCTTCGATCCGGGGCTAAGTGCTCGACCCACGCCGCCGCCACCTGCCGCCCAGCAGCAGCAAAACCTGCCCGCCCGCGTGGCCCCAACTGTTCCGATCCGCCTGCCACGCGTTGATGAGGCTGCGAGCCACGGCCCGCGCGCAGGGCAATCGGCGATGCCGCCAAACGCGGCGCTGGCTGGAACACATGTCGCCAGGGGCAAAGGCCGCTTGACGTCACGGCAATACGACGCGACGAGCGACGCGCAACCCTTCTCCGGACCGGCGCTCCCAGACGGTCACTCCGACCCGCGCGTTTGGTGGAGTGGCGAAATCGCGTTGCCGCAGCGCGGCGACAACCCCACGCTGCCGATCACGCTGGAACAACTGGCCGTGGAGACACTGCGCCACTCGCAGCAGATTCAGGCGCTACGGGTGCTGCCGCAGATTCGCGAGACACAGATCGTGCAGGCCGAAGCTGAGTTTGATCCGGAGCTGTTCATTGAGAATCGTTGGTACGACCGCGACGAGCCTGTCGGCAACTTTCTCACGACCGGTGGTATCCCGCGACTGCTCGAAGAAACGCAAACGAACAACGCCGGCATCCGCCGCAAGACACAGACCGGCGCGTCGGTCGAAGTCGGTCAGCAACTGATACTGCAAGACAGCAACTCCACGTTCTTCACGCCGAACGACCAAGCTCAGACGCGGCTGGTGATCAGCGTTCAGCAACCTCTGCTCCGAGACCGGGGGGTGCCGTTCAATCGCAGCCTGATCGTCCTCGCGCAGTTCGATACCCGGGTCGCGTGGGACGAGTTCGTCGTGGGATTACAAGATCATCTGCTCGAAGTCTCCCGCCAGTATTGGAACCTTTATCTTCAGCGGGCGCTCGTGTTGCAAAAACAACGCAATCTCAGTCGCGCGCGGGCCATCCAGGCAGAGCTGGAGAGCCGCGAGCGCATCGATGCGATTCGCAGCCAGATCGCGCGCGCCAAGGCGAAGGTTGCGACGCGCGAAGCGGACCTTGTTCGCGCACAGGCCGGCGTGCGTAACGCCGAGTCCGTACTACGATCGCTGGTCAATTCACCAGCGTTGTGCAGCATCCCGGGCTTAGAAGTCCTGCCCGCTGACACGCCCGCCGAAACCACGTTGCCGCTTGATTTCCGCGTAGCCAAACAACTGGCTTTGGAGAATCGGGCGGAGATTGACAACCTGCTGACCCAGATCAAGTCGGCGTCCGTGCGCACCAGCATCGCGAAGAACCAGCTCATGCCCTCGCTGGCGCTGATTCTCGAAGGCTACGTGAACGGCCTCTCGGGCAACTTCAACGCTGCCACGTCGTTCGGCAATCAGTTCAGCGAGGGTGCGCCGAGTTACACGGCGGGGCTCGCATTCGAAACGCCTCTCGGCCGCCGACGGGCAAAGGCACAACTCAAGCAGCGGCAACTGGAGATGATGCAGTTGTATCGGCAGCTCGATGCAGCGACGGCAGAGCTGGCCGCTGAAGTCGAGATCGCGCTGCGAGAAGTCGAGGTCGCGCACGCGGAATTCCGCTCCCGACTGGAATCGCTGGCTGCTACCAGAACAGAAGTCGACTATCTCGAACAACGCTGGCGGCACTTGCCGGGCGACGAGCAGTCGACGAGTTTTCTGCTCGAAGACCTGCTCGATGCCGAAGACCGGCTCGTCGACGAAGAACAGCTGGTCGCCACCGCACAGGTGCGGCAGGCCATCGCCTACGCTGAACTCAAACGCGCTTTGGGGACTCTTGTCACGGGCGCCTCGCTCAGCACTTCTCCGCCGCCGGCAGAGGTCCCTCCCTCCCCGCCTGAAAATGTGCCGCCCCCGCAGCAAAGTACGTCGGCGGCTGGCACCGGGCTGGAACGCACCGCGGGCGACCTCTTCGCCAGGCCGCCGCTGCGATAGTTGCGCCGACGGCAAATCCGCAAGCTAGATTTGCCCACGCATTGCCAGGTGCTACGGAGCAGTTGGCAGGATCATGCCGGTTGTAGCGCTTGCAGTCGGAGTTCGCGCCGATGAACTCATCTCCCATCCGATTCGTCAGCCGGATCTCGCTCTGTTCGCTCGTGCCGCTTTGGGTTTTGTCATTGGTGGCGCTGGTCAGAGTGGCATCTGCGCAAGACGGTTTCACGGAGCCGTTTCGCACCGTCGAGGTGGCCGCTCCAGAATCCGGCTTGGTGCAGGAAGTGCTCGTGCGAGAAGGAACGCAGGTCGCAGCCGGGCAGCCACTGGCACGGCTGGATGTTGACCTGCACGAAGCGCTGCTGGCGATCGCCGCTGCGGACAAAGATGCCCGAGGTCGCGTGTCTGCTGCCGAGGCGGAAGTCGACGTTCGCAGGCAACGACTCCGCGCGATCGAGCAGGTACGCGCTGCCGGGCATGCGAGTCAGGAAGAACTGGACCGCGCCGCGGCCGACCTAAAGGTCGCCGAAGGGCGCCTGGCCGAAGCCCGCGAAGCGCTCGCGCTCAAGGAACTGGAACATCGGCGAATTCAGGTGCAGATCGAACGCCGCACGATTCGCGCCCCGTTGCGCGGCATCGTGATCGATGTCCTGAAAGAGCCCGGTGAGTTCATTGCGCCCAACGACCCCGTCTTGTTCACCGTGGTGCAGCTCGATCCGCTGATCGCGACGTTCGACGTGTTGGGTGCAGCCTCGACTCAGTATTCGGTCGGCGACGAAGTGGAAGTCCGGCTCACCGCGGCCGGGCAAGCGGTCGGCGCCATCGTCGACTACGTTTCCCCCGTGATGGATGCCGAAAGCAGCACGGTTGCCGTGCGAGTGCGCATCCCCAACCCCAAGGGTGAGTTGCAGAGCGGTCAGGCTTGCCAGCTGCTCACGCCGTAGCGCATGACACTCGGGCGGCGGCCGCACTCCCCACCGCAGAAACTCCCGCGTGAACGGTCCCACTCACACACGCCCGTCGACGCGAGCCGCTGCGCACCGGCATGCCTTGGCGCCGGCCGTGGACGATTTCGCCGCCACGCTCGCCGCAGCGCTCGAGCAAGACACTCTGCAGGCAGCAACCGGCGCGTTGATCGCGCGAATGGCAGCTCAACTCGGTTCCGTGCGGATGGGCGTGGCCACGGTCAGCTCGGGCGGCATGTGCCAACTGCAGGCCGTCTCGGGCCCGACCACGATCGACCGCAGGACCGAATACGCACGCGCCTGCGAGGCCGCACTGGATGAGGCTGTCCTGCGGGAGGAGGTCTGCACGTTCACAGTAGGGACACCTACCGCACCTCCGCTCAAGACACACGAACATCTGGCCGTGCATTTGCGCTGCCAGTGGATCGTGAGCGCCCCGCTACGTGATACCCAGCAGCGGCTGGTCGGAGCCTGGCTGTTCTGGGGCAACGAGCCCCACACAAAAGCTGCGGCCCAAGAGCTGGCCGAATCGGTTGGCCCGCCGGTCGCGACCGCATTGCGCAGCGTGGCTCGCGCTCAACGAGGCCCCTGGAAGCGATTGCGGGACGCCATCGCCGACCGGCTCAATCGACCGAAGAGACGTGTCGCCGCCGCCGCACTGGCGTTCGGAACCGTTCTACTTGGCTTTGTGCCGGTGCCCTATCGGGTCCGCTGCGACTGCACCGTCGAACCGGTCGTGCGGCGCTATGTTGCGGCGCCGTTCGACGCCACTTTGGCGGAGACGCTCGTTGAGCCGGGTGACGTCGTGGCGGCGGGTACCCCCTTGGCGCGTCTCGACGGTCGCGAGCTTCGCTGGGAGCTAGCGGCCGTCGAAGCCGAACTGGCACAGGCCAAGAAAGCCCGCGAGGTGGCGCTCGCCGAACGCAAGACTTCGGGTGCACAACTTGCCTCACTCGAAGTGCAGCGACTCAAACAGCAGATTGCTTTGCTGCACGAGCGGCAGCAAGAGCTCGATGTTACCAGCCCGATTAGCGGAGTGGTTGTCAGTGGCGACCTGCAACGTGTCCAGGGCGCGCCGCTTTCCACGGGGCAGACGATGTTCGAAGTCGCGCCGTTGGATCGAGTCGTGATTGAGGTCGCCA
The DNA here is from genome assembly GCA_938003525.1 of uncultured Planctomycetales bacterium. Taxonomy (GTDB): domain Bacteria; phylum Planctomycetota; class Planctomycetia; order Pirellulales; family JAEUIK01; genus CALKYM01. The sequence goes on along the minus strand of CALKYM010000159.1, from coordinate 8,315 downwards.
TTCCAGAGGCGGAAGTTGCGTACATCCAAGCCCGTGCGTCGGTGCAGGTGAGCCTGAACGGGCAACCAGGGCGGACTTGGCACGGTACCCTCGAGCGCGTACATCCACAAGCCGAGCTACGCGACGATCAGCAGGTGTTCATCGCCGAGGTGGAGCTGGCCAATGAGTCGAACGAGTTGCGGCCCGGCATGAGTGGGCGCGCGAAAGTCCGCGCCCCTTGGTCACCGCTCGCCTGGGCCTGGTTGCATCGCCCTTTCGAAGCGGTCGTGCGCTGGCTGGGGTGGTAGTCGCATGAGTGACGCCCTGGACTCCATTACAAATCTCGATCCAAGCGGTAACGCGATGCCAGTCGTCGCAGACGACGGTCCCTCCTGGCGCGATTGGCGACCGCGGCTCCGCGACGATCTCGTGTTCCGGCCACAACGGGTCCGCGCGCGCACCGTATTCGTCGTCGAGGATGTCCCGACGTCCAAGTTTTATCGAATCGGCGCGCGCGAGTATGGCTTCCTCGCGTCGTTGGACGGCCGCACGACGATCGGCGACGCGTTGCGCCTCTCTCAGACGATTGGACCCAAGACTGCCGCCGCCGATGAACCCCCGCTCAGCGAACAGGATGCTATCGCTCTTTTGAGTTGGGCGCAGCGGCATAAGCTGTGGGACGGTTGTTCGCGAGTGGGCGAAGAGGGAGGGGCAGCCTCGCGCCCGTATGCGAATCCCTGGAACCCCATTTTCTTTCGGATTTCGCTCGGCAATCCCGAGCCGATCGTTTCACGGCTGGAGCGACATTGGCAATGGCTGTTCGGGCGGCCGGCGTGGATTGTGATGCTGTGCTGCGTCGCCTTTGCCGCCGTCCGGGTGTTGCCCCGGTGGGAGGCATTCCTGACATGCGTGGACGGAGTTTTTAGTCCGGCGGGGCAGGTAAACCTGGTCATCTGCTGGGTCGTTTTGAAGGTCCTCCACGAACTCTCGCACGGCATCGTTTGCAAGCGATACGGTGGCACACTGCGCGACGCAGGCGTCGCTTTCTTGTTGTTCGTTCCGATCGCCTACATCGACGTTACTTCCTCCTGGCGATTTCGTTCCAAGTGGCAGCGCATCCACACCGCGCTGGCCGGCATGCAGATGGAGCTGGCCGTTGCGGCGTTGGCGGCCATCGCCTGGAGCTACTCACCACCAGGCGCTTTGAACCAATCGCTCGCCAACTTGGTGATCATGGCGAGCCTCACGACGCTGCTGTTCAACGCGAACCCGCTGATGCGGTTCGACGGCTACTACGTTCTGGCTGATCTGCTGGGGCTGCCCAACCTCTACGCCGATAGTCAGCGCTGGCTGCGATCCGCGCTCAGTCACTTCTTTCTCGGCACGTCCGCCTCGGCCGCGATGGCCCACGCCGATGTCACACCACTGGTCCGCATTTATGCCGTGCTGGCTTTGATTTGGCGGTGGATTGTCTGCGCCGGTCTGATCGTCGCCGCAGGCTACTTGTGGCAAGGAGCGGGCGTTGTGCTCGCCATCGCCGCAACGCTGCTGTGGTTTGGGATCCCACTGCTCAAGTTTGCGCGATTCCTGATGCTCGGCACGGGCCACCACAGACCCAGCCTGAGCCGCTTCGCGATGACGAGCGCGCTGGCGATCACAGCCGCGGTTGGCGCTTTGTACCTCATTCCGTCGCCAGGAGCCATCACATTTCAGGCTTTGGTCGTCTACGATCCCGCAACGGTTGTCCGCGCGGATGGCGATGGCTTTGTCGAAGCAGTCTTCGTCAGCGCGGGCGAATGGGTGGAAGCCGGTCAACCCATCGCCCGCATGCGCAATCGCGAAGTCATCCGTGACGTCGCACAGCTCGAACTTGAGTTGGCAGCTTCTCAGATCCGAGCGCGCCGACTGCAGAGGCAGCGCGCCCTGGCTGAACTCGATGTCGCGAGAGAGGATGCCGCCACGATCGAAAAGCAGTTGGTCGAACTGCGAGCAGAAGCAGCCGCCTTGTTGGTCCGCGCGCCGGTCAGTGGCCGCGTCGTGACTCGAAACGTCAAAAACCTGGTCGGCGTTCGGCTCCAGCGCGGGGATCCGCTCATGGAGTTAGGCAACGAGCGCTGCAAGCAAGTGCGATTTCATGTCCAGGAAGATCTCGTTCCGCTCGTTGGAGGCAGCAGCGACCACATCGTCTACGTATCGTGGGGTTCCATTTCGAGCATGCCCTGCCGGCTGCGGAAGATCGACCCGCGTGCCACAACCGAGCCGCTCTCGCCGGCACTTTGCGCCCCCTATGGGGGAACGTTAGTCGTGGAGAAAGTCGAACAACGGGGTGAGAGCCGACCGCCTACTGCCGGCCTGAAGCTGCTCGCGCCCCACTTCACGGCCTCCGCCCAACTGACCGCTGACCAAGCCAGCCAACTTCGTGCCGGACAACGCGTCGTGGTCACGCTGGGCACCAGCCGAGCTTCACTCGGTCACTTCGCTCTCGATTGCGTTGGGCAGTGGTTCGAACGACGCAAAGCAGCGGCGGCTTAGCGCCACGCTCTGGAGGCCAACCCCGGGCTTGGGCGGCTTGGGACAGCTGACAGGCTCTCTCCGGGAACGGACCTGCAATCTCAACTGATTCGCGTCGCCCCCCACTTGCGAGTCGCCGTACTCGGGACTCCCAGCATTGACAACTTCATCCGCGCTGTAACTTCCACTGGTGATCTCGACCAGAGGGCGTTGTGACAATCGTGGACTTGGAGGTTGGTCGATACCCATGGTGCACGGACGACGGTTCTGGCTGGGGGTCGAGTACATCGCATGCTCTCTGGTTGGCCCTGGCCGCGATCCTAAGTCTGATGCGGCTCCCCTAATAACGGCGAAGGCTGCTGCCGGTGGGTTCGCGGATGGTTCTGCGTGCACGCTGGTGCGGCGTTGGCTGCTGGACTGGGCGCGTGCCCGCTGCGAAATTCCATCGACATCGTGGAATCAGAGAACCTACGATGAAAGTTCCGCGTCTCAAGCGATAGGGCCGACTCTGTGATTTGTAGGTGGACGGAACTGTGAGCCGCAGGGATTCCCAAGCACACCGGAACCGCGAGCGGAGACGCACTGCAGGGTGGTTGCGATGTGCTTGGTTCGTGGGGCTTGCCGCCTGCGTCGTCCAGGTCGGCGGGCAGCAACCGCGGCCGGCTTTCCCACCCCATGCGGAGATTCACGCGGCGGACGACGCTGCGCCGGTTGGTGCCGACGAGTCGCAGGCAGATATCGATCAATCAGCGGAAGAGGAAGCCATGCGCCAAGGGATGGAGTTGGCGCTGATCTTCTCCGAAGCGGTTCTGGAAGCGATGACCGAAAAACATGGCCCGGATCATTGGCGCACCATCGATGCGCGCGTGGCCATGGACGAGTTGATCAGGATCTTGGAGCTGCCGTTCGAAGGACAGCGCGCCATGGCCCAAGTCCTCGAGTTGAACCAGCGCGTGATGCAGCTCTTTGAAGCAGGCCGCTACTACGAGGCGCTGGAGCTAGGGCAGGCAGCGCTCGCCATCAGCGAGAAATGGTTGGGCAAAGATCATGAGCGCTATACAGAGAGCTTGTATAACCTCGCCTTCTTGAACGTCACCATCAGCAACCACCGCCTGGCCGAGCGGATGCTGCAAGAGGTGATGGCGATCCAGCGACGCGTGGTTACCGAGAAGCATCCGGACTACGCGAGAAGCGTATCCAGGCTGGCCCAGCTCTATCATCAACTTGGTGATCTTGAGCGGGCTGAACCGCTCCACCGTCAAGCCCTCGAGATCCGCCGGGCCACGCTGGGCGAAATGGATCCCTTCTATGCCATGAGCGTCAACGATCTCGGAGCGCTGGCTGTGGCAATGGGCGACTACGAGCGAGCCAGGGAGTTGTATGAGAAAGCGCTGGCTATTCGACGCGAAACGCTCGGCGACGAGCATGAGGATTGCGCGCAGAGCCTCTCGAACCTGGCCGAACTGCACTTCAATACCGGCAACGATGAGGCGGCGGCAACCCTGCTCGAGGAAGCCCTCGCGATCTACGAGAAACTCGGTCGCCGGAACGATCAGGAATACGCTCTGTACCTTCAGAACTTGGCGACAGTGCTGGATGACATCGGCCAGGCTGAGCGTGCTCGTGACCTGTACACAAAAGCGCTGGAGATCTACCAGCGGACCCTAGACATGACGAACCTGCGTTGCGCCGCGTTGTTGCACAATCTGGCCGTCATGCATCAAGCCGCTGGTGAGCCAGAGCTTGCGCTGTCTCGGTCTGAGCAAGCGATAGCCATCGACCAGTATGTGCTGAATAGCGTTTTTGAATTCTCCGCCGAGTCGGGAATGCGAGCCCACTTGGTATCGATCAAAAAGAACTTGGAACTGTTATGCAGCATTGCCTTGGCGCAAGGCACTGACGAAGCAAACGAAGCTGCCCTGAACTTGGTGCTCCGTTGGAAGACCGTCGTGCTGGAAACGCTGTGTCGCCAGCGGCACGCGCAACGCCTGCTCGGCGAAGATCCCGAAGTCCGCGCGCAGTGGGAGCGTTTTCGTGACGCGACGAGCGAGTTGGAGCAGCTCAGCTTCCGTGCGGTGCCGGACGAACAGACGGCTGAAGTCGAAGTCCGCAAGCAGGCATTGCGTGGCCAAGTCCGCGACATGGAGGCGCTGCTCAATCGCCTGCTATCGGAGCGCGCTCCCCAAACGACGCAAGGCGATGTCCGTGTCGCCGACGTGCGGCGACAACTCGACTCGCGTTCCGTCTTGGTCGAGATCTTTCGTACGCGGATCTTCGACTTTCAGGCGACTGGAGAGCAGGGTCCTTGGCAGCCGGCCCGCTATCTGGCCTTCGTCTGTTCCTCCGATTCCGAGTTTCCACTGCAATTGGTCGACTTGGGAGACGCCGACGAAATCGATCGCCAAGTGGCTGAACTACGAGACTCGGTGGCCACCGTCCAGCGCAGCTTGACCTTCGCTTCCGAAGCGCAACTTGAAGAACAATACAGGGAGCTCGGTCGCCGATTGTACGAGGCAATCATGGCGCCACTCGAGGCCGCGCTGGCAGGCGCCAAGACCCTCTACCTGGCACCGGATGGCGAGTTGAACCGGCTTCCCTTCGAGGCGCTGGTCGATGAGAGCGAGCAATACTTGATCGAGTCCCGTCGGTTTTGCTATCTCACCAGCGGGCGAGACCTGCTTCGCGAGCTCGCCGAGCCCGACCAGGGAACCGTCGTCTTCGCCGATCCAAACTTCGATCTGCCAGGCTCCGACCGAGAGACGGCGTCTGGCACCGCCATGGAGGTGGCGACAAATTCAGGCGAGTTCGATGCCGAGCGGCTCTCAGGTGACGTGCGCGGTTTGAGTTGGCAGCGTTTGCCGGGCACAGCTCAGGAAGCGGCCGTCATCGAAGCGCTCTTGGACGGCACCGACTACGGGCCGGTGTCCGTCTTCGTGCAGGAGTTGGCCTTGGAAGAGGTGCTGAAGCGCATCGATGCCCCAAGGGTGCTGCACGTAGGTACTCACGGCTTCTACCTGGAAGACGAGCGCCTCGAAGCCGGTGGCACCAGCTACGAGCCATTGGCAACTCGTGGCCTGCGGGTCGCTAGTGCGAGCCTGATGGCACAGTTGCGGGCGACCGAGAACCCGCTGCTGCGCAGTGGCATTGTGTTGAGTGGCGCGAACGTCGTTGTAGATGAAGGCGAAGACGAGGACCGCGCAGAGGACGGCTGGGTGACGGCCCAGGAAGTGGGAATGCTGGACCTGCTGGGTACCGAGCTGGTCGTGCTCAGCGCTTGTGAGACAGGTTTGGGCGACATCCGCACGGGTGAAGGTGTCTCTGGACTCCGCCGCGCGTTCATCTATGCCGGTGCCGAAACTCTGATTACCAGCCTTTACAAGGTGCCAGATGACGCGACGCAGGCTCTGATGACGGAGTTCTATACCCGCCTCGCCGGCGGCGCGACCAAGCTCGATGCCTTCCGCCAGGCGCAGCTCGACATCATCGAGCAGCGCCGCGACAAGCATGGCGCCGCCCATCCGTTTTTCTGGGCGAGCTTTGTCCTGGTGGGTCAGCCGCAATGATGATTGAGAATCGCCGATCCCCGGCCGGCCTCCACTCCAGCAACACCGCGAAACTTCCCCAAACTCAACCTTCATACCGACTGGTACAGGAATTTGAAGCTGGTCAGGGTCAAACGCGCGACTGGCGAAATTGACTCATATCTTTTTCCACGCACGACTCCGCGACGGCTGCCTGTCTCACAGCATCGGATTGTGACATTCGTGCCAAACGGGGTGCGTCGTTAGCGCCCATTTTACGTCTTCCCGGTCGCCTGAGTCAGCGCAGCGCTAGCACTCACGGTGGTGAGCGGTAGCGGTTCTTTCGACACGCCGAATTGCTGATGCATAGGGCTGTGGTGGTTCTCGAACTGCCGTGCGGCGAGTAAGATGCACCGTCCCACCTGCGCCGATCGATATCGACGTTGTGCGAGTGCAGCCGTCCCGTTTCCAGGCGCGCAGCATCAGGCCGCTTGATGAACCCACGTTTCAGCCAAGCTCCGCAGTTCGCGGCGGCGGTTTCGACCGAGCGCGATTGGCGCGATGCCGTGACGGAGCTCGTCCCGGCCGCTTCGCAACTTGAGGGTTCGCCAGATCTTGCGTTTGTCTTCCTCTCGCCGCACCACGCCGAGGACGCTGAGCCGCTGTTGGCCGAACTCCGCCGGGAGCTCGGCGCGCGGGTCTTGCTGGGCGCGACGGGCGAGTCGATCGTGGCCGGTCCGCGCGAGGTGGAACACGAGCCTGCGCTGGCCGTGTGGTTGGCCCGGTTGCCCGGCGCCGAGTTGTTCGATATGCACCTGGAATTCGAGCGGACGGCCGAGGGCGGTTCGTTCATCGGCTGGCCGAGCCAACTGCCCGAGCCGTGGCCCGAGCGCGCGACGCTGCTGTTGTTCGGCGAGCCGTACAGTTTTCCCGCCGACATCCTGCTGGCGCGGATGAACGAAGACCGGCCCGATCTGACCATCCTGGGCGGACTGGCCAGCGGCGGTGGCGGCCCCGGCGAAAACCGGCTCTTGCACAACGATCGTGTTCTCGAAACTGGCGCGGTCGGCGTGCTGCTGGCCGGCAACGTACGCATTCGTTCGGTGGTATCGCAGGGCTGCCGCCCCATCGGCCGGCACTTCGTCATTACCCGCGCGGAGCGGAACGTGATTCAGGAGCTGAGTGGCCAACAAGCGCTGGCCCAACTTCGCGAAGTGCTCACCGATCTCGACCCGGCCGAACAGCGGCAAGCATTGGAAGGCCTGCACCTGGGGCGCGTGATCAACGAGTATCAAGAGCGCTTCGAACGCGGTGACTTTCTGGTGCGCAACGTGATCGGCGCCGATCCGGAGGCGGGCGCGGTGGCGGTGACCGATTATGTTCGCCCCGGTCAAACGGTGCAGTTTCATATTCGCGACGCGGCGGCCGCTGACGAAGACCTGCGCGAGCTGCTCAGCGCGGCCGCAGAGCCGTCGCCCGCCGCGGCGCTGCTCTTCACGTGCAACGGTCGCGGCACGCGGCTGTTCAACCGTCCCCATCACGACGCGGCGCTGGTGCAACAGGTGTTGGGTGACATCCCGCTGGCCGGCTTCTTCGCGCAAGGCGAAATTGGACCCGTCTCCGGCCAGAACTTCCTGCACGGCTTCACGGCCAGCCTGGCCGTGTTTGACAGGCCGGACGAAGACGATGCAGACGTGAGCGAGTAGTGCTGCAACCGCGTGTCGATCTCACCATCGCTGAAGATGGCAGTCTGCGGTATGCTGGACAAGCAGGCAACAAGGTCAATGCACTGGCCGTAATGTTCTCCGGAGACAAGTTAGGTGCGATATCGCGTGCTGATTGAACAAGACGAAGATGGCGTCTATGTCGCTGAGGCTCCGGCGCTGCCGGGCTGCATTTCGCAGGGGAATACTCGGTCTGAAGCGATCGAAAATGTGAAGGAAGCGATCGCCGGCTATTTGGAAAGCTTGCACGCACACGGCGAGCCGATTCCACCATCGATCATGGAAGAGGTGGTGGAGATCAAACCTTGAGCGCGTTGCCGGTCGTATCAGGCCGCGATGTCGTCAGGGCGATGGGCAAGCTCGGGTATGCACTGGATCGCCAATACGGCAGTCACATGATTCTCCGGCAACAGGACGCGCCGCACAGGCGGCTGACCGTTCCCGACCACAAGGAACTCGCGAAGGGTACGCTGCGGGCCATCATTCGACAGGCCGGACTGACGGTGGACGAGTTCAGAGCCCTTCTTGCTCCGTTGAAAACAAGAGTCGTGACCTGAGGAGCATCAGGTTGTGAACCAGG
>CALKYM010000158.1 GCA_938003525.1 uncultured Planctomycetales bacterium | reverse complement strand
GCGCCGCGTTCTCACGCGTCGAGATGCTCGGTCAGGCGCTCTACACAAGTCGCTACGTGGGCAACCTGGCGCGCGTGGCGCGCCTTTCGAAACGCGCTGCGGTCCGTGCGCATCAGCTCAGCAAGCTGTTGGGTATTCCATTCGACAGTCCGGCCCGGCATGTGCCGCGTACCACTACCGACGGATACCAACCCGAAGTGCTCGTGGCAGTGGCAACCAAGTAGCGCACCTGGGCGGCATGCACGAAAGAAGATGTTGCTGATCAACCACCATCGTCGAGGCGACTGGCGGCGCGGGCGTGCTCACGAGCCGCATCGAGGCGGCCCAACTCTTCATACAAACGGGCCAGCGCCTGGTGAGCTTTGATCGGCTCGCTGCCGCGGTCGAGCAACAGCTCGTACTCAATCACCGCCGCTTCGAACTGCCCGGATGTTTCCAGCAATTCGGCATATTGCCAGCGCAAGTCATCGCGATGGGGCTCATCTCGTAGTGCGGCAGAGAGCGCAGCGGCGGCTTGCTGGTTGCGGCCAATTGCCCGCAAGTAGGCGGCCCACACTTCGGGTCGCCGCTGAAAGTTCGGCTCGATGTGATCGACATACCAGTCGAGCAGCGCGGCACCCGATTTCGCGGTCGGGAGGGACGGCGTGAAGACGACGAGCTGCGACGGCAACTCATCATCGAACAGAATCTGGTCACCGCTCTGTGGTGGTGGAACGCCCGTCGCGCGAAACGCTTCCCAAACGGCGAACAACTGAGCGTTGTTCGGCAACGTTGCGGCGACTTCAACGAATCGCTGCGACGATGTCACCAGATCGGTGCCCATGTCATGAACACCCAGCGGCGCCTCGACATACCCCAATCGCGGGCGACTGAACAAGTACGTGTAGGGAGAATGTGTGAGAATCGCCGCGTCGGCTCCTTGCTCCCCCAGCGCGTGCCCGGCGTCGACATCGGAATGCAGAAAGTCCAAATACTCATGGCTCCGTTCGCGCAGCGCGCACGAACGGGGATGCAGCGACCAGTCGCGCGTGAGCGGTTCCAGGTCCGGTAATAGTCGGCCGTCGTAGTTGGCGATCTGAAACGCAATCAGCAGTCCGAAACCAGCCGTCGCAAACTTACGAAGTGCACCGTGCGAGACGCTGAGGGCCGCTTCACCCAGCAGCAGCAACAGCAGCGGGACCGCCAGCGTACAGTAGCGGGGGATGAGCATCGTCCGCAGCAGGCCGGCGGTCAGTCCCGCCAACACGAGCCATAGCAGCAATCGATCGGCGCGCTGCATCAGTTGCTCACTCACCGCCAGCCGCAGCCTCCGCATCCATCCGTGCGGCTGATCGCTGCGCAAGGTGGTGACGAACCACTTCGAGAATTGCCAGAACCCCAGCATGCCCAGCGCGAAGCCCAAAACCATGATCTCGGGACAGAGCACGGCCGCGCGGCCCATGCCCAGAACGTTCTGCCAGGCAAAGCCCGAGCGCGACACGACGCCGGTGTCGCCCCAGCGCAACAGCAGCACTTCGACACACAACACGGCCAGCGTGACGACCAGTGCCAATCCGCCTCCCCGCTTTCGTTTGGCTGCGGATTGCCCCGTCACCAACCGCGCGGCGAGGACCAGCACCAGCGCGAATGTGACCACGAGCCCGGTCGCTTTCATGGCGAAACAAAGAGCGCTTGCCAAAGCAGCACCCACCAGATTGCCGCGACCCACCAGCGCGATCGTCAGCAGAGCGCCGGCAGCCATGGGGATATCCATCCCGCCCAGATCGACCTGCACGCTGAAGATGGGGCTCGTGAGGAGTGCCACAGAGAGTAGCAGCGTCAACGCGCCGCCTACGTGCGGCAAGAGGATCGCTGCGAAGGCCGTGACTGCGACTGCGGCGAAGGCGAAACAGACGACATGATACGCCAGGATGGCCGTTTCGATCGTCGGCGCTGCGCTCAACAGCACCGCGACGAGCGTGGGCAGCAGGCTCACCATGTAGGAGCGCCGCCCTCCCCCGCCGTCGAGGAAATGCGGCTCTTCGTAGCGCAGGCGCCTATAGTCGAAGCCAGTCTCGACGAGGAAGTCCGCTTCCGACCAGAGCCCGACCGCCTGATCCTCGTAGGGCGGCAGCGCGATCGTCCCCTGTATCGCGCCTGCCAAAAGGTACATGAGCCAGGCGCCGAGCCAAACCGGCAGCCAGCGCACCAACGGCCGCTGCGCAACGCGTGGGTCGTGCGCAGCGTCCGACGAGCGGCCCGCCTGGGTGTCGCCGGCTTGTCGAGCGGGTGAGCGCCCCAAGTGTGGTGCTCCCGCCTCGATGGCTCTAAACGGCTAGCGTGACGCCGGGCACCGCCACCGTCGGCTTGGGCGGCTCTGCGTCCCAGGCGTACTTCGTGGGCGACAAGTCCAGCTCTGACGAGAGCGCCTGTTCCCAGGTCACCATCTTGCCGGAGTACGTCGCCATGCGTCCCATGATGGAGGTCAACGTGCTGTAGGCGCCGTACTCGCCCTCGTTCAAGGGATTGCCCGAGCGGATGCTGGCGAACAAGTCGTCGTGCTCGACCTGATAGGGGTTCGGGTTGTCGCCGCGATAGCGCCAGCGGCTGCCGTCGGCCGTTTCGATCCGCGAGCCACTGATGTCTGCGCGACCCTTGGTGCCCTGCACGTGTTCGGTCACCGAGTTCCAACAGTTGGGAATATGTCGGCAGAAGCTGAACATCCGCGAGCCGTCGGCATATTCGTACTCGACCGCGTGATGGTCGTAGATCTCGCCGTGGTTTTCGCCGCGACGCACTTCACGTCCGCCCATACCCTGGCAACGTACCGGGTAGGCGTCTTTGACCCAGTTGATCACGTCCAGATTGTGGATGTGCTGTTCGACGATATGGTCGCCGCAGAGCCAATTGAAGTAGTACCAGTTGCGCATCTGGTACTCCATCTCGGTCTGGTCATCTTTACGCGGCCGCACCCAGACGCCGGCGCCATTCCAGTAGGCCCGGGCCGACACAATGTCGCCAATCTCGCCGTCTTGCAGACGCTTGACGGTTTCCAGATACGGGGTCTGGTGATGACGCTGCAGCCCGACGCCGATGCCGAGCTTCTTTTCTTTGGCCTGCGCGACCGACTCCAGCACGCTCCGGATTCCGGGCCCGTCGACAGCCACCGGCTTCTCCATGAAGACGTGTTTGTCGGCCGCGATGGCGGCTGCCAGATGGATGGGTCGAAAGCCGGGAGGCGTCGCCAGAATCACGAGGTCGACGCCCGAGTCGATGCACTGTTGGTAGGCGTCGAAGCCGGCAAACTGCCGTTCCTTCGGCACGTCGATCTTGTCGCGAATGTCGTTATCGCGAGAGAGCACTTGCAGCTTGTCTTCCAGGTTGTCGCGAAACGCGTCGGCCATGGCGACCAGTTTGACGTTGGCGTCGGCGCGGAGTGCTTGGCTGGCAGCTCCCGTTCCACGACCGCCGCAGCCGATCAACCCGACGCGAATTGTGTCGTCGCCGGCGGCGTGAGCACGACGCGCCACGCTCAGCCCGCCGAGTAGCGAAGCGCCGGCAAGCACCGTGCTGGATCGCTGGACGAATTGACGTCGCGTCGTGCGCGGAGTTGTCTGTGGCGGATGGAAAGATGACATGCCGGGTTCTCCTTCTCGGGGTGTGCTCGACTGGCACCGAGGCAGGCTCAGCCACGACTGAAGCAACCGCGCCGCCGCCAACTCAACGTTTTTTGTGTGAACTATTGCCGTTGATCTTTGGGAACTTCGTCGACGGACCAATACCGAGCCTGCTCTTCGTCGCTGGGCTCGTGCAGAGGCCGCACGACGCGAAAGCCGACGAACAGGGCGTCGGTATGATACCACACGCTCTGGGGAAGCTGAGGATCTTGTGCCTTCCACGAGGAATCTGAACCGCGGCGTCCGGCACTGCGCAGTCCGTCGGGATCGTCGTCCCACGAGCCACCGCGGACCGTGCGCGGATAGAGCGACGTCGGCTCGAGCCACCACTGACCGGCCGGCATATCGGCGGGTCGCTTCGTGTAGCCGTCTTCGGCGTAGGCGTCCATCACCCATTCGCTGACGTTGCCGTGCATGTCGTACAGGCCCCAGGGGTTCGGTTCCTTGCGGCCGACTTTGTGATAGGCATCGTCGCTGTTGTCGTAATACCAGCCGTAGTCGTCCAAGTCATCGGGATCGTCGCCAAACGAATACGCGCTCGTGGTGCCGGCGCGACAGGCGTATTCCCATTCGGCCTCGGTCGGCAGGCGATAGAAACGTCCCGTCTTGGCGGTCAGCCAGCGACAATAGGTTTTGGCGGCCAACTGCGTCATGCAAATCGCGGGATAACCGGCCTTGCCCATGCCAAAAGTCATGTCGGTGTACGGTTTCGTACAGCGCGTGACCGTGTCGGCCAGCACGTCGTATTCCGTGCGCGGTTCGCCGGTGACTTGGCGACGCTGGACGTCGAGACTGAACATCCAGATCTCATACTCGTCCCAGGTCACTTCATGCTTGCCCATCCAAAACGGCTCGACCTGAACCGTGTGTTGCGGCCCTTCGTCGTCTTGACGGTTGGCTTCGTCTTCCGCGCTGCCCATCACGAACTCGCCACCCGGGATGGGCAGCATGTCGAACGTCGCGCTGGTGCCCGCGATGATCTCGGTGTAGGGCTGCATGTCCGCTTCGGCCGCGGCTTCCGCATCCGGGACGTCGGGAAGAGGAGCAAACGCCTCCTCGTCAGCGTTCGCGAATTCGGCAATGAACAGGGCCGCCATGCCCAACACCAACGACCTGGCCAGCGAACAGATGGGGCTCAGCGTGTGGCCGCAATGAGCCGACGAGACTAACCTGGGCATAGAATCCCCGTACACAATTGTCTTTCTTCGAACTAAGGGTCACGACGAGCAGATGATCCACACGGCGACAAGTCCCTCGACCGGAATTGGATCACGGCGCTCTCGCTACGCGGTTGCGTTGCCGCAAAGGCGGGCGTGCTCTTGCATCCTCGCGTTGGTCGTGCCGCTGTTGCTGGGCGTCAGGTGGGTTCACGCCCAGTCGACTTCCGCGGAAAAGCTCCCCAGCCGCTTCCAGTATGAGCAGATACAGATGGGAGTTACGTTTCGGATAGTATTGTATTCGGACGACGAAAACGCCGCAAACGAAGCGGCCGCAGCCGCATTCGCCCGCATCACGCAACTGAACGACTTGCTCAGCGACTACGATCCCGACAGCGAGCTATCGCGGCTTTCAGCTACAGCCGGTAGCGGCCAGGCCGTGCCCGTCAGTGACGACCTGTGGCACGTGTTGAATGCTGCTCAGCACCTGTCCGCTCGTTCCGACGGCGCCTTCGACGTGACTATCGGACAGGTTGTTCGTTTGTGGCGTCGTGCGCGGCGGCAACAAGCGCGGCCGTCGGATGAGCGGCTCGAACAGGCCCTCGCCACGGCCGGACATGAACATCTTCTCTTGGATGAATCCCAGCGGACCGCCCTGCTTGGCCGCGCAAACATGCGGCTCGACTTGGGCGGCATCGCGAAGGGCTACGCGGCCGACGAAGCGCTCCGCGTGTTGGCGGCACACAGCCTGACCCGGGCGATGGTCGACGGCGGCGGAGATCTCTCCATCGGCGATCCACCCCCGGACGAAAGAGGTTGGCGCGTGGCCGTGGCTCCGGCGAGAGAAAACGTCGAGCCGTCGCACATACTCGCCGTATCCCACTGTGGTGTGGCGACGTCCGGCGACGTTTATCAGTTCGTGGAGATCGACGGCGAACGGTACTCGCACATCGTCGATCCACGCACGGCTTTGGGCCTGACGACTCCCATGAGCGTGACGGTGGTGGCGGCCGACGGCATGACGGCGGATAGTCTCGCCTCGGCCGTTTGTGTGCTCGGACCCGAGCGCGGCATCGCGCTGGTCGAAGACACGGATGATGCCGCTGCCCTGTACGCGTATCGTAGCGGCGACTCTTTTGAAGCCGTCGTATCGCAACGGTTCCCGTCGCTGCTCGCGACCGCCTGTGCGACCGCAGAATGAAATCCAGGCCTACTGTGCCGGCGGCAGGTCGAACTCCACGGTGCGGAGCTGCCCCTCGCGCTCGACGAGCAGAGAGACCGATCCTTCCGTCGCGGTAATTCGCTCTAAGAACTGCTCGGCGTTGTCGAACGACTCGCCGTTGAGTTCGTACACGCGGTCGCCGACGCTCAACCCGGCATCGCCCGCGGGAGAGCCGGGGACGACGCGGGCGAGAACCAACGACTGTGGTTCGGCAGCATCCTGGCGCCAGGCGATGCCGACGCGCAAGGGCTCTCCGGTGAGCGTGATGGCCACGTCGGCGGGCTCGTCGGCATCGGGGCGCACGATTGTGAGCGTCGACTCGACGGGCGCCGTAATGATCGCCCGGCGAAGGGCCTCTGCATTGACAGTTGGTGTTCCATTCACTGCGACGATCCGTTCGCCAGGCTTTAGTTCGGCCTGCGCAGCCGACGAGCCAGGCAGGATTGCCGTGATCGCGACGCCGTCGATCTGCTCGACTTGCGGGTTCCAGCGAATGCCGAGCCGCGAGGGTAAGGGCGGCAGCGGCGCCTCGAGATGACGCGCGTCAATGGGCTGTTCGCGTCGGGCCGCAGCACGAAAGCCGCCCAGCGTGTCCGCATCTGCCAACTCGTTGACCACACCGAACATCAGGCGCGCAACCCGAGTCATGCCGTCGCCGTTGATCAAATGGGCATCGTCCGACGGGCGATGGTATTGATCGTGCAGCCCAGTGTGCATCATCAAGAACGGAATCTGCCGACTGTAGAACGAATAGTGGTCGCTGTTGTCCTGCACCTCCCAGGTGAAATCGATGTGCAAGGCGGTGTCGCGATTGGCAAGGCTCACCAATCGGCGGAGATTCAGCGCGGTGCGGCTGCCCGAGACTTCTAGCTGCTCGTTCCGCAGGCGGCCGACCATGTCCATGTTGATGGCCAGGCGCAGGCGGTCGAGCGGGACAGTCGGCTGCGCCACCCAATGCTTCGAGCCCAGCAGGCCCTTCTCTTCGGCATCCCAGAGGGCGAACAGGATCGTTCGCTTGGGGCGAGTGGATAGTTGGCCGAAGGCTTCGACAAGTTCCACAACCACGGCCGTACCGCTGCCATTGTCGTCTGCGCCGTTGTGGATGTAGCCCGTCGGCCCGTAGCTGTTTTGGTAAGTGCCGTATCCGACGTGGTCGTAGTGGGCGCCGACCAGAATCACCTCGGAGGCCAACTCGGCATCGCTGCCTTCGAGCACCGCCAGAATGTTGCGGTATCCCGAGCCAAAGGGTTGAAAGTAACCACCATCGGCTGCTCCGCCGGCCAAAACGTGTCGCTCAAATTCGCGGGCCAAATACACTCCGGCGGCGCGGCCCCCTCGCGCGCCGGCCTCACGGCCCTCGAACGAATCGTCCGCCAGCGCTTCGACATGGCGCTCCAAATCGTCGGTCGTAATCGACTGAACGGCGGCGGCCAGTTCGGCGCGATCGGCGGCGGCGGCCGGCGCGGCGGTGAACGCGATCAGGCAGGCGAGACAACTATATATAGAGCGACGCATGAGGGACTCCGCAGGATGGAGGTTGGCGGTCTTCGAGGGGCATGCCGCGGTGGGAACGGGGAGTGATGCAGGGCAACTCTAGCCCAGAAACATGACCACTGCCGGGGTGTCCGGTGATTGCGAGGCAGGCGTCAACACCGGATCATACCGGCGGGCGGCCAGGAGCGTGGACGCTTCGTCCCGCGCGATGCTTCGAGCGTCAATCCGCGCCCCGCAGGCGAGCGATCCATCAGGCCGATTCTACGGCCTTTGAGCCCCGCGAAACTGGCTTGACCGCGTCAACGCAAACTCATACCGTACAAGGCGCCGGAGAGGTGGCTGAGTGGTCGAAAGCGCCGGTTTGCTAAATCGGTGACCGGGTAACACCGGTCCGCAGGTTCGAATCCTGTCCTCTCCGCTCCGCACCGAAACGCCCGCCGCAAGTTGCTGCATATCAGCCCTTTGCGTCGGGCGTCGTTCGTTTGGCACAGAGACTGTGCCAAACGCCGCCCGCATGAAGCTGCAAAAGTGCCTCTTGTTGTGTGGCGCGGCAACTCGCCAACGTCCTGGTGCGTTTGTTTAAGTCAACATTGATGCTTGCTCTCATGTCGATGCGTTAGGGCAACTTCAGCCGGCGACTCGTGTAGGACGATGCGGCCTCCGCACCCTGTCAGCACTGGCAGCAACGGCATCATTCGAGATCGACGACCTTTGGTGGCCAGCGCCGCGCCCACCTTTGCCTTGCGATGGCGCGACCGCTCGTCGGCGATATGCACCACACGCGCCTCGAAGTCGATGTCCGTCCACCGTAAGTCCACCAGTTCGCCCCCATGTAGGCCAGCGCCACAATTGCAGCCCCCCAACCACTGAAGCTCCACGTGTGCCTGGCAGTGTTCGATGTCTTCACGCCGGTAGCAGACCGCACGGCCGCCACGGCAGCGGTCTGCCGTTACCACGCTCAAAGTGAGAGGAAGCAAACCCTTGTTGGGCCCTGGTGCGAAGGTCCTTCACTGCAAGGAGCTCACTAG
>CALKYM010000157.1 GCA_938003525.1 uncultured Planctomycetales bacterium | reverse complement strand
CCATGTCCCTCATCTGTCTCCGAAGACTCCAACAACGGTTTTGTTAGAACGCTCTAAGTAGGCGAGGCCATCGTTGCGCGTCATGAAGCTGTCTCCCAATTCTGAGTTGTGGAGCCACCAGCAAACACCACACCGGTGCCCGACGCCGTTGGGCTGGCAGAATCTCACCATCGCCGCTCGCTACATGAGCGTCTCCCCCTGGATGTACACTTTGGTGATTCGACGAACCGATTGCGGTTGGAGCCTAACTAGGCCTCGGCGGATTTGCCAGTTGCCTACTGCGAACCGCGTCGCGTCGGGGGCGTAGGACACCGCACACCGTACGTCGAGAAAGGCGGTACGCGCGCGGTGAGGCCCCTACCCACTGCAGAGGGGTAGTTTCGACGAGCACTCGAATTCGACGACGCAATCTGGCTGGAGAGGCCCATCGTCCGTGCCCGGTTGTGGTGCCATAAGATCCTAAGTGTCTTCTCTTGAGGCTAATACGAAGCGTGCTTGGACAGGCATACCGTGCGCGGCGCGCGAATCCGCGCCACGTTTTGTTTCTTTGAACAACCTTTGTTGCAATTCGAGAACGCCGCCCATAAAGTCACTGTTGATTGTCGACTCATCGGGCTCGTTTCGGAGATGCTTGTGAACGAAACCCCTCGAATCCGCATTTTGCCAGCCTTCATGGCCTTGGCAGCTCTTTCCTGTATCGGAAATCTTGTGTATGCAACCACGATCACGGGAAGTCTCTCGGTGGTCGATGACAGCGACTTCGATCTACAGTTCTTAGTGGCCGGCGAACCCACGATAGTCGGGGCAGAGTTTGGAGGCGCTTTTTCAGTTGTGATCGTGACGTCGACAGATCCCCTCAATGGTGTCGTCCCGGTCGCTCTTTCGATCAACGAGACTTTAGTAACGCTCGACGCGAGCGACCCGTTCTCTCTGGACCTGGCATTCTTTGGGACGCTGGATGGTCAGTTGTTTGACCTTTCAATGTCTGGTAGTTCCTCATCGACCGCGGGCGATACCACCACCGGTACTGCTGCGGGTACTAACACGTTCGACTTGAGTAGCAATAGCAGCATGTTGTTGGACCAAGCAAGCATGAATGTAACAGGCCTCACCGGATTTCTGGCGGATTTGATTCCGAATGAGGTACCGTTCACAGTCGATATCGAGAATAGGCCCGCCGAAGTATTACCTGGCACTGTGGTGACGTTGACACCTACAGGCAACCCAGGTGAGTTTGATGTCGACCTCTCGATACAATTCAGTTGGGACCTTTTTCTTGGCTTCGTGGAAGGGCTTGGGAACGTTGAATCCGGTGAGGGCGAGTCTGGACCGCCTAATCCGCTGGAAGACGTGGGGGACACCGGCACGCTTGTTGCGAGCGGCACGCTGACAGTCGTGCCCGAACCGAGCACCTGGCTACTAGCGATCACCGCAGTCTGCGGACTTGGTTTCGCGTGGGGCCGCGACGTTCTCAAAGGCAAACGTTGCGGTTAGAAGACAACACCCGTCAAGAGCTCCCACGCGTGATTCCATTTTTTGCACATCGTGCCGGCCCGTTTGCGCCGAGGCTGACGGACTGATGGTCCGCACGCCGTGCGAACCCTACTCGCGGTTGTCCCGCGAGCGGACTTCTATTCCTCTCCCACCACATACCGCAACTCCCGTACATACACCTCCACATGCCAACCGCCGGATTGGATGTTGAACAGGCCGAAGCGGTCGAACGTGGCGCCTTCGGCGCGGTCGCCCTCGCGTAAAGCCAGCGACACGCGCTGGGCGTCGAGCGTGACGTGGATCGCGCCGCGGCCGTCGGTGGCTTGTGGGTCGTAGCGCAGCGTCCAGGCGTGTTCGTTGTCGTCCATGGGCAACAGCGGTCCTCGCTCGGCGTTGCTGCCGCCACCGGTCGTAGTCCCGTAGCCGGGTCGGAAGTAGTGTCCCACGCGGCTGGGGCCTTCCAGCAGGATCGCCAGATAATTCTGCTGCCGGGCTTCGTACTCCGGCTCGGCTTTGTTCTGTTTGCTCGCGCTGTCGAACCAGCCGATGTACACCGCGCTGTCGGCCCCCGAGGCGAGAAAACGAATCGTCCCTTCCGCATACAGTGGCTCGTCGAGCGTCAGCCGCCCGATGGAGTCGGCGTAATAGCTCGGCTCCTCGTCGCGCCAGATGAGCCCGCCGATCGATCCCGGTTGCCCCGCGTCATCGTCGGGCGCGACGTAGCCGTAATCGTGGTACGGCCGCACGACGCGCTCGGTGAACTCCGTCCGGTTGTCGCGGCCGACCCAATCGCCTTCTTCGTCGAACGCGTACTCGACGCCGTTCACCACCAGATCGTCGAGCCAGATCTCGACGCTCTCGCCGGTCGTCTCCTGATTCCAAATGCCAAAGCGGTCAAACACGGCGCCGTCGTCACGGTCCTCACGGCGAAAGGGAAAGCTGTACCGGCGCTCGTCGACTTGAAACGCCACCGTGCCCACGCCGTCGGCGGCATCAGGGTCGTATTCGAGCCGCCACTCGTGCACCGTCTCATCGGCGGCGAACGGCTCGGTCGGAGTCGTCTGGTATCGCTCACCTTCGAAACATCCCATGCCGCGGGTGCGTCCGTGGCGTGTGCCGTACTCGAAGAACAGCCAGTAGGTGTCGCCATTGCCGTCCGCGCGAAAGGCCAGCGAGTTCGACGTCCGCCAGCCCCGCGAACTCTCGTGAAACCAACCGACCAGCACGCCCGACGGCCCGTTGTTCTGCGGGATGGTCATCTTGCCCGACGCCACCAAACGATCATCGAGCGTCAGCTCACGCGGTAGCGGCACCGCATACTTGGCCGGCGTCAACGACCGCTGCACGCGCCCCCCGATCTCGCCCGCACGTTGACCGCCCGCATGTCGCGTCGGGCTGTACCCAAAATCCTGGCGAGTCACCGGTCGCCGCTCGGGCAACAACCGGTTACGAAACCCCTCCCAGCCCGGGTCGGCCGAAAGGTCGGGCATGCGGAGCGATTGAGCTGGGGCAACACTTGTCGACAAGATCAAGGCGCAAAACAAGCTCGCTGCAATCCACCACTGCGCGCCGGCTGCCACTGCTGGCTCGCCCAGCAGTGCCTCACCTGCCGAAGAAGAAGACGAGCTTGCGCCGATTGCTTTCACTTTCGCTCGTCGGCATCTCGAAGTAGCTCGTGACCGCCACTGGGCACTGCTGGGCGAGCCAGCAGTGGCACCCGGTGACCTGCGTTTCGAATCCTTCTTCGATGGCATCGGTCTTTTGCCTTTCAAACACGCGGCAGTTGAGCACATCGTCTTCAAGCAAATGATAGCCGCGTTGCGCACGTCCTGTTGTCCAGTCCCACGGTGCTGCAATCGCCGAGCGGCGGCAACTCCGCCGCTACAAATGCCTTGCAAAAAAGATTTCGTTTTCTGACACCCTGCGGTTAAAACCGAACGCGTTGGATGTTGCTAGTGCGACACGTGCGCCGGGTGGCTGACGCGAGCCATCGGCCTCGGGTGTGCTAGCGGCTGCTGGAAGCCGTGGTTCGCCGCGACCAGCGACCGGAACGTCAAAGCGGCCGGCAGGAAAGTCCTGTCGTTGCCAGGTGGACGATGATCGACGCGCGCCTAGTTCACCGCACCCCGCGTGCTCAGCACGAGCAACACCAACAAAACGGGACGGAATGTTCGTCGAAACTCGAACCTGAGCCGGGGACGTCAGTCCCCGGAAAAGTTAGACCGGCCAGCGAGGTCACGACATCCGGGGGCTCACGCCCCCGGCTCGGGGAA
>CALKYM010000156.1 GCA_938003525.1 uncultured Planctomycetales bacterium | reverse complement strand
TGCTGGACGACTATCTGTTGGAACGCATCGATTGAAACTGGAGGGCACCCGCTAGTGCTCCGTCAACACATGATTGTCGGATGCGAACCACCCGGCGGAGCACTACCTTGTTATCTGCGCCAAAGCACTTGCGTCTTTGGCGACCGTTTCGCGTCGCCCGACTGAATCGGGCAGATGCTCCACTAGCAGCATGTCAGGCAGTTCGTTGAATTCTGAGCAGTGCGAGGGTATTCTGCGACCGGGTGCTGAGCGTGGTCGGCAACTTGCGAAACAGCTGCCGAACGCGGCACGAATCTGTGGGGGCGATCGCCCAGATTCGCGAAGTATTAGTTCGTGCTACCCGCCGTCGGCGACCGCCCGAATCTCAGGGACGGGCATGCGGCTGAACAGGGGCGCTATCCTCTCTGCTGCTCGTATCGCATGACCGGCACTACAACTTCCAAGCGACTGACGAAACGCGCCGTGCTGGCGCTGGCCATTCATGCCGGCGTGTTTGCGCTGTGCTACTGGTTCGCATTCGGGCTGCGGTTCGACTTCGAGTTCACGGACGATTTGCGAACGATCTTCTGGCTTTCGCTGCCGGCCGTGCTGCTCACCAAGCTGGTGGTCTTCTATGCCCTGGGCCACTGCCACGTGTCGTGGCGCTATGTGACGTTTTCCGATCTCGCGTTGCTGTTGCGCGCATCGGTCGTTTCGCTGCTGGCGATTGCGGCTCTGGACTACTTCGTCGTCGTGAACATGAACTCGCACGTGGGCTACAAGCCTCTGCATGTTCCCCGCGCCGTACCGCTTTTGGACTTCATTCTGACCGTGTTTGCGCTGGGCGGGCTGCGCGCGTTCTGGCGGCTGTCGCGAGAAGAGGTGTTGCCGCGTTTCAATCGCAAGGGCTATCGCCGCGCGTTCATCGTCGGCGCCAATCACGCCGGTGAATCGCTTGCCCGACAGTTGCAGGCGGATCCTCGGCTGAAGTACATGATCTGCGGATTTTTGGATGCCGACGCTTCGCGACACGGCTCGATGCTCTCGGGCGTTCCCGTGTTGGGCAAGCCGCAAGACGCTCCGCGCTACGCGCCGGCGCTCGAAGTCCAAGAAGTGCTGGTCGTATCGGGCAATCTTTCCGGCAAGCAGCTACGCGAGCTCTTGGAACGTTGCGAGTCGGCCGATCTGGCCGTGAAAGTGTTGCCATCGGTGGACGAGTTGCTGGAGAGCAACTACCACATTCAGATTCGCGAAGTGAGCATCAACGACCTTTTGCGTCGCGAACCGGTGCAACTCAACAGCGACGCAATCGGAGCGCTGCTCGAAGGGCGCACAGTGATGGTCACCGGCGCCGGCGGAAGCATCGGGTCCGAAATCTGCCGACAGGTCTTGCGGTTCAATCCGCGGGCGCTGGTGCTCGCCGAACGGGCCGAAAACAGCCTGTTTTCCATCGAGCAAGAGCTGAGTGGCTGGGTGACGAATACGGAACTGCGGCCCTGCGTGGCTGACGTGGCCGACGAAACGCGCATCGAGCAAGTTCTCGCGCAGCACGCGCCCGATGTGATCTTTCATGCGGCCGCCCACAAGCACGTGCCGCTGATGGAACACAATCCCGGCGAGGCCATCAAGAACAACGTCGTAGGGACGCAGCGGCTTGCCGAAGCTGCGGATCGGCAGGGCGTGAGCATGTTCGTGATGATTTCGACCGACAAGGCGGTCAATCCCACGAGCATCATGGGAGCCTCGAAGCACCTGGCCGAGCGATTTGTGCACGCCTACGCCGAGTATGCACAGAGGACGAAGTACGTCGTGGTCCGTTTTGGCAACGTGCTCGGCTCGGCAGGCAGCGTCGTGCCCACGTTCCGCGAGCAAATCCGCAACGGTGGCCCCGTCACCGTGACGCATCCGGACATGCAGCGATTCTTCATGACGATTCCCGAAGCGTCGCAACTGGTGCTGCAAGCCGCAGCGATGGGCAATGGCGGCGAGATTTTCGTGCTCGACATGGGCGAGCCGGTGCGGATCGTCGATCTCGCCCGCGACCTGATTCAGCTTTCCGGGCTGACCACCGAAGACATTGAGATCGTGTTCACCGGTTTGCGGCCCGGCGAAAAGCTTTACGAAGAGCTCTACTTTGACGACGAGCAGATGCTCACAACGACGCATCCGAAGCTGTTTGCGGCGTACCATCGAACGTTCGAGTTGCAGGACGTGCGCAAGGCCATCGACGAGCTCGCCGCCTTGGTGCACGGATCGCCCGATGAATTGCGGCGGCGCATCAAGCGGTGGGTGCCGGAATACCAGATTTCCGAAGACGGCGAGTCCGCTCAGCCGGCTTCGCCTGACGAGCCGGGGACGGCCGTCCCATCTGGACCTGGGGCATCGACGACTTCTGCGACATCCTTGGCTGCGGACGCCGCGACGAGGTCGTCGTGAGCGAGTCGCCTGTGCGTCGCACCCCGGTTTCTTGCCGCATCACTTCCGGTTTAAGTTCCATCGTCGCGAGCTTTGAGCGTCGTCGGCGCACAGCGGCGTTGTCACCCAAGGGTTAGCAACTGACTTCCCCGCAGAGATCGTTTCACCTCGCCAATCGCCCCGTCGGCGATGGTGCGCCGTGCCTGATCATTGCGGAGGTCGGCCAGGCACACGACGGCAGTCTCGGTACGGCGCACGCCTATATCGATGCCGCGGCCAGCGCCGGCGTCGACGCCATCAAGTTTCAGACGCACATCGCAGCGGCTGAGTCGACGCCCGGCGAGCCGTTTCGCGTGAAGTTCTCTTCGCAGGATGCGACGCGCTACGACTATTGGAAGCGGATGGAGTTTTCGCGCGACGCTTGGCACGAATTGGCAGCGCACGCGCGCGAGCATGAGCTGCTGTTTCTCTCCACGCCGTTCTCGCCCGAGGCCGTTGAGCTGCTCTCGGCGGTGGACGTGCCGGCCTGGAAGGTCGGATCCGGCGAAGTGACGAACCTCCCCATGCTCGAGCAGATGGCTCGCACGGGGAAACCGGTGTTGCTCTCCAGCGGAATGTCGCCCTGGGTAGATCTCGATAGGGCGGTCGAAGCCATTCGCGGAGCCGGCGCACCAGTTGCCGTGTTGCAGTGCACGACGGCGTATCCGTGCGCGGCAGAGAACATCGGATTGAACGTGCTGGCCGAACTGCGCGCGCGTTACGAATGTCCCACAGGCCTCTCGGACCATTCGGGAACCATCTACCCGGCACTCGGCGCGGTAACCCTGGGTGCCGATCTACTCGAGCTACACATCGTCTTCTCGCGCGAGTGTTTCGGGCCCGACGTGCGTGCTTCGCTCACGACTGCCGAGTTCAAGCAATTGGTCGAGGGAGTACGATTCTTGGAGCGCTCGTTGGCGAATCCCGTCGACAAGCAAGCCGTTGCTGAGGAGATGCGCGAGTTGCGTACGGTTTTCGGCAAGAGCGTCGTCGCCGCGCGCGATCTGCCGGCCGGACACTCACTTGCGGAAGGCGATCTCGCGCTGAAGAAACCAGGTACGGGAATCCCTGCGGCACGCTTGCCCGAACTTCTCGGGCGCAAGCTCACGCAGGCGGTTGCCCGGGACGCGTTGCTGGCGGAGGAACAACTTGACTGACGACCCTCGGCGAACCGTGTGCGTGGTTCTCGTCGACCGCGCCAACTACGGTCGGCTGAAGCCGGTGATGCAGGCCATTCAGCAGCGCCCCGGTTTGCGACTGCAGGTGCTCTGCGCCGGGACAATGGTGCTGGAGCGATTTGATCAGCCGGTCAATGTCGTGAAGGAAGACGGGTTTCCCGTCGAAGGCGAAATCTACATCGAGCTGGAAGGATCGACACCCGCGACGATGGCCAAGTCCGTCGGATTTGGCATGGTGGAGTTCGCCAGCGAGTTCCATCGGCTGAAACCCGAATTGGTCGTCGTGATCGGCGATCGTTACGAGGCGCTGTCGGCAGCAATTGCCGCGGCCTACATGAACATCTGTATTGTTCACATCCAGGGCGGTGAGGTGAGCGGCTCGATCGATGAGAGCGCCCGTCACGCAATCACCAAGTTCGCACATTTTCATGTCCCGTCCACCAAGCGGTCTGCAGACTTCTTGCTGCGGATGGGCGAGCGGCCGGATACGATCATCACGACCGGTTGCCCCAGCAGCGATATCGCGCGACTGTTCGAGCGGAGGCTCGATCACGAGGTTGTCAATCGCCGTGGCGCGGGCATTGAACTCGATGTCACGAAGCCGTACCTGCTGGTGCTCTTCCATCCCACCACCACGGAGTTCGGCAGCGAGAGCGACCAGATGGAATCGCTCTTGGAAGTGCTCGATGCGAAGTGCATGCAAACGCTGCTGTTGTGGCCCAATATCGACGCTGGGTCGGACCACATCAGCAAGATGATTCGTACCTTTCGCGTGCGGCACAAGACGCCGTGGATGCGGACCATTACGAATCTCTCGCCAGAAGACTACCTGCGCGTGCTGGCCAACGCCGCCTGTGCGCTAGGTAATTCGAGCAGCTTCGTGCGCGACGCAGGGTACTTTGGCACTCCGGTCGTGCTGGTCGGAAATCGGCAAAATGGCCGTGAGACGGACGAACACGTCACGCGTGTGGCGCCGACTCTGGAGTCGATTCGATCGGCGCTCGAAAGGCAGTTAGAACATGGTCGCTATGCTCCCAGCACGCTGTACGGCGACGGGCACGTTTCGGAAAGAGTCGCAGAAGCGCTGGAGACGATTACACCCTACATCCAGAAACGTCTGGCGTTTGTCGGAGACTGTTGATCCGTCGTGACCCGCGCGGTTCAGGGGCCATGCGCGCGCCGATTCAGTTACTGATTGCAGAGCCGAAAGACTTCAGTCCGCGCGCGATTCGCATTTTGGAGCGATTCGCGGAAGTGGACCTGCGCGAGTGCAGCCGCGACGACATGCGGACGGCGCTGGCGGAGTACGACGTCGTTTGGTTTCGTCTGGGACATCGCATCGACCGCGATTTGCTCAACGGGCAGACGCGCTGTCGCATGATTGCCACTCCGGTCACGGGCATCGATCACGTCGACTTGTGGGCTTGCGCCGAGCGCGGCATCCGGGTCGTCAGCCTGCGCGGAGAGTTTGAGTTCTTGAAACGCGTGCGAGCCACGGCTGAGTTGACCGTCGGGCTGACGTTGGCGCTTTTGCGTCATATTCCGCGGGCGGCCGAGTCGGTCATCAGCGGCCAGTGGGATCGTGATTTGTTTCGGGGTCGCGAGCTCTTCGACAAGACAGCGGGAATTGTGGGCATGGGCCGGCTGGGGCGGATCGTGTCCGAGTACTTGCGGGCCTTCGGAATGAACGTCGTCGGTTACGACCCTCGCCCCGACTTCCCCACTGAAACGGCACGTCGCGTGCGGTCGCTGTTCGAACTGCTAGAGCAGAGCGACGTGGTGAGCATTCACGTCAAATACGACGACACGACTCGCCATCTGTTTCGACATCAGCACTTCCAGAGGATGAAGCCCGGCGCGGTGCTGGTCAATACGTCGCGCGGTGGGATCGTCGACGATCAGGCACTGTTGGACGCGCTTGAGTCAGGGCATTTGGGCGGAGCGGCGCTCGACGTGCTCGACGGCGAACCGCGCATCGCGCGCGATCACCCACTTGTGACGTATGCCCGCGAGCACGACAACCTGTTGATCGTCCCGCACATTGGAGGCAACACGGTCGAATCGTTCGAAAAGACGGAAAGCTTCTTGGCGTTGCGGGTCATGGAGCTGGTACACACAGGGGCGCTGGCATCACCGCTGCGCGTGTGAATACCGAGCGACCGGTGAGGGGAGAGAGTTGAGGCATGCGAGTATTGGGTATTATCCCTGCGCGCGGTGGTTCGAAACGACTGCCGCGCAAGAATCTCACTCCGTTCTTGGGCAAACCACTTGTGGCCCGATCGATCGAGGCGGCGCTGGCGTCGGAGCGTTTGGACCGCGTGGTCGTGAGCTCTGACGATGACGAGATTTTGTCGGTGGCGCGCGGCTACGATCCGAAGATCGCGCTGATACGCCCGGACGCGATTTCGCAGGACGAATCACTCGCCATCGAGTACGTGCGGCATGCACTGGAGACACTCGAAACGGCTGGGGAGGCGCCATTCGATGCAGTGTGCATTGTTCAGCCCAGCTCTCCCTTGACGCGCGCAGCGGATATCGATGCGACGATCGAACTGTTGGAGCAGAGCGGGGCGGACTCAGCCGTGTCTGTGATGAAGATCGATCACGCCATCCATCCCTTCAAGCTGAAGATCATGGAGGACGATCGGCTGCTCGCGTACCTGGAGGAAGAACGTGGTCGGATGGCCACCCATCAGGTTCCTTCGCTCTACGTGCGGAATGGTTCAGTTTACGTCACGCGTCGGGAGACGATCGATGCTGGTGAGGTCATCGGACAAGACTGCCGGGGCCACGTCATGCCGCGCGAGCGGTCCGTGGACGTGAATGACGAAATCGACTTGGCGTTTGCTGAGTTCATGCACCAACGCGAGTCACAAGTCAGTGCCTGATTCTCTTCTGAAACGGAGATCGGGTTTGCGGTCCTAATGCTTGTCGCCGTCAATTTCCATTACATCCGCGAGTCGTTCGACACTCCTTATCCAGGAATCCACGGGATTACCCCCGGACAACTGGCCGATCAACTTCGGCTGCTGGGCCAGCTGGGCGAGTTCGTCTCGCCCGCACAGATTCGCGACGTGGTGCGAGGTGCGGGCGAACTGCCTGCACGGGCGCTGATCGTAACGATCGACGATGGGTTGCGCGAGCAGTACGAGTTCGCCTGGCCGATACTGGCGGAGCTTCGCATCCCGGCGTTGTTCTTCATCAATACACGTCCAATCGAAGAACAGATCGTATCGGCCGTTCACCAGATTCACATGTTGCGGGCCAACATGCCGCCGGCCGAATTCGTCGAGCGGTTGCGGGAGAAAGCGACGGCGCGTGGGATCGAATTGCCGGAGAATGCGGACGAGCAGCGCGCTGCGGATCAGTATAAGTACGACGCGCCGGAGATCCGGCGGTTGAAGTACCTCCTGAACTTCACGCTGGATCGCGAATCTCGCGATGCCATCGTGGGTGAAATGTTTGATGAGTTCTTCACACGTCCACAGTGCCAGCTCAGCGCCGAACTCTATATGGATCGCCAGCAGATCGCTGAGTTGGGCCAGCGGCAATTCATCGGCAATCACGCGCACGAACATCTACCCATCGGCCAGTTGCCGCGTGCCGAAATGCGTCGTCAGCTTTCTCGCGCCCAGGATCTCCTTTCGGAATGGGCCGGCTATCGGCCGTTCGCACTGAGCTATCCATACGGCTCGCAAGTTGCGACGGGGATGGAGGCTGCGACGATCGCCCGCGAGGAAGGGGTCGAGTACGCGTTCACCATGGAACGTGCGGGCAACGCCTCACTAGCAAAGCCACTGCACTTGGCGCGGTACGACAACAACGACGTGCCCGGCGGCAAGTCTGCCCGCTTCGCCGCAGATGAGCTATTCGAACGCGCGCCGGATCGCACCTGGTTCCTCGACTGATGGCGTCGACACATCGCATCGTACTACTGACGGGCAATGAGCGTCGGCACACTTATGTGGCGGCAGAGTTGGCCAAGCGTTTGCGGCTTGTCGGTGTGCTGCGTGAGGGAAAAGCGCAACTCGTCAAGAAGCCCGACGAGCTTTCGGCGGAAGACCGCGCGGTGATCGATCAGCACTTCGCGGAACGGTCCACGGCCGAGCAGCGCTGGCTGGGCGATCCGCAATTGCCAACTGGCATCGTGCAGCGCGAGGTCGAACACGGGGCGTCCAATGCCGAGGACGTCTTTGAGTGGGTGCAGGGCCTGGAGCCCGAGTACGTCGTGCTCTACGGAACAAGCATTATCAAGCCGCCTCTTTTGACCACCTATGAAGGGCGGATGATTAACATTCACCTCGGGTTATCGCCCTACTATCGCGGGACAGGCACGAATTTTTGGCCGCTCGTCGAGCGCAAGCCCGAGTGCGTGGGTGCGACGATTCATCTGGCCGTGCTCAGCGTCGACGCCGGCGCGATCCTGGCACAGGTCCGCCCGGAGGCCGAATCGACGGATCGGGTTCATGATCTGGGGACGAAGACGATCATGGCCGCCGTCGCAGCTCTGCCCCGCGTCGTCACGCGATATGCCGAGGGCGCCATCGAACCCCGACCGCAAGATCTCACCCAGGGAAAAGTCTTTCGTCGCAAGGACTTCAACGCTGTGGCGGTGCGGACACTGTGGGACCAGTTTGCGAGCGGCATGATGGACGAATTCGTGGCCGACCGCGCGGCTCGGTATGCGGCCTATCCGATTGTCGAGCTGCCATAACGAGCTGTAGATCGGGAACGTAGTGACGATCGCGACGAGTCTGATTCAACCTCCTGCCTTGCAGGCTAGACAACAACCGTTTCCCGAATCAATCAACCGAGTCACCCGACCGCTGCAGGAGACATCTGCTAGATGAAAGCCGCCGTTATCGGACTGGGGCCACACGGTCGTCGGATCGTCGATTGCATTGTGCAGTCCGAGCGCCTGGAGTTGGCCGCCGTGGTCGATCAGCGCAGCGATGCGCTTGGCTACGAGAAGCTGCCGGAAAAGACGGCGCGCCTCGCGTCGGCCGATGAGCTATGGCAGCGGGGTGACGTCGATGTCGTGTGCATCGCGACAAACGGTCCGTCGCATGCCGCGCTGGCAGCGGCGGCGATGAACGCGGGCGCTCGTTACTTGATGGTCGAGAAGCCGATGGGCTGCTCGCTCGTCGAGTGCGATCGTATTCTGGTTCAGGCGCGCGAAACTGGGACGCGGGTGGCCGTGGATCACGTGCGACGACACGCTCCCGTTTACCATTGGCTGCGGGATCGCATTGCCTCGGGCGATTGGGGAGAGCCGCGGGCGATTTGGATTCAGCGACCTGGAATTGGACTGGGCTGCAACGCCACGCACTCGTTTGACGCCGTGCGACTCATTACCGGCCAGGACGTGCGCAGGGTTGTGGGATGGGTGGATGAACCGGTCGGGCGCAACCCGCGCGGCGAGCAGTTTGTCGATCCCGGCGGCATGGCCATCCTGGAACTCGAAAGGGGGGCGCGGGCCACCGTCGTGCAAATCGAAGACGGTGCCGGGCCGAACTCCGTGGAAATCGACCTCACCGCCGCGCGAGTCCGTATGGACGAGCGCTCGGGCGAGATCGAAGTCATCGAGCGCGATCTCTCGATCAAGCCGGGGCCCGGGCGTCCGCCCGCGTTCAGCGCGGGAAAGGTGCCTGAAGGGCTTTCAGCCGCGACGCCGATGCACGTGATGGTCAGCGGTTGTGTCGAGGGCTTGGCCTCGGGCGAACCGATGATTTCGGATGGCGTACACGGCCGTGCTTCGGTCGAAATCCTGGTGGCGACCTATCTCTCTCACCAGCGCGGCAACGTTCCGGTGAAGCTGCCGCTCAAGGCTCCCGAAGAACTCGAACTCTGGCTACCAGTCACGTGACACGACTCGCACTCATCGGATATGGCCGTATTGCGCCGAAGCACCTGGACGCGTTTCGCGCGCAGGGCGCCGAGTTCGTGGCCTGCTGCAATCGTAGCGAAGCCGGGCGCGAATCTGCCCGAACCGATGGACGGATTGACCACGTCTATGCCTCGATCGGTGAGATGCTCGAACGCGAACAGCCGGACGGCATCATCTGCTGTGCGTCGATTCACCAGGTTTACGGGGCAGCACGGGAAATCATTCCCAGCGGCATTCCCGTATTGCTGGAAAAGCCGCCCGGGACGTCGATCGACGAATACGAGCAACTTTGTAGTCTTGCCGAGCGGCACAAGACGCCGGTGATGGTGGGACTGAATCGAAGACATTACTCCGTCGTTCGCCGCGCGGTCGATGATGCCGGCGGTTTGGAATCGATCACGTCGGCTGCCGTGGAATGGTCCGAAGATCCGCAGCACTTCCTCAAACGCGGCTTCAGCGCCCAGCAGGTCTCGCGGATGGTGTTCGGCAATACGTTGCACGGGATCGATCTGCTGACGTTCTTTGCCGGCGGGTGCGAACGACCACAGATCACCGCGGTCAGTCGGGGTGAGCCCCTGCGGTGGACGATGGCCTTGCAGGGCATGTCTGAACGCAACGTGTTGGCAACATTCAATTCAACCTGGGATGCGCCGGGGCGATGGCGGGTGGCGTTCTGCACGGCGGGCAGGCGGTACACGTTCGCGCCCTTGGAGACCTGCGAGGTGATGACCTCCGGCACGAGGGACGTGCGGTCGATTGAACCCGACGAGCATGACAAGCAGTTCAAGCCAGGCTTTTTCCGGCAGGCGCAGGTCTTCCTGGAGATGGTCGCTTCGCGCCAAGCTCCGTCCGAGCACGATTTGATCGCAGCCGGGCCCGCGATGCGGTTGGCGCAGCAGTTGACCGACGCCTGCCTGCAAAGCGCCGCAGAGTCCGGAGCGACGGCGTGAAGGACACCGGCCCCCGATGAGCTCGCTGCTGTTTCGAGTCGTCCGTCGGGCCGTGGTGCGGCCGATCGTCGAGTGGTTTCGGTATAACGAAGTTGTTTCGCAGCTCGAAGTGCTGGGAGCATTGGGCCCGGCGGTGACGATTCACGGGCCGATCAAGATCGGCAATCCTGAGAACACGTATCTTGCCGAGGGCGTGTCGATCAATCCGGGTTTCGTATCGAAAGGCGAGGGACGTCTGACCTTCGGCGCTTTCACGCATCTCGGCGAACAGATCACCATCGTCACCGACAATCATGCGTTCGAGAATCCGGAGACGCTACCCTACGATCGTCGCCGAGTGGCTGAAGACGTTGCGATCGGACAGTGCGTGTGGATCGGAGACCGCGTGATTATCGTCCCCGGCGTGACGGTTGGCGAAGGCGCGATTCTCGCTGCGGGCGCGATCGTCACGCGGGATGTGCCGCCGTTGGCGATCGTGGGAGGGTCGCCCGCCAAAGTCATTCGTTACCGCGATCGCGAGGTCTATGAATCGCTCAAGGAACAGGGCAGGTTTCTGCACTATCCGCGCGACCACGACCTGGTGAATCGCAGGCGGACGCACATTCGCCGTCGCGCGCAGCAAGTCGTAACGACCGAAGTTTCAGCAATTCCGGCCGCGGAAGTCACCTCATGAGGGACGATGCCGCGCGCTGAGCCAACATGATGCAGGCCACCCAAACTACGAAGCATTCTGCAAGGCCCCGTGATCTAACGGACGGCCCGGGTTTGATCGCGTGGTGCGACGAGGCTTTCGCGGCACTGAATCAGAGCGAGTGGGCGTCGCTGCTCGATGTTGCCGGCGTGAGCGTACTGGAAGCCTTGCGTCAGGAGCTGGTGCTGCGCACGCGGGATCATCTGCGGGGCAAGCCGCAGGGTGGTCGCCAGCCGTGGTGGAAACGATCGCTTGAGCAGGGGCGGCAGCTTGCGTACCGCGTCAAGATCGACCGCCACGAGCGGCGTGCCGCCGCGAAGTCAGCCGCGGTGCAAAAGGCCGATGTCGTGATCTGGCCGCGCGATCCGACGCACTACCGCGGGCAATTGCCCGTGTATCGAGCGCTCGGCGAGCGCGGGACGAGTGTGTCGGTATTCGCCTGCAATCCGGCGATCTTCGATCAGGTCCGGGCTCAGGATGTGCCGGTGATCTCTCCGCGTGCTGCCTGGCCGGAAGCGCTTGCAGCAGCACGGCGCGACGGTCGCAAAGCGGCGCGAGAGTTGGCACGATTGGGATCGGCATCCACGTCGTTTCCAACGTTGGGCGATACTCGGCAACTCGCCGCATCCTGGCACGCCACCTTGGTCCGGTTCCTGCCGTTTGTGCACGAGGCGGTCGTCAACTGTCAGCAGTTGTGCGAACGCACCGGAGCACGAGTCATCCTGGTCGGTTACGACATCACGGTGGAAGGCCGGACGGCTTGTCTGTTGGCTCCGAGGTATGGCGCGCGGACCGCCTGCTTGATGCACGGTTCGATGGCGTCGAGCCCCTTGCACTACTGCCATCTGGCGGAGTACTGGATGGTGTACGGCGAACAGGCACGGCGGCAACTGATGGCCTATGGAATGTCTGAAGAGCGAATAAGCGTTTGCGGTGCGCCGTACCTCGACCAGCGTCCCCGGCAGTCAGGGCGGCTCGATCCGACAATCAGTGAACGTTTGGGTCTAGACGCGCAGCGGCCCACCGTGCTGGTCGCCAACTCGGGGCCCGGGCACAGCATCTCCCATGCACACCACGGGCGACTGATTCGTAGCATCATGCGGCTGAGCGCCGCGATGCCGGAGGTGCAGTTCGTCGCCAAACTGCATCCCAAGGACCGGCTCGATTACTACGAACAGGCCAAAGCCGATGTGCCGGAGTCGCGATTGCACATGGTCGCGCATCGAGCGGAGGGGTATCCGCGCGAGATCTTCACGTGGTTGCAGGGGGTTCGCGTGCTGTTGACGGGCGCCTCGGCGACGGCCTTTGAGGCGATGTTGCTCGACGTGCCGGTGGTGACGATCGATCTGGCCGACGAGATTTCGGATGTCGATTTCATCGATGCGGGTGCGACGCTGCACGTCGAAACGGACGAGGCACTCAGCGACGCCGTCACCGGCTTGCTCGCCGGCAGCGAAGTTCGCGCCGGGCTACAGTCGCGGGTTGATGCGTATCTGAAGGACGCATTCTATGCACTCGATGGCCACTCGGCCGCGCGGGCTGCCGAAGCTTTGGAAGGATTGCTGGCCGGGCCGGCACGCGCCGAAGTGTGACACTGTCCCGAAAGCGAACTGAATAGTCAACTATGTGCGGCATCGCGGGAATCTGGAATCACGCGGGCGACTCGGTCGAGCGCCGCACGGAGATCATGCTCGATGCCATGCAGCACCGCGGACCCGACGGGCGCGGCATGTTGCAATTCGACGGTGGCGCCGCGGGTATGGTGCGGTTGGCGTTGGTTGATCTTTCGGACCGGGGCCAGCAGCCCCTATGGTCGCCGGACCGCCGCGTGGCGATTCTCTACAACGGTGAGGTCTACAACTTCCGCGAGGAACGGGCGCGACTGGAAGCGGGTGGCTACCAGTTTCAGTCGACGACCGATACAGAGGTTGTACTCGCGCTCTATCTCGAACGCGGGCTCGAATTTGTCGAGCGACTGCGCGGGATGTATGCCGTGGCGATTTTCGACTGGCGAGAGACTCAGCCCGAGGCGCTGCCGAAGCTGGTGCTCGCTCGCGACCCGCTGGGAATCAAGCCGCTGTACATCACGCCAAGCGGACCCGGCGGCGAAGGAATTGCGTTCAGTTCGGAATTGCGGGCTTTGCTTCGCGCCGGACTGGCTGCTCCGCGGCTCGATCGCGAAGGCGCCCTGGCATTCCTGACGTTCGGGTTCTTGCTTCAACCGCGTACGATGATCGAGGGCGTGCGCATGCTGGAGCCAGGGACACTTGAATGCTACGCACCCGGGCAGGCTCCGGTGAAGCGTCGCTTTTGGGAGATTCCTCCTTATGAGCCGCGCGAGGAGTCGCTGGACGAGTCGGCCGAGCGGTTGCGGGCGGCTCTGAACGAGAGCATCCGGATTCATGCTTTGGCAGATGCGCCTGTCGGTGCATTTCTCAGCGGCGGCGTCGACTCAACGGCCGTCGTCGCCCTAATGCGGCGGGAGAACGCGCGACTGCGCACGTACACCGTGCGTTATCCCGACTTGCCCGGGCGCGACGAAGCCGAAGAATCGATCGAGGGGGCGCGGCGTTTCGACTGCGAGCACACGGTGATCGACGTCGCCAACAGCGAAGTCGAGTCGTTGTTCCGGCAGTTCGCGGCCGAGTTGGATCAGCCCTCGGTCGATGGTTTCAACACGTGGATCATCTCGCGGGGTGCGGCACGCGACGTCAAGGGTGTGCTCTCAGGCCTTGGTGGCGACGAGTGGTTTGCGGGCTATCCGGTGACCAAACGCATGCAGCGCTATGGTCGCGCTCCGCAGCGGAGCGGACGTGCGATGGTGGCGGGAATCATGCGCTCGCTCGAACGTCTGTTGCCCGAGGGAAGAATACGCGAGCGCGTAGAGAGTATGGCCGCGGTGAGCAGGCCGTTGGAGTTATGGGCGTTGGCGCATCGCGTGTTTTCCATCGAGCAGGGCCAGCGGATGCTGGGCCGAAGCACCGACGGTACGACGCTCGCTGACATGATGGCCCAGCACCTCGCCGGCGTGCGCGACGACTATGCCGCGGAAACGCCGATCGGGCTTTCTTGCCTGTTGGACGTGAGCGTATTCATGGGGAGTCGGCTGCTGTTGGACTCGGACGTCACCAGCATGGCCCACTCGTTGGAGTTGCGGACGCCGTTCGTCGACATCGAGATCGCGAAGTTTGCCCGTTCGTGCCGGGACGACTACCGTCTGGCCAGCGACGAAGCGGGAGACGGTCGCTATTCGACCAGCGGGGCCAAGAAGGTACTGATTCACGCCCTCAAGGACATACTTCCGCCGACAATCGGCCAGCGGGTCAAACGCGGCTTTTTCATGCCGTATGCGTACTGGCTGGAACACAACATGCCGAGCGTACTGGAACAGACGTGTACGCCGGAGGCACTGCGGCGACGGGATTTGATTGCACCGGAGGCCATCGGCGGATTCCTCAATCATCCCCGTTCGTTTGCCAGTCCCTACTACCCCAAGTTGTGGTGCCTGGCGGTGCTCGAACTATGGTGTCAGAGTACGCTTGACCAACAGCCGCAAATGGCACTCGTGGCAGCCTGAAGTAGCCGTGGAACCCAACGCAAAGCACAACGGCGAATCGCGACCGCAGTCGGAAGTGAACACTCCGCTGCCTTTTGCACAGGTGTCCGGCGTGCTGGCGCGCCCCGAGGAGATCACCGTACTCATACCCGCAGCCGGGCGTGTCGCAGAGGGCGTGATGGCCCTCTCCAACATTGCGTGTCCGGCGATGGTGCCCGTGGCGGGGCGCCCGGTGATTCACTGGACGCTGAGCTATCTGCGGTCGTTGGGCTTGCGCGATTTCGTGATCGCGGTCTCGCGGCGCGGGATGTTCATTGAAGACTTCGTGGCCTACACGTTCGGTCAGGATTCGCAGATCACGTTCATGGTGCCGTCCAAAGACGGCGGTCTCGGGCTGACGGTGCATGAGTTGGCCGAGAGGGCCAGCGGCAATGCGTCGCTCGTCGTGTTGGGCGATACGCACTTTCAATTTGCCGACGCGTCCGAGTTGAACGGACAATCGCCGATTGTGCTAACCAGCAGCGTCGAGGAGTCGTATCGTTGGTGCACGGTTGACGTCGGCCCGGATCAGGTTGTCGGCGCGCTGCACGACAAAGAGCCGAACCTGCCCGGCCCGCATCAAGCGCTGATCGGCGTGTATTACTTTCCCAAGACCTCGACGCTGCGAGAAACCTCGCGTCTAGCGGTGCAAGAGGCCGAGTCGCAGTCGCGCATTACGTCGATGGCAGACATCTTGCATCGCGTGGCGAGCACGAGCCCGATTCGCGCCTTGCCGGCGGGCGACTGGTTGGACTGCGGCAATCCCGATCGTCAGGCCACGTCGCACCGTTCGCTGCTGCAAAAGCGCGACTTCAACGATCTTTCGATCGATCCAGTACTGGGCACGATCACCAAGCGGAGCCGTCACGTCGAGAAGTTTGTCGACGAAATCAACTTCTTGCGGCTGTTGCCGCCGGACTTGGCCGTGCTGTTCCCGCGAGTCATCGATTACTCGATCGACTGGGATGATCCCTACGTCACGTTGGAATACTACGGCTATCCGTCATTGGCGGAAATCTTCGTCTTCGAGAACGTCGACCCGGGAATCTGGGAGCAGATATTCCTGCACCTGCGCGAAGTCATCACCGGGGGCTTCATGCGCCGCCGGCGCCCCTTGTCTGAAGATGCGCTGCGGGAGATGTACATCGAGAAGACGCAGCGACGACTGAACAATATGCGAGGCTCGCCCGAGCTGCTGTCGCTGGTTGCGCACGAAGGCTCGATCGTCGTGAACGGGCAAGAGATCCCCAATCTCTGTCAACTCTGGGAGCGGTTGGAGGCCGAAGTCGGACGGCTTGCTCAGGGCGTCGAAGGCAACGTGATTCACGGCGATTTGTGCTTCTCGAACATTCTCTACGACTTGCGTTCGCGGATCTGTAAACTCATCGATCCGCGCGGCAGTTTCGGTGCGGCCGGCATCTACGGCGATTCGCGCTATGACGTGGCCAAACTTTACCATTCGGTGTACGGGCTGTACGACTTCATAACGAACGACCTGTTCCGCATCGACGTGCAGGGAACGGACGTGAACCTTGACATTTGCTCGCGTCCGCAACACGACCAGATTCAAGAGCGATTTGAGAAGGTCTTTT
The DNA here is from genome assembly GCA_938003525.1 of uncultured Planctomycetales bacterium. Classification (GTDB taxonomy): domain Bacteria; phylum Planctomycetota; class Planctomycetia; order Pirellulales; family JAEUIK01; genus CALKYM01. Next base: position 23,578 of record CALKYM010000156.1, on the reverse strand, counting down.
TTCCAACCTTCGATAAACGCGAAATCCTGCTGCTCACTGGGGTGCTCTTCGCCAGTATGCCGGCGCTGCACTACGACACTCCGTTGCGGCAATTGGCGATGTACGTCCGCGCGCTGCAGCTGTTCAACGAAGCGCTGACGGAGCAGCCCCATGCGAAGGACCCCAGTCAGGCAGTCTGATGCGGATTTGTATCGACATCGACGGCGTGATCTGCAAATTGCGCAACTCCGGCGAGGACTATCCGGACCTGGAGCCGGTGCCGGGCGCGGCGGAAAAACTGCGAGCACTGCGCGCCGCAGGGCACTACGTGATCCTGTTCACGGCCCGGCATATGAAGACCTGTCAGGGCAACGTGGGTTTGGTCGTCGCCCGCAAAGGTGCGATCACGCTGGATTGGCTGGCCCGGCATGGTATGGAGTACGACGAAATCTACTTCGGCAAGCCGCACGCCGACATCTACATCGACGACAACGCGTTGCGGTTCGAGACGTGGGACAAAATCGCCGGCGACGGCAGCGACTTGCCGCTCAGTGCCGAGAAACGCAAGGCCCGACAAACCGGCGGTGAGGCATGATCGCGGTGATGCCGATGGCCGGTCGGGGCAGCCGGTTCGCGGCCATCGGGATCGAGACGCCCAAACCGCTGATCGACGTGCGGGGCCGACCCATGTATGCGTGGGCTATGGAAAGCCTGCCGTTGTCGCTGGTGCGGCGGGTCGTGTTTTTGTGTCTGGCCGAACATCTGTCGGACACACGATTGGCCGACGACATTCATGAACGGTACGGACGTCTGGAGCCATCGATCATCCCTGTCGATCACGTCACCGAAGGTCAGGCGTGTACAGTACTCCTGGCGCGCAAAGAGATCGACAACGACGAGCCGCTGGTCATCTACAACGCCGATACCTATTGCCGGACCGCCCTGGACAAGACGTTGCCCCAACTCGAACAACACGCCGACGGCGTGTTGAGCGTGTTCCAAGCGCCGGGCGACAAGTGGAGTTTTGCACGAACCGATGCAGAGGGGCGCGTTGTCGAAACTGCCGAGAAGCGCCGCATCTCCGCTTGGGCCTGCACGGGCCTCTATCACTTCACCCGGGGCGCGGACTTCGTGCGGCATGCCGAGGCCATGATCGCCGCCGACGAGCGCTCGGGGGGCGAGTTCTACGTGGCACCGGTCTACAACCGGCTGATCGCGGCCGGCGCCGACGTTCGCATCGACGTGGCGGAAGAAGTCTGGGTGCTCGGCACGCCGGAAGATCTGTCCGACTTTGAGCAGCGGTATCCGCAGTAGATTTCCGCGTGGCCCGCCCGCAGAAGGTCCTGCACATCTTGAACAGCGCGGCTGGCGGCGCGGCGCTGAGCACGATCGGCATCATCGAGTCGCTCAAGCAACAGGGGATCGATGCCTGCGCCGTCTGCCACTCCGGTGGCAGCGAGGTGGAGCGGGAGCACCTACGACAGGTGACCGGAGGCGCGGTGCTGTTCACGCCGCTGTACTGGTGGAACCGCAAAGTACGGGCCAAGGTCTGGAAACGACCGCTCATCGAATTGATGCAACTCCGCCGGACCGGCTTCCGCCGAGGTTCGGTCCAGCGGGTTGTCGAATTTGCGCGCGAGCACGGCGCTGATTTGATCCATACCAATACGATTTGCACTCCTGAAGGTGGCGCTGCTGCGCAGCAGTTGGGGCTCCCGCATGTGTGGCACCTGCGGGAGTTGCTGGGGCCGGGGCGGCCGTTTCGGCTGCCGTTGGAAGGTCCGGCGCTGGGGCGATACATGGCCGAGCGGTGCTCGCGGCTGGTGGCCAATTCGGAGGTGACTGCCAGCACGGTCCGCGCATGGTTGCCCGAGGGACTACTCGAAATCGTCCCCAACGGCATCGATCTCTCGCGCTATGGCGTGAAGGAACCGAAGCCGGATGGCGAGCCGCTGGTGGTGGCGATGGTCGGCAGCATCACCAGCGCCTGGAAGAAACACCCGTTGTTCGTGGAGGCCGCCGCCCGGGTCGATCGCGCACTGCCGCTTGAGTTTCGCATCTACGGGCACGATCCATCCGAAGGCGGTCGCGTGCGCGGCAACGAATACGCTGACGCCCTACAGGATTTGATCGATCGGCACGATCTGCGACAACGATTCACCTTTCCGGGCTTCAAGTCCGACCCGGTTGAGATCATGTCGGAGATCGACATCCTCGTGCACGTTGCCGATCACGAATCGTTCGGCCGCGTGATCGTCGAGGGCATGGCGACCGGGCTGCCGGTGGTCGGTGTTCGTGGTGGCGGTGTCGGCGAGATCGTGGTGCACGATCAAACAGGAATCCTCGCTGTGCCGGATGACCCACAGGGGTTGGCCGAAGGCATAGAACGCTTGGGGCGTGATCGTGAGTTGCGACGGACGATGGGTCTGGCCGGGCGCCAGCGGGCAGAAGAAACCTATTCGCTGGAAAGTTGTGCGGCGGGGATACTAAGGGTGTACGAAGCGGTGATGAACCAGCCCGTGCGAGGGAACGCCGCGTAGCGCTCCGCTGAACGATCGCACGTCCTACGATGCCACTGGTTATCTTCTATCACCAACTGGTTGCCGAACCGCAGCCGCAACATCGTTTCCTGCGCAATGCGCTGACGCGCGAGCAGTTTCGCGCGAGCATGGAACACGTGCGCGAGCACTATCACCCGCTGACCGTCGAGGAGCTCGATCACGGGTGGAACAACGGTCGCGCGTGGCCACGCCGCTCGGTCGTGATCACGTTTGACGATGGCTTCCGCAACAATCTCTGGGCGGCGGAAATCCTGCGAGAGCTGGACATGCAGGGCACGTTCTTTGTGCTCAGCGATGTGATCGACAGCGACTTTATCCCTTGGTACCTGCATTTCTCCCATATCCTGACCACGCGGCGAAAACACATCGCGACGCTCGGGGGCAAAGAGTTCGATCTCGCCGAGAGACTGCCGGCGCGACGCTGGGAACATCTGGTGAAGGAGCACCTGCTTTCGCTCGCGCCGAACGATCGTTCGGCGGAGCTTGAAGCGCTGGGTGAGCAGCTTGATGCGGAACCGATCGACGGAAACGAGGACTATGCCTATTTCTCCAGCGCGGATTTGCGCCGCATGCGCGAGCTGGGGATGACGGTCGGTTGCCACAGCGCGACGCACGATAACCTCGCGCGGTGCACCGACGATGAACTGCAGCGCGAGGTTGTCCAGAGCGGCCGGCGATTGGCCGAGCATCTCGGCGAGCCGATTCGCTACATGAGCTATCCGGATGGACGTTACGACCATCGCGTCGTCGAACTTGCGTCGCGGCACTATTCGATGGCGTTCGCCGCCTCGCCCCACGTGCCGGCCAACAACGCGTGGCGTTATCCGCGACGCAATACAGGAGCTGACGTGCAGGCTGTGCTCAGCCCCTGGTTCCGGCCTCGACGGCTGGCCATCGAGACGGTCAAGTGGTGTTTGGGCGAGCGGTGAGGTGAGAACTGATCGAATTGTCAAAACGTGCCGGTGCTTGAAGCGAGCGGCGCTCTCGGTATGAAAGTCGCCATCGTCGTCGATCCACCTCCCTGGTCGCCACGCACACAGTGGTACATCAGGGAGATTGAAGCCTCGCGCGATGTGTGTGCGGTGATCGTCGTCGATCGCCCGCCACAGGCGACGCGGCGGGCACGTTACCTGAAGCGCAAGTACGGAACGTTCGGCGGGATTCCGCAATTGGCGGCAGCCGCCTGGTTCCGTCGCTACACGCGCCGCATTTCCCAGCTCCAGAACGAACGCTTCGAGCGGTTGTTGGGTGCAGCCTACCAGCCGACTTCACCGGTCCTGAAGTTGGGGACGCTGAACGGTGAGCAGTCGCTGGCATGGTTCAGGCACGAGTGCCCGGATGTCGTGGTTCCCATCGGCGGCGGGATTGTGAAGCCGGCTCTGTTGGAGATGTCCACCTGGATTCGCTGGCACCACGGCATCACGCCGGACATTCGTGGCGCGGCGGCACCCTTTTGGGCCGTCTATCACAACAAGCCGCAGTGGCTGGGGATCACGGTGCAACAACTGGTAGAAAAGATTGACGCCGGGCCGATTCTCGCCCAGCGTCGCCTTGTGCCGGCCGACGATGACGACCTGGCCACGGTATATGTGAAGCTCGATGAGCTGTGCCTGCCGACGCTGATCGAAGTGCTCGACAAACGGGAGGCCGGGGCGCTGGAACCACAGGTCTGTGATCCGAGCCAAGGGGAGTATTTCTCGTCACCGGAACTGGGCCACCTCGTGCGGTTTCCCCAGCGCCAACGAACATTCTTTCAACAGTTTCGATCCGGGATTGAGAATAGCAGTCTGACACAGCCGTATGAGAACGCTCCGCAGCCCTAGCTGCAATCTGACTTAGATGTTTTTCATTCGCCAGTCCTTCCTCCGCAGGTAAGTCGCCCCAGAGACCGATGCGTTTTTCGATTTGCATTCCCAACTACAACTACGCCCGCTATCTGGGGCGCACGATCCAAAGTGTCCTGGACCAGACGTATCAGGACTTCGAGATCGTGGTCTGTGACAATTGCAGCACGGATGAATCGGCCAATGTGGTACGCGGATTCGGCGATGCGCGGATCAAGCTGAACATCAACGCCTGCAACGTGGGCTTCGCCGGCAATCTCGACCGCGCCGCGCGGATGGCCACCGGCGACGTGATGATCATGCTTTCTTCGGACGACCTGATGCGTCCGCAGGCGCTGGAGACCTATGCCAATCTCTACGCGGTGCTCGGTGATGAAGCCCCGCGTACGGTGCTCAGCTCATCTCCAGAAGTCATCGACTCGGACGACAGCCTGACCGGTCGGATCGAGCCGGAGCCGCTAGTTTGGAAACCGACCGATGCCCGCGATGATCTGGGCAAAGTGGTGGACGGGACGGTATACGGCGTCCCCATTCGCGAGTTGCACAAGCGATGTCTGCTGTCGATGAAAACACCGTTCTTCTTTGCCTGCACGGCCTATCCGAGAAAACTGTACGAAGAGGTCGAGGGCTACGGTGGCGGGCGGCTGATCAACCCGGACAAGTGGTTCAGTTGGAAGCTGCTGTCGGTGGCCGATGCGGGCTACTTTGTCGATCTGCCGCTGTTCGCCTATCGGGTGCACGCCAGCAATCAGAATTCCCTGCAGGCCGCGCAGGGCGCGTTGAAGTTCATGGTCGACGAGTACGTGTCGTCCTTCGAGGTCGACAAAGGAGTCCTCGAAAAGCTCAGCCTGACGCGCGAGGATTTGGAGCAGGCTTTCGTCGAACACGATGTGGCACGGCACGGGCTGGCCACGTTGGCGCGGGGGGAACGTCAGAAGGCGCGGCGGGTGCTGGCGTTCGGCCGGGCCGTTTATCCCTGGCATGTTCGGCGTAATCGGAAAGCTCGGATCCTGGGCATGCTGCTATCGCTGGGACCGATCGGAGGCGCCATGGCTCGGCTGGCGTACAATTCGTATCAGCAGCGATCCAACGGCGAACAAGAGTCCGAATGAGTACATCCGGCTACGGATTTCGAGGCTTTCAACCTGCGGCGGCACTGCCGACTGCGGCGGCATGGCCTGCGGCAGCCACGGCATCGCCGCAAGATCGATTCACCGGCACCGGATTCTGCTTCTTTCTGGTGACGTTGCTGATTCCGCTCTCTGCATTCTCGTGGGGACGACTGCCGCTGCCGGGGCTGCAAGTTCACGCCTACCTGGTGGCGCTGGCTCCGCTGTTGCTCTACGTGGCGGTACGTCGGCTTGCCGACTTCCCGCTCGGCGCGCTGTTGTGCATGGTCGTGTTCGTGACGATGTACATCTTCTCAGTCCTGGCGGGTGCAGGCGAGTACGTCTCGTACTATCAGGAGATTCTCAAAATTGGCGGCGGCATGGGCACAACGCTGGCTGCCGCCCTGTGCATTCGCTCGACGCGCGACTTTCGATTGGCGGTGGTCGGCATCGCCGTCGGTGTCGTGGCGCTGTGCTTCAAGGGATTCTCGAGCACGACGTTTCACGCCGGCGTCAATCCGCTGGAAATGGCCAACGAGAATGCCTGGTCGCTGTATAGCCTGCCGCCCGTGTTGCTGGGCGGACTGCTCGTTTTAGATAAGAGCATCGCCAAATGGTTGCGGACGTTCTTGGCGATATGCGTCGTGATCACGGCGGTCGGCATTCTCGCCTCGGCCAACCGATCAGGATGGCTCGGCCTGGCGCTCATCTTGTTGATGCTGCTGGGTCAGGGCCAGTTCTTCCGGGCGGCGATCGTGCTGGGCGTCGTCGGAGCCATCAGCTATGTCCTGCTCAATACGTTTTTCACCACATCTGTGCTCCAAACGCAGATCGAAACGACGGCCAAGGGCGACACGACCGACATGCTGCGCGTGAAGCTGTTCATGAGCGCGTTGATGATCGGCATCCAACGCCCGATTTTAGGCGCCTCGCCGCAAGGATTGTATTTCGAGCTGGCCGAAGACATTGCCGGCCACAAGGCGACGATCGACCCGCACAACGTCGTGGCACACCTTGTCGGCGGAACGGGCCTCGTGGCGTCACTGTGCTTCTTCGGAATGATGATCCTGCTCTGGCAGCGCGGGCGTGGCGTGCCGAAAGACTATTTCGGAAACGCCACCGCGCGACTGGCCCACCGCTATCTGAAGCTCTTGATGGTGCTGTGGATCATTCGCGGACTGTTCTCGCGCGAGATCCTCTATATGCCGGTGTTTGCGGCCGCCTGGGGCATCTGCATCGGGTGGTGCATTACTCAGGGCGTGTGGAAGGCGAATCCTGCGCTGGGTGCGGCCACCGCTGCTCCGCCAGATTCGCCACCGCTGCCGACGGCGATGCCGCCCGGCGGGCGTTGGCAAGCGGCACGGAGATTTCGTTGACCTCGCTGTCGGGCATCCGGCTCGGTTTCGTCAGCGCCCGCTCGGGCTCGACCGAAGGTGGGCTGTGGACCGAAGCGGGCGTGGGGCGGCTGCTCGATGTCTGGCGACGCGAGTGCCGGCAGTTGACCGTGGCGCTGAGTCTCGCGCCGCAACGCAAGATCTGGCACGATCATCGCCTCGATGCGTCGCTCGTTGATTTTCGGCCACTACCGTGGCTGCCGAGTATTGCCCGCGGCTTTCACAAGGCGCCCGCGTGTCGCCGCGTGATTCGCGATGTCGAGAAACAGAGCGACGTGGTCATCGTGCAACTTCCGTTTGCGGCGCCGTTGGCGCTGCTGCGGCCGCACAAACCTCGGCTCTATCACGTCTGCGCCGATGTGTACCAGATCGCCAGCACCTCGCCTTGGTATCGCGGCGTCACCCGAATGGTTGCGGTGAGCGTCGCGCGGGGCATCGATCGACTCTACCGTCGCCTGCTGGCTTGGCGAGGTGCTCGGGTCGTGACCAATGGCGAAGATCTTTGGCAACACTACCGTCCGCAGCGCGGCCGCGCCGTTGTATCGTCGTCGTTAAGCCGCGACGAAATCATGAGTGTCAGACGCACACGGCCCGCTGACTCCCCGCTTCGCTTACTGTTTGTCGGATATTTGAGACACGAGAAAGGCATCGACACGCTTTGTACTGCCTACGAGCGCGTGCTGGACTGCTTGCCCTCGGCGGAACTGTGCTTTGTCGGGTCGGAAAACATGGTCGACCGAGGAATGAGCGAAGACGTCCGCCGGCGACTGGAAGAACTCAGCGAGCGTGGCAACGTCCAGTTTCTGGGGCACCGCGCGTTCGGGCCGGAGCTGTTTCAGTGCTTTGCTGATGCCGACGTGCTGGCCGTTCCCAGCCGGAGTGAAGGCACGCCGCGCGTGCTGGTCGAGGCCCGGGCATTCGGCTGTACCGTTGTCGCCAGCCGTGTGGGAGGAATCCCGACATCCGTCGAGGATGAGGTCGATGGGCTGCTCGTCCCGCCTGATGACTCCGCCGCGCTGGCGGATGCACTGTTGCGCATCGGCCGCGATGCGGCGCTCAAAAAGCGACTGATTGAAAACGGGATATGCCGTGCGCAGAAAACGACGGTTGAATCCTTTGCAGAAGCCATGGCAGAAGAGGCCGCAGCCTGTCTGACGGCAGCGTAGTCGCGTATTCAATGCAATTGAGACGCAACGGGTTGGTACGCATATCTTCATCGGGCAGGAAAACCTCGCGCAGGTTGGCCACCTGATCAATCGATGACAACATCGCTGGGCAGTTCGGGGCAAGTCGGGCCAGGCACGACGCCGGCAGGGCCACCTCCGTATCTGGTGGCGGTTGCCCGCGCTGCTAAGCCGCAGTACCCGGCGCGCCCGCCGTTTCATCCGCCGGAGGCATACCCGGAACTCGCCACGCTCGGGCTCGTTCCCGCGACCGAAGCGCGGAATGACGTGTATCCGGCGGTGCGCGACTGCCTGCGTCGCTTGGGGATGGATGCAGCACGGTACGGTACGTCCGAGTGGAATCCGCTTGGCGAGGTGGTGAACCCGGGCGACCGCGTACTGGTCAAGCCAAACTGGGTCAGCCACAAGCATGAACTGAACGATTCGTGGGAATCCGTCATCACGCACGGCGCCGTGCTGCGCGCGGTGATCGACTACGTGCAGTTGGCCTTGGCGGGCCGCGGCGAAATCTGCCTCGCCGATGGGCCGATGCTGAACACCGACTTCGACCTGGTCTGCGAGCGCAGCGGCGTCTCTCAGGTGAAACAGCACTACGACGAGTTGCCGCGTGCGCTTGGGCTGGAAGTGATCGATCTCCGTTCGGTGTTCTTCGTGACGCGCGATGATGTCGTCGTCAGGCGGCACGCCCTGCCCGGCGATCCGCGTGGCGGCGTGACCGTCGATCTCAAGGAGCGCAGCGAGTTCTACGCGTTTGCGGGGGAAGGGCGCTACTACGGCGCCGACTACGACACCAGCGAAGTGAACCAACATCACACGGGTCGTCGGCAGGAATACCGCTTGAGCGGCACGGCCATGCAGTCACAGGTGATCATCGACGTTCCGAAACTCAAAACACATCACAAGGTCGGCGTCACACTCGCGCTCAAGGGGGTGGTCGGCCTGAATACCGATCGAAACTGGTTGCCGCACCGCACGCAGGGAACGCCTCAACAGGGGGGCGACCAGTTTGCCGAGAGCGGCTGGCGCCAGCGGCTTGAACACCATGTCGTGCGTCGCTTCGAACAAGCGGCGTTGCGGTTTCCAGGCGTCGTGTCTCCAATCTACCGAGTTGCGAAACGCGCGGGACGCCTGGTCTTTGGCCGCAGCCATGAGACGGTGCGCGGCGGAGGCTGGCACGGCAACGATACTTTGTGGCGGATGGTTCTCGACATCAATCGGGCATTGCAGTACGCGGATGCCGCGGGCGATCTGCATGAATGGCCGCAGCGGCGGCGGTTTTGCGTGGTCGATGGCATCATCGCCGGCGAAGGGACCGGGCCGGTGTTTCCCGATGCGCGTCGGGCGGGGGTGATTGTCGCCGGCCCGAATCCGCTGATCGTCGACACGGTGTGCGCCGAGTTGATGGGGTTCGATTCCAAACGGATTCCGGTTTTGGATCGCGCCCTGCGGCGTCACGAAATGCCGCTGGCCCCCGTGGGATATGACGAGATTCGCGTGGTCAGCAATGAACCGCAATGGAGTGGAGCGATCGACAACATGGTGGCGGCCGCTCCTTTCGAGTTCAAAGCGCCGCTCGGCTGGGAAGGGGAGATGGAGCGCACGAGCCAGGTTGCCGAGGGCGAACAAAACTAGAGGTCGCCACTCCGCCTCCCATGCACACAAGATTGCTTCACATATACCACCACCTGCCAGCGTGGTTGCAATCCTGGGTTGCCCGCCGGCACGGCGCGCGCTTGATGCGATTGCGGTACGGCGAGATCTTCCGGCGAGAGCTACCGGGATACGCCGAGCGCGAGCGCTACACGTCGGCTCAGTGGCAAACGTGGCAGTCCGAGCGTTTGCAATCGCTGCTCAAGCGGGCGGTTGCCCAGGTGCCTTACTACCGGAGGTTGCACACCTCGGGCGCCTTTCCCATCGAAGGCATTGACGGTTCGAATGCGCTTGAGCGATTGCCCATCTTGGACAAGGAAGCCGTGCGCGCGGCTCCGTTGGATTTCCTGGCGGACGATTGCGACCCGCGCGAAATGTATGCGGAAGCGACGAGTGGCACGACCGGCGCGCCGCTGTCCCTGTACTGGTCGGCTGCGACGCATCAGTCCTGGTACGCCTGTTTTGAGCGACGCGTGCGCAACTGGGCCGGCGTGCAACTGGGCGAGCGTTGGGCCACGCTGGGCGGGCAGTTGATCGCGCCGATCAATCGCCAGCGGCCGCCATTCTGGGTTTGGAACGCTCCGGCGGCGCAGCTTTACATGTCGTCCTACCACTTGCGTCCCGATTTTCTGGATGCGTATCTCGACGAACTGGTTCACCGCAGAATTGTGTATCTCTTCGGATATGCCTCGGCACTCGATGCGCTGGCCACCCATGCGATCGAACGAGGCCGCCGCGACGTGCAAGTGAAAGTTGCCATCTCGAATGCGGAACCGTTCTATCGACATCAGCGCGAGCGGATCGAGCAGGCATTCAACTGCCAGACGCGGGACATGTACGCGCCTGCTGAGTTGACTGTGGCGGCCTTTGAATGCGAACGCGGCCGCATGCACCTCTCGCCCGATGTCGGGATCACGGAAGTTGTCGACGACGAAGGGCGCGCGCTACCCCCGGGCGACATCGGAGAACTGGTCGTCACGAGCCTGCTGAACACGGATCAGATCTTGGTTCGCTATCGACAAGGTGATCGCGGTGCGTTGGCCGAACCCGGTGACCTGTGTGAATGTGGCCGAACGCTACCCGTATTGGCGTGTATCGAAGGCCGGGTGGATGACTTGATCATCACCCCCGATGGTCGCAAGGTTGGCCGGCTCGATCCGGTGTTCAAGGCGGCGCTGCGGATTCGCGAGGCGCAGATCGTTCAGGATCGGCTCGATCGGGTCACCGTCCGCATTGTGCCAGCGGCGGGCTATGGCGAGCAGGATGAATTGGCCGTGCGGCGTGGGCTCGAGGATCGGCTCGGGGCGATGCAGATCGAGATCCAGGTCGTCGACCAAATCGAGCGGACCAAGAACGGCAAGTTTCGGGCAGTAGTGAGTCAGTTGGCCGACCAGGTGGGCGCGGTCGCTTGAGCGTGCAGACAAGCTCCGACCGGCCACGTCTCTGCATTCTCACGCAGTACTTTCCACCGGAAATGGGCGCCCCGCAGACGCGGCTCTCCGAATTGGGCGAGAAGCTCATCGATCTGGGCTGGGAGGTCGAGGCGCTCACGGCGCTGCCTAACTATCCGACGGGAAAGATCTTTCCCGGCTATTCCAAATGGCGGACCAAAGTCGAGACGGTGGGGCGCATACGCACGGCGCGCGTGCCCTTGTTTGCTGCCAAGCGGGGGTTCCTGCGGCGCTTGCTGTCCTACTTGTCGTTCGCAGCCTCGGCCGCTTGGAATGGTCCCAAACTGCTCGCCAAGCCGGACGTACTCCTCGTCGAGTCTCCGCCGCTGTTCATCGGCTACGCGGCGCGATCGCTGGCGCGGAAATGGAAATGTCCGTACGTCTTCAACGTGAGCGATCTATATCCCGAAACCGCCGTGCGAGTGGGCGTGATGCGGCGGGGCGCGGCCATCAAGATGGCCGAGAGGCTGGAGCAGAAGCTCTACCACAATGCGGCTGGCATCACGGGGCAGTCGGACGAGATCATTAACGAAGTCCGCAAGCACGCTCCCGAAAAGCCGACGGCCGTGATTACCAACGGCGTTGAGTTCTCGCGCTTCGGCAAAGATCGCGCCGACGACGATGCCCGCGAACTGTTGGGGCAAGAGCCTGGTCCGGTGTTTATCTATGCCGGGCTGATGGGCTTAGCACAGGGTCTCGACCAGGTGCTCGATCTGGCGGCATCGCTGCCGGAGGACGTCCCGGGGCGATTTGTTCTCATCGGCGAGGGGCCCTTGCGCGAGAAGCTCGAGAAGCGCGTATCGGGCAATCCGAATCCCCGCGTTCGCATCTTGCCGCAAATCCCGCACGATCGGATTCCCGCAGTGCTCGGGGCTGCAGATGCGGCGGTGATCAGTCTCGGGATGACCATTCCGGGCGCGGTGCCGAGTAAGATTTACGAGGCGATGGCATCGTCGTTGCCGATTCTGCTCATCGCCGATGGTGAGCCGGCACGGCGAGTCGTTGATGCCAGCGCGGGGTTGGCGGTTCAGCCGGGGCAGCCCCAGGAGGCGCTCGATGCTTACCGCCGGCTGGCGGTAGATGCGGAGTTGCGCAGCCGGCTTGGCGCTGCAGGGCGTCGAGCGGCCCAGCAGCAGTACGACCGCCGCATCATTGCGGGCCACCTCGACAAGTTCCTGCGATCCTGCTTCGAAGATGGCGTCGGCAAGCAATCTTGAGAGTCAGCGGATACTCGAGGAGTATGATCGACGCGAGCGCGCGCTCGGAGAGGAGTTCTACGCACTGCACCGACCGGGCAACCTCTTTGTGCGGCACGGACAGGAGCGAGCGCTGCTGCGGGCGTTGTCGCGCGCGGCGTGCTTACCTCTGGCCAACAAGCGAATCCTCGAAATTGGTTGTGGCCGCGGCCAATGGTTTGTGACGTACGAATGCCTGGGCGCAAAACGTCAGAGCTTGGCCGGAATTGAACTGGATGCTCAACGAGCCGCTGAATGTGCGCAGCGCTTTGCGGGGGCAGATATCCGCGTGGGCGACGCGACGAAATTGCCGTGGGAAGATCGTTCGTTCGACATCGTCTTCCAGAGTACCGTGTTCACGTCTGTGCTCGACGCTGCTGTGAAACCTGCGCTGGCCGCGGAAATGTTGCGCGTCGTCAAGGACACGGGTGCTATCCTGTGGTATGACTTTCGATACAACAATCCGCGAAATCCACACGTGCGTGGAATCCGGCACAGTGAGATCAAGCGGCTCTTTCCGGGCTGCGAGATATGGTTGCGGCGGGCGACATTGGCTCCGCCGCTCGCGCGCCGCCTGGTGCCGTGGTCGTGGACGTTCGCCGCGCTTGTTGAAGCCACGCAACTGTTGAATACGCACCTCGTCGGATACATCAAGAAGCGCGGATGACCACTACGATTGCATGCGTTGTCGGCGCCCGGCCGAACTTCGTAAAGATCGGACCCGTCCTGCGTGGCGTGCGGGCCGTCTTGCCTGAAGTGCAGCCGCTTTTGGTACATACCGGGCAGCACTACGACCGCGAGATGAGCGACCTGTTCTTCAAGGAACTCAATCTCCCGCACCCGGATGTGTGTCTCAAGGTTGGTTCCGGCACGCACGGCGAACAAACAGCGCGGATTCTCGAGCGTTTCGAGGCGTGGTTACTCGATGCTGAGCCGCGCCCCAGCGCCACGATCGTGGTGGGCGACGTCAACTCGACCGTCGCTTGTGCGCTGGCGTCCGCGAAGCTTGATGTTCCGGTGGTGCACGTCGAAGCCGGCCTGCGCAGCTTCGATCGCCAGATGCCCGAGGAGATCAATCGCGTGGTGACCGACGCTCTGGCAGGGCTGTTGCTCGTCAGCGAGCCCAGCGGCGTTGAGAACCTGCAGCGCGAGGGGCACGATCAGGAGCGGATTCGATTGGTCGGCAACGTAATGATCGACGTCTTGCGCGAAAATTTGGACGCGGCACGAGCCCTTGGACAGCCCGAAAGGTCCGGGCTTTCGCCCGGAGAATACGTGGCGGTCACGCTGCATCGGCCGGGCAATGTCGACGATCCGGAAACGCTGCGCCGATTCTGCGACGTGCTGATTCGGATATCAAAACGTCTGCCGGTGGTGTTCCCCGTTCATCCCCGCACGCGGTCTCGGCTGGAATCAGCGGATTTATTGAAAGATCTCGACGCGGAGCGTGATCTGCATCTTTCGGCTCCTCTGGGCTACCACGAGTTTCTGGGGCTCTGGTCGCAGGCGCGACTGGTGATTACCGACTCTGGTGGATTGCAGGAAGAGACGACCGCACTGGGAATCCCATGCCTGACGACGCGCACGCGCACGGACCGCCCGATCACCGTTTCGCAGGGCACAAGTACGCTGGTCGGTCGTGATACTGCGCTGCTCGAGACGCTCGTGGACGACGTCTTGAGCGGGCACTACAAGGCAGGGGCGTGTCCGGAACTTTGGGACGGCCGTGCCGGACACCGTATAGCAGAAGAACTCGCCAAGTTCATCCGGCATGCCAACTGACGCTGAAACAACGGCCTCCGTGAAGTCGCAGACCAACATAAGCGTGCCGTTCTTTCGTCCATCGTTGACGGCAGCGGAAGTCGATGAAGTCGTGGCTTGCCTCAAGTCGGGCTGGCTGACCAGCGGTCCGCGCGTCAAGCAGTTCGAGGAGGAGTTTGCCGCGGCTGTGGGCGCGAAGCACGCGGTGGCCGTCAACTCGTGTACCGCGGCCCTGCATCTGGCCGCCGAGGCGCTGGGACTGAAACCCGGCGAAGGCGTGCTGGTGCCGACAATGACGTTCGCGGCCACAGCCGAGGTGGTGCGCTATCTGGGTGGCGTCCCGATTCTGGTCGACTGTGATCAGGAGACTATGAATGTCGACCTGGCCGATGCCAAACGCAAGCTCACGCAATTGCGAAACGGCGAGCTACCCGAAGCCATCGACCCGGCAACTCGCGTGGTTGGCATCATGCCCGTCCACGTCGGTGGTTTGATGTGCGACTTGCGGGCGATCAGCGAGTTCTGCGGCGAGCACCGTCTCTGGAACATCGAAGACGGAGCGCACGCGTTGCCAGCGGCGTGGCGCGCGTCGCCATCGAGCCCCTGGCAGCGCTGCGGCGAAAAGAGCGCGGACGTGTCGTGTTACTCGTTCTACGCGAACAAGAGTATCACCACAGGCGAAGGCGGGATGGCGGTTACCAATCGGGAAGATCTGGCTGATCGGATGCGCATCATGTCGCTGCATGGATTGTCGCGAGATGCCTGGGAGCGGTACTCGGGCGGCGGCAGTTGGGACTATCAGATCATTGCGCCGGGCTTCAAATACAACCTGACTGATATTGCGGCGGCCATCGGGATTCATCAGTTGCGGCGCGCCGAAGAGATGCGCCGCTTGCGCGAAGAGCACGCCCTGGCGATGCGCCAAGCGTTGGCAGACGTCGACGAGTTGGAGTTGCCGCCGATGCCGGAGAATCGGGTTCACACGTGGCACCTGTTGCCGATACGCCTCCGGGTGGAGTCGCTCTCGATCGATCGCAATCGATTCATTGACGAGTTGCGCGCGGCCGGGGTCGGCTGTTCGGTCCATTGGCGGCCGCTCCACTTGCACCCGTACTATCGCGAAACGTTCGGCTGGAAGCCCGAACAGCTTCCCGTGGCCAGTGCGCAGTGGCTGCGGCTTGTCAGTCTGCCGCTCTTCCCGGACATGAGCGTGCAGGAACGGGGACACGTAGTGGAAACCGTACGGGATATTTGCCGACGTCACCGCCGTTAGGCGGTCGCTGCCCAGTCGCTGATTGATGTCATCAACAACTTCTACGATTGCCGAGTCAACGCCCGCCGTTTGGACGAACGTCCGCGTGGGCATTCTCGTGGGGACGAACGCCGCCCGCGATGCACAAGGGCGCGTGCACATTAATCATGCCAACGGGCGGCTGATCGACGCCATCGCCCAGCGCGTGGGCAGTGCCAAGCTTTGCCTGCCGCTGCTAGACGGCATTCGTCCGAACATGACGCACACGTTGGCCATCGATCCGAGCGACGTTGTGCCGCTCCCACCCTTGGCGAGCACGATCAACGCCCAGCGTCATCTGCTGGCCACCAGACGTGTACTGCGACAGTTTGCGCGGAGCATGGATGTGCTCTTTGTGCGGTTACCGTTTCAACTTCCACGAGCACTGTTGGCCCTAAAGACGCCGAAGCTGCTGCATGTGGCTGGCGATCCGATCGAGGCTGTGCGCATCTCGTCCGACTATCAGGGCGTCTGGCGATGGCTCGCGCACGGCTTCGCCCGCGATGGACATCGCGTCATGCGTCGGCTGGTTGCCGAGCCCGAGACGCGCACGGCAACCAACGGAGCGGATATGTGGGCCAAGCTCGGCTGCCGGCACGGTCGTGTCGTGGTGTCATCCTGTCTGCTGGAATCTGAGATGCAGCCCCGCCAGGACTTCGCCCTACATCGCCCGCCGCGGATTTTGTTTGTCGGATATCTGAGACCCGAGAAGGGTGTGGACACACTTCTCGATGCCTTTGATCGCGTCCGCGAGAAACAGCCCGCAGAGCTGACGATCGTCGGCGGTAGCGATCGCGTCACGGGAGCGGAAGCCCAGATTCGCGAACGCATCGAACAAAGTCCGTTTGCCCAGGACATCACGGTTCGCGGCATGGTGGATTTTGGCAAAGAGCTCTTCGATATCTACCGGGATCATGACTTATACGTGCTACCCAGTCGGAGCGAAGGGACGCCGCGCAGCGTGGTGGAAGCGCGCGCCTTCGGCTGCCCGGTCGTAGCGACAACCGTGGGCGGCATTCCAACTTCGGTTCGCGATGGCGAGACGGGCCTGTTGGTCCCTCCCGACGACCCTTTGGCTTTGTCAGACGCCATGCTGCGACTGTTGGACGACGAGCCTCTCCGGCAGCGGATTGCTCAGACTGGCGTCGCTGAAGCGCCTCAGTTCGCGCTCGATGCCTTCGCCGGGCATCTGGTCGCAGAGATGGAGCAGCTCGTGCGGCCGCAAGCTGCGGCAGCCCGCTAAGTGCTTGCGACGGCGCAGTCAGGCGGGATGAATACAGGGGCATGACGGAAGCAGGACAGCCCAATTCACCAGGTGCGGTGTTGAATACTTCAATCGTCGAAAACCATACCACGGTGGACATGCCGGCCGGTATTGTGCCGGAGGTTGTGCATCTTCACATGCAGGCGTTTCGTGGCTACATGAGTGCGCGGCTGGGGCGGGGCTACATTCGCGCTATGATCGAGTGGTTCCGGACGTACGAGCCTGGAATTGCCTTGATCGTTAAAGACGAGGAGGGGCGTTTGGCCGGATACGTGATTGGGGCGCCACTGGGCTACGGGGCGGCCATGAATCGAGATCTGCTCGGGCCAGCCATCCGTGCGACGATTGCGCGGCCTTGGCTGTTGCTCGATCGACGCATTCGCCGCACCGCCTGGGGGCGCCTGAAGTTGCTCGCCGGCCGACGTGCGCCGCCGGGTGAAGTACCCGAACTGCCGCCACCAACGATGTCGCTCGTCGGGATCGCCGTTGCCCCAGAATCCCAGGGCCGCAGCATCGGTGCGCTACTCGTCGATGCCTTCGAGTCGCGCGCGCGTGAGAAAAACGCAGGATCTTTGCGGCTGTCGGTTTATCCCAACAATCCCTCGGCCCGACGGTTGTATGAGAAGTGCGGCTGGCAGCCGTTTCGCGAGCCGCCGTCGCCCGATGTGTCGATGTTCTACGTCAAACCCTTGGAATGATCTGGCGGGCGAACACTCATCTATGGACTCTGCAACTCGTTACATCTTGCAGTTTTTGCTGGAGGCTAGCGCCGCCGTGCGCGCCCTGATCAGATGACGACGACGAACAACGCTGAGCCGTTCGTCTCGGTCATCATGCCGATTCGCAACGAGGCGGGTTTCATTGAGAAGGCCCTCCGCGCTGTGCTCGATCAGGACTATCCACGCGATCGCATGGAGGTGCTGGTTGTTGACGGGATGTCGTCCGACTCCACGCGGGAAATCGTCGCGCAGATCCAGCACCGGTTCGCCAGCCTGCGCCTGCTCGACAATCCGGGCCGCATCGTGCCCACCGGCATGAACATCGCCCTGCGCGAGGCAAAGGGCGAAGTGGTCGTGCGGGTCGACGGACATTGCGAGATCGCTCCGGACTATGTGCGGCGCTGCATCGAGCACCTGCAAGAAGACGGTGCCGACGGGGTGGGCGGCCCGATCGAGACGATCGGTGAATCGTATCTGGCGCGTGGCATTGCGGTCGCGATGAGCTCGCCCTTTGGGGTGGGTGGCGCGGCATTTCGGACGATCGAAGATCGTCGCATGTACGTCGACACGGTGGCGTTTCCGGCCTACACGCGCGAGGCCATCGACCGGGCGGGCCTCTACGACGAGGAGCTCGTGCGCAATCAAGACGACGAATACAACTACCGGCTACGCAAGCTCGGCGGACGGATTCTGCTGGTGCCGGACATCCGCTCGCGCTACTACAGTCGCAGTTCGATCAAGTCGCTTTGGCGGCAGTACTTCCAGTATGGGTTCTGGAAAGTGCGGGTGATGCAGAAGCATTCGCGGCAGATGCGGCCGAGGCAGTTCGCGCCGCCGCTGTTCGTGGCGGCCTTGGCGCTCTCGTTGGTGCTGTCGATCATCCCGCAGACGCGCTTGGTCGGCTCGCTGGCGCTGGCCGGCATCGGCGGCTCGTATCTCGTCGCGAACTTGCTGGCCTCGCTGGTCACCGCCGCGCGGCAAGGCTGGAGTTATCTACCGGTACTCCCACTGGCGTTCGTCGCACTGCACACGGGGTACGGTCTTGGGTTCTGCGTGGGATTGATCCGATTCTGCACGCGCTGGGGAGACCATGGAGGCAAAGTCCCCCAAGTCGGGTCCGATGGCTCTGCCACGGCGTCTTAAGCAGCGTGTGCGAGTCGATTTGCGGTGACCGAATCCGGCGTTCAGAGTTCAATCGCACCATCTGCCACGCCCATGGTTGCGACTGACGACTCGACCCCCGCTGCGCTTGGTCCGCTGACTCGACTGGTCAAACGCAGTTTCGATGTTTTGGCCTGTTCGGTGGGCCTGATCGTCTTGAGTCCGCTGCTGGCTGTTACGGCGGTGGCCGTCAAACTCAGTTCGCCCGGTCCCGTCTTTTTTCGGCAGGAGCGCGTCGGTCGCGGGTTTCGTCCGTTTCAGATGTTGAAGTTCCGCACCATGGTGGTCGATGCCCCCAAGCTCGGCGGGCAGATCACGGCCTCAGGCGACCCGCGCATCACGCGCGTGGGACGGGTGCTTCGCAAGCTCAAACTCGATGAGCTCCCGCAGCTCATCAACGTCGTGCGTGGCGATATGAGTCTCGTTGGGCCACGCCCCGAAGTGCCGCGGTACGTGGAGCAGTTCCGCGACGACTATCGGGAGATTCTCCGTGTCCGTCCCGGCATCACCGATCTGGCTTCGGTCAAGTATCGCGACGAGTCGGAGCAACTCGCCGCCGCCGAAGATCCCGAGCACGAATACGTACACCACATCTTGCCCGACAAGATCGAACTTGCGCGGGAATACACGAGTCGTGCTTCACTCTGGTTCGATCTAAAGCTCATCCTGCAGACGCTGGTCCGCATCGTCCGCTGAGGCGGCTATCTTGGCCTGAACGGATCTCATCGATGATCCGTTCTCTCCCAACCGGACCGACCGTGCCGAAGGTTTGCGCTTGCGGTGCGTCTGACACTGAACCGCTGGGCGGCGTGCTGATGATGCGCTAGAGTCAATCGCGCACGGTCTGGAATAAACGGTGGCTGTCGCCGTCTCCCAGAGGACGCACCACGTGCAACCTTCGCACGCTGATGGAGGTCTCGGTGCCCAAGTGGTCGCAATAGGTCGAAGTGTGCAGCGGTTCGCATTCGACAGCCACCATGATCGACCAGCGCTGACTGGTCGGCTCGGCCATGTGTGCTTCGTTGAGCGACCGCAGCGCATCGAGAGCCTCGTCGAAGCTGAACTCCTGCTGCGTGTCCGATTGCTCGCGCCAGGCACTGGGCGGCACGTCCAGCGGCTCTTTGGGCTCCCAGCCATCGGGCCAGTGCACGTGCACCAGGCGATAGGTAAGCGGAGTACAGACGCGAAAGCTTGATCTTCCCCGCGGGGGCGTTTCGAACGCAACTGCCCAGTGCTCGGAACCTTCGCTGACCGCCTGGCGATTGAAATCGAGCACTTGCTCGACGGCGTCTTCCAGCTTGTCGTGCGTGCCGATATCGTCCAGGCATCGCAGCTCGTCGGGCGAGTCATCCAGGGAGGCCGCCTCCCACCCATCGGGACGTAGTACGACCGACACGCGGTAGCCGCCTTGTGACATCGTTTGGGCACCTTCGTCGGGGGTCGAAAGCAAACCGCTGCTGGCGTTGTGCTCAGCGGTGCGATTCGGGTCAGCGGCAGAACCTAGTGCTCCGTCAACACGTATTTGTCGGGTGCGAGTTGGCCGGCGGAGCACCACCTTGTTGTCTGCGCCAAAGCACTTGCGTCTTTGACGAACGTTTCGCGTCGCCCGACTGAATCGGGCTGAAGCTCCACTAGTGAGCGTTGTCGCGGGCAGTCTGATGCCTAGTTTACGTGACGGTCCTGAGGGAGTCGAACCGCAAGGAGAACGGCGCGTCCGTCGCTTGACATCGCGATGGCCGCCGGATTAGCTGAACGCCGGTGGTGAGAGAGTCGTGCGGCCGTGTCGTCGATCAACTCCTACCGGCAATCATTCATTGGCCAGGCCGATTCACAAAGGGTGACACCATGCAGCGGCGCGGGGCACGAGTGGCGGGGTTCTTTCGCGGCCTGCAGGCCCTTTGGTCGCTGGTGGGCATCACGTTGTTGTTGATCGTGGCGCTCGAACTGTCGTTGCGCGTTGTCCGCTCCGTCCGTTTCAGCGGACAGCGCGCGCTGCTCGCGTCGGCAGCAGCATTTGAAGGGGCAGGCTGGGCCCGCCCCTACGTCGACGAACTCCGTGCCGTACGCGCAGACTGGCACCCTTACGTCTACTGGCGCGGCCGTCCCACCGATGGACAATTCATCGACATTGGTACGGACGGACTGCGCAACACCGAGAATCTTCAGCAGGTCAATTCCACTGCTTCCGCACGGGCGAGCGAGAACGGCGGTGCAGCGCCCATCCAGGTTGCGGTCTTCGGAGGTTCAGCAGTCTGGGGATACGGATCGCGCGACGCGCACACGTTGCCCTCGGAGCTCGCCACGTCGCTCGCTGAACTGGGTGTCGAAGCGGAGGTGACGAACTTCGGTCAGTTGGGGTACGTGAGCGGGCAGGACCGGCTGGCTCTGGACGAAGAGTTGTGCGCGGGCCGCACACCCGATGTGGCCGTCTTCTTCAACGGCTACAACGACCTGATGTCCGCGCTGCAAGAAGGGCGTGCCGGAATACCGCAAAACGAAACGCACCGCGAAATCGAATTCAACATAACTACGTCGGGCGCGTTTGCGCACGATCTGGGGCGCTCCGCGACGTTCTGGCTGCTCAAAGGGTTATTGCGCAGGTCGGGAATGGTTGTCGACCCTCGCGCGCGGGGAGAAGTGGTCGTGGAAGGTACTACCGAGGCCGAGTTGGCCGAAGCCATTGTCGAGGCATACGCTGCGAATGTGCGGGCCGTCGAGATCGCGGGCGCGAGCTACGACTTCGCTGCGCTCTACTACTGGCAGCCGGCCATCTTCACGAAGCAGCATCTCGTCGCCGACGAAGAGCGTTCAGCCGGATCGTTCCCGGCGTTGGGAAGGTTGCAGGCGCAGGTCCGTGAACGCTTCGCGGATACGCCCGAACTAGGCGACAACGATCGTTTCCACGATCTGGCTGGTTTCTTCGATGAAGAGCAAGCAGCGGTCTTCATCGACTCTTGCCATTTCACCGAACCAGGCGCTGCTGCGCTTGGGCGGCGATTGGCGGAAGACGTAGCGGAACTCGTCACGCCTGCGGAGGCGCCTGCAAACGAGTGAAGTAGTCGTCGCCAGTCTCAGCCACTATGGCAGGCGTATCACGAGCGAGTCCGTACTGACTTAGCTGGTCGCGGCATCGCGGCCGGAAAGAGCCGGCTGCGATTCGGTGATGGCCTGCTTCTTGTGGACGATGTAGTCGCCCACCTGCAAGTACTCGAGCCCCGAGTTTCTCAGCACCTCGAGCGCTTCTTCGGCGGTCCGCACAATGGGGAAGCCGTGCAGATTGAAGCTGGTGTTGAGGATGACGCCACGCCCGGTCTTGCGTTCGAAGGCTTTGAGAATGTCGTACATCGCCGGGTTCTGTTGCTGCCGCAAGATCTGCGCCCGGCACGTCAGGTCGGCGTTGTGCACCGCCGCGATCAGGTCGCGGAAGTTCTCCCTCGTATCGAACGTCATCATCATGTAGGGACTTCGCAGTCCCTTGGGATTGTGCACGTAGTCGAGCTGACGTTCTTCGAGCACCATCGGCGCGAACGGCATCCAGAAATCGCGCTTCTTGACCATCCGATTGATCACTCGGACAAGGTCTTGGTTGAGCGGGTCGCCGAGGATCGAGCGATTGCCAAGGGCTCGGGCGCCAAACTCCATCGGCCCCGCACAGCGCGCAAGCGGGTGACCGGCGGCCAAGATCTCGGCCGCAGCCTCGGCGATATCGTCCGGCTTCTCGTAGGGCATGCCGCATTCTTTAACGGCCGCGGTGGCTTCGGCTTCGCTCGGTGCGTCGCCCAGGTAGAAGTGCGCCAACGGTTTGACTTCTGCAACGCCGTATCGCCGTGCCGCGTCGAGATAGTAGGCCCCCAGGGGCAGCGTCTCGTCGCCACACGAAGGAAACGCTTCAAACGACTCGACTTCATCGAGCTCCGCGATGCGTTTGTTGGCCTTCACGTTCATGAACACGCCGCCGGCGCCCAGCACGCGACCGATACCGGTTGTGCGCACCGCGGCTTGCACCCAGTCGCACAGCAACTCCTCGGTGAAGAGTTGCAAGCCGGCACAAATCCAGTCGAAGCGCTTACCGCGTAGATCGGCTTCCAGCACGCTGTAAACGTCGTTCATGCGGCGCCGCGTGCGCCGTTCGAATCGCGGCGCGTCGCTGGCAAGCCCCAAGTAGCGGGCGAAGATGTCCGCGACCTGCCGCGCTCCCGCGTCCGAAGCGTAAGGGGCCATGCCCATCAGCTTGTACTCGTGTTCCATGGGAATGAATCCCATGCCGTAAGTGACCCATGAGTAGACGGCGCCGAGTGAGTCCGTCCAGGGCGTTTCCGCAATGAGCCGGTCTTCGCCTCCGCCCATTACGCGCACGGTCGCGCACAAGCCATCGCCGGCGCCGTCGCACGAGAGCACGAGGTACTTCTCGTCGGGCGAGTGCCGCAGCCCGTAGTAGCCCGTCGCGGCGTGCGTGAGGTGGTGATCGTAGTGCTCGACTTCGACGCCCTCGAAGCCCGCCTCATCGAGCAACTGCCGCAGCGTGCCCTGCCCGTAGTTCGGCCGCATGGCGGTCAACAGAGGCATCGCAACGCGCTGCCGAAGCTGCCCGACGACCGTCTCTTGCTTGCGGTACGATTCGAGCACGTCGTCCCGACTGTGATAGCGACAGAGGACGATGCTGCCGCCGTAGGCGATTCCTTCGAGATCGGATGGTTGGGCGGCGACGTGGTCCAGACAGGCCTGCACGGCGTTCTTGGGGAATCCCCAATAGTTCTTCTCGCCGCAGAGCCGCTCCTCCTGGATGCCGTAGATCAAGCCCGAGCGGTCTCCTATACAGGCGCCCGAGTTGTGACCGGCGTGTAGACCCAGGATGTAGCGCGACAACACTCACCCTCCGGTTTGAGAGTAGGGGTCGTCTCGCCTGCTGAAGAGGCGTCGACGAACGAGAAACTTTGAGTCTACTCGCCGCCCCGGTTGCAGGGAAGGGGATGGC
>CALKYM010000155.1 GCA_938003525.1 uncultured Planctomycetales bacterium | reverse complement strand
CACCTGCAACTCGCCTACGAAGCCGGCACAAGAACGTTTGAGCAGCTTCTACGAGCGCACGAGCAGCTAAGTGCGGCCCAGCTCGCACTCGCTAGCGACGGAGCTCAGCGTGGACGCTTGCTCGACGAGCACGTCATGCGGCTCGATGTCTTGGACAAGCAAGTGCGCAAACTCGCCACGGTGGGAGCACGCGGAGGCGAAGCCACCAACGTGTTAGCCTCGCGGATTGCACTGCTGAAGGCTCAACTTGCTCTTGCCGAGCATGGCGAAGGCTAGCGTCCGCCCTCACAGCCCCAGCGGGCGCCAGTCTGGGATCTCTTCGCTGAAGCTGAACTGGCGGTGGTGGTAGGCCAGCTCGATCTCTTGCTGGTGACGTTCTTCGTCACCCTTGACCACCGAGATCTTGTCGATCTCGATGCCCTGCTCGTGCAGCCGCGCCAGCCAGCGGGCTTCGACGACCGACGGATAGAGCTGCCGCTGAAACACTTGCCGCACTTCCGCAGGCGAGAGCCTCTCGAGCAGTAGCGTCACGTCGGCCGCGTAGCGTGCCCGGCGCGATGCGACGCCAGTTTCGGCGTCGGCGTCACAGAGGGCGAGCACGATGTGACCGTGATCCTGATCGCGCAGCTCGCGCAACTGCTCGATCCGCCGGCGATCCAGTTCGACCTCGTCACCCGGCTGTGGTTCAACGGGCAACGACCAGGTATCCAAGTCGTCGACAATCAGCAACGCCCGCGTCGCGCCCGATCGGGTCTTTAGCTCATCAACGGTACCTCGTACCTCTTCGAGGCCCGGCGTACCGCGGCACAGCCGGTCAAGGATCACAATCCGCTGCCCGATGGCCCGCATCTGCTGCTCGGCCTGTTCGATGGCCTGGCGGTGGTGCGACGCGTAGCCATGCGTGCCCGCGCCCGAGCCGAGCACGATCGTCTTCCAGTCGAGCCCGGATAGACGACATTTGATGCGCGTCATCAACTCGTGCCGCGTCTTATCACAGGAGACGACCACCAGCACGGCATCCGAATTCTGCGAGACCACGTCGACGCCCAGTTGCAGCGCCAGGCTTAACTTGTCGACTTCCGGGCCACCGGCGAGGACGGTCAATCCCCGCAAGCCCTGAATAGAACGTTCCAAGCCGCCCAATGTATGCTGCGCGAGACCCACCAGCGGACGACCGTGATCGCGGGACAGGCTGGCCGCGTGTTCGTCGACTTCATCCGCAAGTACGCGCAACGATGTCATAGGACGCGACGGCGGTGGCACGGAGCCCTCGGTGCGAATCGGCGTCCGCTCGGCCACGCGGACGGCCGCCGACTCATAGTCGGACAAGTCGACCGACTTCTGGACGGCGTGCACCGTGCGGTGTCGCCGCAGCACCAGCAACCGCGCGAGCAGCGGAACTTCGTCGATCAGCACCGGCCAAAAGTGTTCGTCGAGCTCGGCCGCACGCTGCGTGCAGGCCACCGCGTCAAACTCCAGCGCCTCGATCAAAAGCGCTCGCTGCGCCCGATCATCCCAGCGATCGGCCGGGCGATGCTTTTGCAGCAGGCACTCCGCCTGATAGCGCAGCAGGTGAATTCGCCGCGAAACAAGTGCACGGAAGCGTTCGATGCCGCCGTGACAGACCAATTCGTGCCACGAGCTGTACTCACCCAGCAACGACGAAGGCAACACCCAGGCATCGGGCGTTGTGTTGGCGTTCACGTAGCCTTCCAGGGCTCCATCCAGAGCGTCGAAGTCGTCGCCGTGTACGTCGAAGGCCAGCGTGACTCGGCGAATCTCGTGCCGCGCAAGTCCCTGCCACCGTTCGGCCGTCATCAACTCTGCCGGACCGGCCACGGCGCCGACGTTGCGCAGTCCTCGTGCGCCAATCGAAAGCGATTCGATCAGCCCCTGCACGACGATCAGCTCTTCGCGCCCGCCCGCCGCGTGAGCCAGCGCCTCGTCCAAATGAAACACGACCGGTCTCGGTCCACCGGCGAGATTCAGATAGCGGTGCCGCCCCTCGACCGACGTCGCGATAGGATGCGCGAAGAACGTCATGATCGATCCGTTGGCAGCCCGCGCCGGACCGACAATGCAGTCGCCCGCGGTGTGCCGGCTGATGAGCCCCGCGGCGCGGATTTCTTCTTCGTTGAAGCCCGCCGCCTGCAACCGAGCGACCACGTCGACCTGCGGCGAATGAAAACCCAGCGGCAACCGGCGGAGCGATTCGCGATCCAGTCCGGTCAGGTGCTCGAGGTACACGGCGGCATCGCGGGCCGCTTCGTCGGCATAGAGCGACTCGCGCGTCACGCGCAAAAAGGCCTCCAGGACGGCCGCGCGGCGACTGTCTTCCAGATGACCGTTGCTTGGCGTCGAGACCGCGGCCGGGCGATCGGTGTCGCCGGCATCGATGCCCACCAACTCAGCCAGGTGTTTCACCGCGGCGACGAATTCGCCGCCGTGGGGCAACTGGCCGCCGTTGACGTAGGCCAGCCACGACATCAGCGGACGGCCACCCACCGAAAAGCCCTCTGCATCGAAACATTCGACCTGTTCGTGCGGACGTCCACCCGCGCGGGCAAAGTTGTGGCGATTATCGGCCGTCCAACCCGCTCCGGTGCGACGCCAATGAAACTCCGGAAACGCCTCGTCCAACCGGGCAAACAAGGCCGGCAGAACTTCCTGGTGGTAGAACTCCGTAACCGTTCGCGGGGTGAGCATCGTAGCCATCGTGGCGTCCTTTCCGAGGCTGGGTCCTGCGCCGCGGCTTTCGGTGCGAGCGAAAGGCCGCGGACAATCATCCATGTTCGTTTCGTATCCGAACCGCGCGGGGAGCGAATTACGGCTTCCAAATCAACAGCACAGCGGTATTCAAGTCGTTGGGTCGGCGTCCCTCGGGTGTACTGTCGTAGCGGTCAACGACCGAGAGCTTCATGCTCAGTCCGTGATCGTGATCGAGCACGACTTCCCAGCCGGCATCGGCGACGAGTCGGTAATCGCCAAAATCGCCCCACTCCGGGAAGTAGTCGACCGTCGCGCTCAGCTTCTGGCGATCGCTCGGCTCCCAGACGATGTCGCCGCCGAGCGAGGCTTCCACCGAGTAGCGGTCGTTGGGCCCGCCCACCTCTTGCGAGACACCAGAACCGAATCGCGTGGCGAGTTCCAGGATATCGGTGTCGAAGAAGTGATAACCGACACCTGCGTGTGACGCCCAGCGAAGGTCGAACGCGCGAAACTCGTCGTACTCCGCAGATCCCTGGACAAACACGTTCCAGGGCGTGTCGACCAGCGGCATCTTGTCGCGGACGTTGAGCAGCGCCTGGTTGGCGGTTTCGACGGAACCGGACTCAGTCTTTACATAGCGGATCGAGCTGTCGAACACGTTGCGCTCTGTCTTGCGCTTCAGCTTGCCGCCGGCTTGCAAATTGAACGTCTCGCTGTTGCCGGTCGTGTTCGTCAGGCCCAACTCGAACGAGCGATCCCACTCGACGGGCATGAACCAGGTCCACGGCTGATACCAGATGGGTTCCGGCACCGGAACCACTTCCTCGATGACCTCAGTATCTGTGTCGCCGTCGTCTGCTGGCGCGTTGGCATCCTCGTCAACCACGGTCTCGGCGGCCGCAGCGACAACGCCGGGTACTTCAATGACGTCGGGCGGGGGAAGACGCTGCACGGCCGGTTCGCCCCCGGGCGCAGCAAAGTGCGGTCGCGTCTCCTGTGCCGACGCAGAGACCGACACACAGAAGCACAGCAGCAAATGCTGCCAGCAGTACCGGCTCACATTCATGGAGTCGTATCGCAGAAGGCAGAAAACTGGGGCCCGGCGAGAATGTAAAGAGCCACTGCCCAAGCGACAAGAGCAGTCATCAACTAGCGATTTGCAGCGGCGTTGGGAATCGCCCCATGTGCTCGCGAACGGCACAGCTAGACCAGCTAGCGGCGGCACTCCGCGTCCAAGCTACGCATGCCCTCAAACCCGCAACCGCTAGCATTGCCGCATCGACGCCGTACGATCGAGTGCTAGCTCGGGTCGCCGACGAGTATGAAGCTCGCCCAGAAGAACGGGTGGGCCGCACCGCCTTCTTGCCGGCGCTCGTTGATCATCCGCAATTGCGCGTCGCGCAGTGCGTCGAGTTTGCTGGCATCATCGGCCAGGTGCTCGTAAAAACGATCCATCAGTTGCCGCGTTTCAACGTCGGGCACCTTGAACAAGCTGGTAACGAGCGCTTGTGCTCCGGCGTGGAAGAAGGAGCGACGCAGCCCAAACACGCCTTCGCGCGTCGAGACGTCGCCCAAGCCGCTTTCGCAGGCGCTGAGCACAACCAGCTCCGTCCCACTCAAATCGATCATGGCGATTTCAGCCGCCGTGACCCAGCCATCTTCGACGTCGGCCGAGGTCGTGCCCTCGCCCGGCAGTTCGTTGGCGCCGGAGAGCACGAGTCCGGAACGCATGAGGGGATTCGAACTCTGCCCCAGCCGCGCCATGCCGATGGCAGCAGTGATTTGCTCGGGCACGGGCTCGGCTGCCCGCCTGTCGTCAAGCCGATCCTGCTCGCGATCCTCCTGCACGATGAAGAAGCCATGCGTAGCCACGTGCAGAATGCGCGGAGAGCGAATCTGCTTGAAAACATCTTCCAGTGCATCGGCGGCGGCAAAGACGTCAACCGGTGCGAACGGACTGTCGGCCAGTGCCGTCATGACGTCGTTGGCTTCTTGCTCGGCACCCGGTAGCGGCCGCCAGCGTAAAGAGCGAAGTTGCGGCTCTTCATCGCCGCGCATCGCCAAGGCCGCCAGCTCCATGCGGCCCGGTTCACCAAGTTGCTCGCTGCGTTCGGCCAATCCCAAATCATAGTCCGGCCCCGCGAAGACAACTGTGCCTTGCCCCTGGCGATCAAACTCGCGCAGCAGGTCGCGGCCCGTGGAGAGGTAACACAGGCGATGGGTTTCCAGAAGATAGTGCCCGTCGTCGTTCACCAGCGCGGCGAAGGGCACGAGATGAAGCTGCCGGTCGGGAGCAAGGTAGACCGTCTTGATTTCTGCAAGGGCTTCCGCGAGTGGTTCGATCAGCCGGTCATACAGTTTCTGTGCGGGCTCCCAGAATTCTTCTTCCAGCGCCGCTTCGCTGGCGAATCGCAACGAGCGGGGCGTCTCTTCCGCCATTTCGCGCAACTCGTTGATCTGCTCATCCAGCTCGTCCGCCACCCCAAGATCGAACATCTGCACGCCACTCCGCCCGTCGCCTCGCAGCACGAAGGCGAAGTAGTGGTTCTCGGCAAAATACGGCTCGTTGGACTGCGAATCGTAGACGGGGGCCAGCGCAAACTCGATCAACGCCGCGTCGTCGGCGAGTTGCTCGCGCACCATCGATGCGTCCGGGGCTAGCGCCACTTGCGTGGCCTGGCGGCTCTGCAACGTGCGCCGCAAGCGCGCTTCGATATTTTGTGCCTGCTGGGCCAGCGCCGTCTGTTCGTGCTGAATCTCGGCCGGCGTGAGGTCCGCCGGAGGATTCAACGTCAGGTCGTTGATCCGCTGGCGAATCTGACGTAACTGGTTGGCCTCGCGCCCGATCTCCGGTTCGAGCGTGAACACCTCTTCCACGGCCCGCAGCCGGCACATGGCATCCAGCACCACCGCCTTGCGGCGCAGCGTCCAATCCAACGCTGCCGTTGCAATCTCGGGATCGTCCGGCTGCGCAGCCGCCATGGCCAAGAGATGGTCGAGCTTATAGGCCGTGGCAGCCTGCAGCGCCTGGAGATCACGTTCGGTGGCGGTGGCGAGTTGCGCCAGCCGCTGCTGCTCGATTTCCAGGCTTTGCTGCTCGGTGGCAAACGCCTCGGCCGGTTTGCCAGCCGCCCAGGCCAACAGCGCCAGCTCATGCAGGTCGCTGGCCAACTGCGGCAACCGCTCGTCGGGCGTCTGCTGACGGGCTGCCATCGCCTTGCGCAGCAAGAGCTCCGCGCGGCTGTAGCGGCCGAGCATCCGCAGCGTAGCCGCCAGGCGGCTCATCGTGTCGACCGTTTCCGGCGCACGGTTGCCGCGCAGCGACTCGAAAAGCGCGAGCGCCTGCTCGAAGTATTCGACCGACCGGTCCAGCGGCCCGGCAAATCGATACAGATCGCCGAGCGTGAACAAAGTATGGGCGTACGAATAGCTTCGCCGACCGTACACCCGCTCGCGCAGCTCGAGCGATCGCTCTAGCATCTGCTCGGCGTCGGCGTACTCTCCCATGTCAATCAGCACGACCGCCAGATTGTTGAGACTCGTGATGTAGCCCCCGTCCTCTTCGCCGTACAGCTCGAGCTGCTGCTGCATCACGTGTTGATGGATCGTTCGAGCCCGTTCGTAGTCCCGCAGCTTGTGATAGAAGATCGCCTGTAAGTTGAGCGAGGCGAGATAGTCTTCGTTCTCTTCGCCTCCCAGCCGCTTGAAGATCTGGGCCGCTTCAACGGCGACGGGCATCCCTTTCGCGGGCTCGTCGGTCAGGTTGTAGACCTCGGCCAATTGCTGCAAGTCATCGGCGTACCACGAGTGATCGCGTCCGTAGATCTCCTCATCGATTTCGCACGCCAACAGAAAGTAGCGTTCGGCCTGTGCAAAGTCACCCAGATTCGTGTACACCTCCGCCAGCCAAGACACGACCAGCGAGTAGTCGGGATGCCGGGTGCCGAGCAGCAGTTCGCGGAGACGAACCGAGTCCGCGTAGTGCACTTCGGCACCGGCGAGGTCGCCCAAGCTTTCGCGCAGGCCGGCCAGCTCGATGATGGCGCCGATCGTCTCCCGATGGGTCGGCCCGAGCACGCCCCGGTAGGCCTGATAGGCCTCATTCATCTGCGCGAGGGCGCCGTCGTGGTTGCCTTCGTCGCGCAGTTCGCGAGCGTACTCAATGAGCGCGTCGGCTCGTTCGAGCTCATCCAGTTCGGCGGGCAACAGGGCCGCCATCTGTTGCGTCTCGCGCAGTTCGAGCAAGGCGTCGGTGAACTTCCAGTGCAGCACGCCATGCAGCCGCTCTTCGACGGCCAGCAGCAGTCGCCCTGCTTCGATGGCCGACGCCATCTCTTCGAGTTCGAGAAAGCGTGATCCGAGCGACGAGAGCGTCGTCGAAAACGTCGCCAGATCGGCGTGTACGATCTCTTTTTCAGCCGAGAGCGCGTCATGGCAGATCGACAAGGCGCGCTGGCAAAGCCCCAGCGCGTCTTCGTTGAACTGCATCTGCTGATAGAGCCAGGCCAGCTCACCCAGGTTGTAGGCAGCGTCGGCCGGCGCGTCGCGGACCGTCGATTCGTGGATCGCTACGGCCTCTTCAATCCGTGCAGTGGCTTCGTCGTACTCGATCAATTGCACGAGCGCGTCGGCCAGATTGAACAGCAATTGCGTCGTGAACGAGTCGGGGACGCCTTGGGTGGCAGCGTCCCACTCCGTCAACGCCCGCTCAAAGTATTCCCGCGCCTCGTCGAACTCATCGTCCGAGTAATGCAGGATGGCGAGCTGATTGAGCGTGTAGGCGTAGTCGGGATCTTCGGACGTATCGCGCGACTCTTCGAGCTCGGCCACGCGACCCATGATCTCTTCAGCCCGGGCGTACTCGCCCATCAGCCGGTAGTTCGTCCCCAGGCTGTAGAGTGCCGTCTCGTAGCTCCCGGAATACTCGTCGCCCAGGCTTTCATAGATTTGCACCGCTTCGAGCAAGGGCTCCTCCGCGTCGGTGTACTCTTCCAGGTCGAGATACAGCGAGCCGAGACTGTGCAGGCGGTCGGCGTAGTCCGGCGCACCTTCGCCCAACGTCTCACGGGTGACGACCAAAGACTCTTCCAGCAGCGGTGCAGCATGAATCGCATCGCCCATCCGCATGTAGAGCGACCCCATATCGTACAGCCCTTGGGCGTACGCCGATTCGTCGACTTCCCGATAGCTGCGATACAGCTCTAACGCGCGGCGAAACAGCGGCTCGGCCCGCGCGTAGTCACCGCGGTCGGAGTAGATTTGCCCCAGGTGGCCGAGAATATCGCCGTAGAAGAAGGTGTAGTAGGAAAAGTCGTCGGCCGTGCGATAGTCAGCGTCGGCGATTTCGTAGATGTCAACCGATTGCCGCAGGACGACTTCGGCCTCGGCTACTTCATCGAGTGAGTAGTAGAGCCGACCCTGGTCGCCCAGCAGCGTCGCGTAGTCGGGATGTCGGGGGCCAAGTATGCGGCGATAGATAATACCCACGTGACGGTAAACTGGTTCGGCTTCGTCGTGCCGCCCCAGAGCCAGAAGCATGTCGGCGATCTTGTGGGCCATCCATGCATAGCGCATCCCTTCGCGGCCGACGGCATCTTCGACGAGTTGCGCTGCCTGTTCGAACTTTTCTAGGGCCCGCTCATTGTCGTCTTCTTCGTATTCAAGCCGTTCGCCTTCGGCAAACAACTCGTTGGCACGGCGAACCAAGTCGCGTTTATCGGCAGACAGGTCGGCCAGCTCGCGCGCCAAGTCATACTCGGCCTCGATATTGATGACCGTCCAGTGATCTCGGCCCGACAGTCGCTCCTTACTCCGCTGAGCTTCCACCAGCAGTTCCAGCGCCTCATCGAAGCGGTTTTCCTCGACGAGTGCCAGGCCGTGATTCAAGAGCGCATTGGCTAGGTTCTGCAGCCGGACGGCGTAGTCATTGTCCCATTCGCCCTCGACCGGTGGATCGATTTCGAGCGATTGCCGATAGAGCGGAATCGCCTTTTCGTAGTCTTCGAGTGTGTCGTAAAGGACGGCCAGGTTGTTGAGACTTGTCGAATAGTTCGGGTGATCGGTTCCCACGGCCGCCTTCTGAATCTCCAGCGCCTCGAGATAGAGGCGCTCGGCTTCTTCCCAGTTCTCGCGACCGCTGTGCAGTTCGGCCAGATTGTCGAGTGCGTCGGCGTAAGCCGGATGGTCCTTGCCGAAGATTCGCTCGCGGGTCAGCAACAGTTCATCGAGCAGCGGCGCGGCCTCGTCGTACCGCTCGAGCCGCAAGTGGAACAGCGCGAGACTGCCCAGCATGCTCATGGAAAATGGATGTTCGCGACCCACGAGTTTCAGGTAGGCCGTCAGCGCCCGCTTCTGAAACTCGATGGCCTTCTCGTACTCGCCTCGATGGCTAAAGACGCCCGCCTGAATCTCGGCGTCGAACATTCGCCACCGCTCATCGGGATCGAGCGGCTCGACCAGATCGACGAACTCCAGCTCGATCTGGCAACCTTCGCTGCGCCAATCGTCCTCGCCAAAGTTGTGGACGTAGACATCGCGAGCAAAATGAGCTGCTTCTCGGGCTTCGGCAAACCGCTCTTCGAAGACGTACAGCTCCCACAGCGTCTCCAAAGTCTCGGCGATGTCCTCGTGCTCATCGCCCAGGATTTCACGTTCCAGCGCCAGCGTTTGTTCGTATTGTTCGATGGCGAGCGCCGTCTTGCCTTCGGCGTAATACCGGCGTGCGCGGCCTGCTGCCCGCTCGCGCTCAGCAAGCTGCGGGTCTTGCGACGTGGGTGTCGAACTCGCCAGTGGCGGTACATCCTGCTCTGCTGCTGGTGGCTGTTGGGCCTGATGGGCGACTCGTCGCACGGCGCGGTCACGCCGCGGCGGCGCAGTGTCGTCCTCGCCACTTGCGCCCCGCACCAACACCTCATCGCCGGTATCGGATTCCCGTTCGGTGGCTTCTGGTGCCGGCGCGCTGCCAGAACTCGCGCTCTCTGCGCTGTCGCCCATGCAACCACTGGCGCCTGACAAGCAGCCAAGTAACACCAGCGCGGGGAGCAGACGGCGCGAGTGAGCTGGCAGGTCCAAGTGCGCTGGTCTGCGGTCGGCTGGCACGTTGAAACCTCGGCGACGCATGACGTCCGCGAAACTCCTGTAAGTGTACATTCACACCAGCACAAACGAGAAACCTCGACGGTACGGCCACGCACCTTCCCTACGCATCAACACGCGCGGTGTTGCGAGTCGTACCGATCGATCTGTCTGCGCGCGCAAAGCCGCGCGGACGCCTCCCCCTGCGCCGCGCGGCTCTATCTCAGTGCGGGCCGAAACGCGGGTTATTCTTCCTCAGCGTACGGCGCCAACTCTTTGCGGAGTTCGGGCTGACGGAAATAGGCCAGCAGCAATTCGTCGACCATGATTTGTGGAGTGGCCGAATCCAGCCAGAACGCGCTGTTGTAATACACGTTGCCGTTGTTCTCGTTCACGCTCAGGTTGCCCGGCTTCATCGTGTCGTTGATGTTGGCCACACGCCGCAACAGCGCGGGCGGATGCCGAAAGCCTTCTTGCACTGCGAGGATCGTCGTCCACAGCCAAACGACTTTGACCGGGTTACCGTTGTCGTCTTCCCACATCGTCTCTTCGCCGCAGACGACGGTCACCGTCCGCTCGTCGCCTTCGAGAATGACTTTGTAGATGCCGTCACGCTCGATGTAGTCGAAGCCCGCCTCGTCGAGTAGCCCCGTGAGCGAATTCCCCTGAGCCATCGCCGTCTGTCCGCACCACATCGTGCAGGCGACGGCGACGACAGTGAGAAAGCCTTTGTTCGCAAATGCTCGCATCATGTTTTGCTCCTTAGCTGGTCGATCAACCGTTCTCCACGGTCGACTCGGCAGACGCTTGGCTCCGCGTCCGGTTCTCTGACGAATCGACATCAATGCCGCGGCCGGATGGGGCAGATGGCCCAGCGACGACGCCGGCGACAACCGACGCAGCGCCTCGATTGCGGACTGCCCCATCGTTCACCGCCGGGCGACGGCCAGCGTAAAACCGCGCCGGCCGCCCGGACAGCGGCCCTTTAAGATATCAACGAATCTGCCGTTCGGGAATCTGGGCGACGATCAGCTCGATCACCTCACCCTTCTTGATCCGCACGGCGAGGCCGATATCGCGGTAGAAGCGGTAGTTGATCTCCGGGTCGTAGAGCTGACGGTAGTCGTAATCGAGATCCCCCAGAATCTCTTCGAGATCGTCGCGACTCATCCCGACGCGGATCTCCTGGACGTCGGTCGCGACGCCGGCCGCGCGCAGCTCGATGGGCGGCGCGTCGGGCGACGTGAGCCAGATGGCGAGCACCAGATCCGTGATCAGCAGGTCGAGGCCGTGCTGCGGATACTGGGCCCGCTTGAACAGCGTCCGCCGTGCGACGGGCACGATGTCGCCCTCGCCCAGGGCTTCTTCCAGTTCCGCCATCCGCTGCGACAGCGTGACCGTCGCCCCTGATGCGAGCGTGATCGTCGTCACCGGCCGAAACGTCTGCGCGGCTGAGCGTTGCAGTTGCTGCTCGCTCTGCGCGTCGACTCCCGCATCGCTACACAAGGAGGCGTAGCGATCGTACGCCACCTGCCACCAGGCGGATGCCGGACCAATCGACTGCAAGTACTGCTCGAACAGCTTGACGGCACGGCGTTGATCGGCCTGCTGCCGCGAAGCCGACAGCACCACGGCTTCGTGATAGGCCAGCGTGGCCGAAATCGTCGGAGCCGCACGACTGCCGGCATTCGCTGCTGCCGCGCTCATCGTGCGGGCCTGTTCGAAGTTCGCCTCCGCAGCGTCCGTCTGACCGGCCGAGACGTTGCCCACACCGACATTGGCGAACACAGCAGCCCGTTCTAACGGATGGCTATCCTCATCGTTGGCCGCCAGCCGGGCAGCTTGATCGAAGTACTGCATGGCCTGTCCCACGTCCTTGTTGCCGCTGAAGTGCAGCAAGTACGCCACACCCAGATTGGCCGCCGCCAACATCGTGTCGGGGTCGAGCCGTAGTGCCTCGCGCAGTGCGCCCACTGCGTCGTACCACAGTTCTTCATCGGGTCCGTCGCGCAGTTGAGGACCGGGACGCGTGTAAAAACCTCCTACCACCAGCGGGCCAATGTCGAATCGCTCCAAGTCTTCGGAGCGCAGCGCGTCGCAGTACTCCATCAGCCGGGCGTAGCCCAGATTGGCCCAAGCCTCTGCCGAGTCGGGGTAGGCGTTGACCACGTTCTGAAAGCAGAATTGAGCGGCCGGATACTGCTCGAACATCAGGAAGTACACGCCATTGCTGAAGGCGCTCATCGCCCGCCAGAACCGCTGCTTGTCCTCGTCGATATAGGCCAACCGGTCCTGCCACGAAGGGTGATCGGCCTGCAGGCCCTCGAACGACGTGTATTCGAGCCCCAGCTCCAGCATCCGCTCGATCATGCCCAGACAGCGCCGGGGCGTGTAACCGGCCTTCAGCGCCAGTTCCAGGCCCGTCAGGTCGGCCTCTTTTTCCTGTTCGCGCGTCGCCGCGAATTCAATCAGCGGCGTGTCTTCACGACGATTCTTCTTCGGGTCGACATGCTTGTGCAGGATGTGGGCCAGCTCATGGCCCAAGAGATACGCCAGGCGATCCTCATCGCCCTGAATCACATCCTCCATCATCTTGCGGTAGACGAAGATCCGCGGCTGCGGCTCGTCGTCGTCCGTCATATCGAGCGTGGCGTACGCATTGATCTGATCGTCTTCGGCGATCTCGATGATCGGCGGCCAGGCGTAGCCTTCGACCGGTTCAGCCACGGCCAGAATCCTGGCCGCAACTTCGTCCAGCAGTTTCTTATGCGGGTCGTTCGCTGCATCCTTCTGCTGCGCACCGGCGGCGACGAGTACGATTGCTGCCACCAGCCACAGCGAGCCCCTGCGAAGCATAGCCATCGCGGTTCCTTCGACTACAGATATCTGGGTCTATAACGACAGCGACGCACGGCTCCCCCCCTCATGACACTTCTGGCCAAGAGGGGAACCGTGCGCACCGCTGCCCCTTGATCGCGTCGCGGCAAGCCTCACTTGCCGACGTTCGTATTCAGATCGAGTGCCGAGTTGTTGCGCAGCTCGCGAAGCGGCGACGCCTTCAACTGCGAAGGCTGGGCCAGATTCACGGCCCGCGATTGATTCAGCCGCTCGACTCCACCGGGCACCGCCGTCGGCTCGCCGTCGGTGGCTTTGAAGTCGACCCGCTTGTTGCTCATCGCCCGCAGACCGGCCGATGCCTGCCGCGACTCGAGCCGCTGGTCCTGAATGCCTTGCTTCTGCGTGAGTTGCGGCGAACGCTGCGGCAGGCCAGCCGCGGCTCGCTCCGGCTTGGCGACCGGGGCGGTTGCCAACTGGCTTCGATTCGTCGCGGCGGGTGCCTCGTTGGCGGTCCCGGCGCCACGCGGCACGGCTACGTTCTTGTTGTTTTGGAGATCGACGTCCTGTCGAGGATCGTCGCCGAGGGTCGCCCCACTAACCCCGCCCGTCAGCACCGCAGCCAGGGCCAGCACGCTCATTCGACGCATGTTACACCTCGTCTTTATCCCAGGGTGGAGATACCAAATCCTAAATCGTTGGACGCTCGAGTGCCATATTTTGTTCCCTGATCGCCCCAAATTTCCTGCCGCTTTCCACCCAAAGCCGCAGGACCTTCCCAGTGGCGGTAACCGTTCGCAGGACGGGGTCTGGCTCGTTTTTTCGACCGGAGGCCGTTGCTCGACCAGCAACGCGCTAGCCGAAAAACGTGCCTGACCCCCTCATTCTCCGGAACGATTAAGCAGGTTTTGAGGGCATCAACGCAACAAGCGGCCGCGGATTCCTTCCCGCGGCCGCTGCTGCCCCTGATGCGTATTTGCTCCCGGCCCCCGTCCTACTGGACGCGACGCTCGGGAATCTGAGCCACGATCAGCTCGACCAACTCACCGCCTTCGAGGCGAAGGGCGATGCCCAGGTCGCGATAGAACTTGTAGTTCACATCGGGATC
Organism: uncultured Planctomycetales bacterium; assembly: GCA_938003525.1. Lineage (GTDB taxonomy): Bacteria > Planctomycetota > Planctomycetia > Pirellulales > JAEUIK01 > CALKYM01. Next base: position 6,161 of record CALKYM010000155.1, on the reverse strand, counting down.
GTAAAGCTGCCGGAAATCCCAGAGCTGGTCGCCGAGCAGCTCTTCGACCTCAGCCGTCGTCATGCCGACCCGCAATTCGTACACCTCGGTGGCGGCGCCCGCCTCGCGGAGCTCGATGGCCGGACCGTTGGGGTCGCTGAGGCAAATGGCCAACACCAGGTCGGTCACGATCAGATCGAGCCCCTGCTCTTCGAATCGCAGCCTGTCGAACGGCATCCGCCGGCCGACGGAGACCCGCTGGCCCTCGCCCAGCAGTGCTTCCACCGCGTCGTCCGATTCCAAAAGCGTCAGCGATTCGTCGTCGCCCAGGGACACCACCGTCACCGGACGATAGCTCCGCCGCTTGCGGCTCGAAGCGAAGTCGTCGCGAGCCTGCGGCTCTTCGCCCAACGCGCCGCACACCTCGACGTATTGCTCGTAGGCCAGCGTCCACCAGGCCGAGGTCTGGCCGATCGAGCTCAAGTACTTCTCGAACAGCCCGACGGCCCGCTGTTGACGATCGACGTCGCCCGAGCGTGCCAATACCGTGGCCTGGTGATAGAGCACCGTGCCACCCACCAGCGCCAGTGTGCTCTCCGAACGGGCCGCCAATGTGCGGGCCTGCTTGAAGTGCGCTTCGGCCTGATCGAGATCGCCTGCATTGACCGCAGCGACGGCCGCATTGGCCAGCACGGCAGCCCGCACTTCGGCCAACATCTCTTCCTGTGTCTCGGCCAAATCGGCTGCGATCTCGAAGTACCGCAGCGACTGACCAACGTCCTTGCCGCCCGGATGGACCAAGTAAGCCACACCCAGATTGGCCGCAGCCAGCAGCGAATTCGGATCCAGCCGCAACGCTTCCCGCAGGGCACCCGCCGCGTCAAACCAGAGATCCTCGTCACCACGTGCGTCGATGATGCTTTCCGGGCGAAGGTAGAAACCACCGACGACCAGCGGGCCCAAGTCGTAGTTGCGGAGGTCGTCCGCATCCAGGCCATCGCAGTATTGCATGAGTTGGGCATAACCCAGATTCGCCCAGGCTTCGGCAGCGCCAGGGAATTCGCGGACGACGCGCCGAAAGCACATCTCGGCTGCGAAATACTGCTCGAACATCAAGAACTGCACGCCCGTCCGAAACGCGCTGGTGGCCCGCCAGAACTCCGGGTTCTCGGGATCAATAAACGCCAGCCGGTCGTGGCAGCAGGGATGATCGGAACGCAGACCGTCGAACGACGTGTACTCCATCCCGAGCCGTTCGTACTGCTCGTACTCGCTCAGGCAACCTTCGAGGGAGAAGTCGGCCCGCAACGCGATCTTGAGCCCGACGTTGTCGGCCTCATACTCCTGCGTGCGAATGACTTCGTGCTCAACGAAGGGCGTCGACTCGTGCCACGAGTCGCAGTGGCCACAAACAATATGCGCAAGCTCGTGACCCAAGAGCATGGCCAGGCGATCGGCATTGCCCTGAATCACGTCGTCCAGGATGCCGCGATAGAGCGTGATCACCGGCTGGGGAAGATCGGAATCCTCGCTGTACGTCAGCCGGGCATTGGCATTGACGCGGTCGATCTCGACGATGCGAAAAATCGGCGGCCAGAGGTAGTCCTCCGGCGGATCGATTACGGCCACCAGCCGCGCTGCGACCTCGTCGACCAGCGGATCGCCCGAGCTGATTGGTGTGGTTTCATCCTGCGTCGCGCCGGCGACGCTCACGACAGCCGTCAATAGAAGTGCACCTAGCGTCCTCATCGTCTCACCTTGCCTGGTTGGGGTTTTGGGTTTGGTATCTCCCTCACGCCAACTTCGACGACCGATGTGCCCGATTCGTTCCCCTGCCGCCGTACAATGCCCGTCAAATACGAATGAAAACGCCATTTTCTCGCCGGAACGGGCGTGCGAGTCCGTCGGACGATGAGGGTTAGAATGGAGTTCTTCCGGCCCTGTTCCAGTCCCCGCTGCCGCCACAAATGCCCGCCACTGCCCGCGAACCACGACCGCCTCAATCGCCGGATGCGGGCCACAATCACCTCGCACCGCGTCGCCAGGGTGGCCGGAACCTGCTTCTCGCGCTCGGCTTGGTCGCGCTCGTCGGGTTGGTCTTCGGGCGCGTGCTCACCCACGAACTGCTGGTCTACGACGACCAGGTGATGATCACGAACAACCCGCATCTCAGCCCGCCGCTCGACGGGTCGGCCCTGCGCGCGTTCTGGCAGCGGCCGTACTTCGCGATGTACATGCCGCTCACCATGTCTCTTGTCGCGAGCGAAGCCTGGCTCTCACAGCAATTGCCCCCGCCGTCCGATGGTGGCTGGGTCCACGCCTGGATATTCCACCTCGACAACCTGATGCTGCACGCGATCTGTGGACTGTTGGTGTTCTCCTTGCTGCGACGATTCGTGCGCGATCCCGTCGCCGCGTGTTGTGGCGCACTGCTGTTTGTGCTGCACCCCCTGCAAGTCGAAGCCGTCGCCTGGGCCACTGAAACCAAAACGCTGCTGGCGGCGGCCTGCGCCTTGGGCACCGTGAACTTGTTCCTGGTCAGCATCGATTCTCTGACGCATCGACCCGTCGCACGCCGCGCAGCGCGCGGCTATCTCCTGCTCGCCACTCTGCTCTACGTGGCCGCACTGCTGGCCAAACCGATGGCCGTGGTCACGCCGCTGCTGGCAATCGCCATCGCCGCTTATCTCTATCCGTCGCTCTGGCGGAACACGCTGCTGCCGGTCGGCGCCTGGTTGTTGATCGGCCTTACGTTCACCGTTGTCGCCGCCCGCGCACAACCGGCGGCGAACGTCGTCGACACCCCCCCGTTGCTCGGCCGTCTCCTTGTCGCTGGCGATGCGGTGACGTTCTACCTGCAAAAGCTCCTCTGGCCCGATCCGCTGACCATGGACTACGGTCGCACGCCTGCGCACGTCTTGGCCGCCGGCACGACGCGCTGGATCTGGCTCGCGCCTGTGGCGCTGTTGATCGTGGGAGTCGCCGTTCGCCGCCGCGGACCCTGGCTGCTGGCGGCAATCTTGTTCATCGTCGCGCTGGCTCCGATGCTGGGCTTGATCCCCTTCGAGTTTCAGAACATCTCGACGGTCGCCGACCGCTACGCCTACGCCGCGATGCTCGGACCTGCGCTGGCCGTGGCTGCGGTGGCCCAGCTCCGGCCCGGTCTGCGAATCGTGGTGGCTGTTGGGCTCATTGCCTGCGCGCTGGTGTCCTATCGACAGGTCGGAGTCTGGTCCGACGACCGCACGCTCTACACACACGCGCTGGCGGTGAACCCCGACAGCCGGCCCGCGCTCGGCAATCTCGGCGTCACACTGCTCCGCGATGCCGGCAACGATCCCGCTGCGTTGGCCGAAGCAGAAAAATGCCTACGGCGTGCTGCGGAGCTGGCGCGCCGCCCCAAAGAACATGTCGACGCGCTCACCAGCCTCTCAGGCGTGCTGCTGGCGCGCGGCGATGCGGCAGCCGCGCTGGCCGCACTCCAGTCCGCGCAGGAACTAGCCCCGCGCGAAGCGCGGGTTTATATCGCGCTGGGCGACATGCTCGCCCTGGCTGAAGATCACGCCACCGCGGCAACGTCCTATCAGGCAGCCATCGAACTGGCGCCGGAGTCGCCACAGACTCACGCGCGACTAGGTGACGCGCGTCGCAAGCTCGGAGATCTATCTGTCGCTGAGGCCGCGTATCGCCGCGCGCTCGAACTCCGGGCTGGCTTTCCGGCTGCGCTGCGCGGGCTGGCCGGCATCCTTGTCGATCGCAATCAGCCGGCCGACGCCGTGAGCCTCTATCAGCAGGCCATCCGCGCCGAGCCCGGACAGTTTCTCAACTTCTACGAACTCGGACTCGTCTACTACCAGCTTGGCGACTACCACGCCGCCCGCGAGCAGCTTGTACGAGCGATTGCGCTTCGCCCGCAGACAGCGCAGTTGCACAACGATCTCGCGGCCGTGTACGTCAAACTCCAGCGATTCGACGAGGCCGTGCGCCACTATCGCCAGGCGCTCGAGCTCGATCCCGACTTGCAGGACGCCAGAGTGAACCTAGAGAAGGTTGAGCGCTTCTTACAAGCGCGCGACGCTTCCTAGCGACGCGTTGCGATTCTTCATTCGCGCTTCCGGCACTCAGAGGATTTGTCATGCCGCGCCCACGACCGTTCACGATCTGGCTGTTGATGGTTGTGTTCATCTACAGCGCGTGGCGCGATTTCTATTCGCTCTTTCGCTATCAGCACGTGACGGATTACGTGCTGCTGGCCCACGTCAATCTCGGTCCCCTGTTCTTCATCGCCATCGGAGTGCCTTGGCTGGGTACGCTGGCGAGCTTGTACTTCCTGTTTCGCCCACGACCGCTGGGCTTCCTGGTCATCCTCGCCACGATCGCCGTATCTACGGTCGCACATGTCGCGCTGATCTTGTTGGCGATCGAGCATCTGGATGTGGCGAAAGAAGCCTACGAGAAGAGCCGTCAGGCGCGGGGATTGCCGATTCGCCCCGAGTCCGCCGATGTGATCTTTTCACCGATGGCGATGCACGTGACGCTGGGCGTCACGATCCTGCTGGCGTTGGGGGTCGCCGCGCTGACGATTTGGAACCGCGCGTACTTCGTGGACACGCTGGCGAGAACGGAGGCCTAACGTCCAAGCCGCTCGGCGCGCGTCACCGCGGCAAGCGCCCCGGCTCGCGCACGCCGCTGCCTTGGCGGCGCGTCGCCTGATCGCCAAGATCCTCGCGGGCGATTTCCGCCAAGGCGAGCAACCGCTCGACTATCTCGGGATGCTCGGCGGCGACATCGGTGGTCTCATTCGGATCGTCTGCGAGATTGAACAATGCTCGTCCGATCTTTCGCTGCACGTACTTCGACGGGATTCCGCCGCTGCCGGGTTTGCCGTTGAGACTGCGATAGGCGTGCGGCAAATGCAGCTTCCAATCGCCGCTGCGCACCGCTTGCAGCGCGCGACCCCAGTAGAAGTAGAACGCTTCGTGCGGAGAAGCCGCTCCTTCCTCCATGGCCCACAGCGGGCAGATGTCCATGCCGTCGATCTTGCGCTCAGTTGGCATCTCCGCGCCGATCAGCTTCGCCAACGTCGGCAAAAAATCGATCGTCATGGCCGGCTCGTGCTGCACGCTGCCGGCTGGAATGTGACCCGGCCATCGCGCGATGAACGGCACGCGGACTCCGCCCTCGAACGTCGTCCCCTTGCCTTCGCGCAGCCCGCCCGTCGTGCCCGCGTGATCGCCATAGCTCAGCCAAGGTCCGTTGTCCGAGGTGTAGATCACCAGTGTCCGCTCGGCGATGCCCAGCTCTTCGAGCGTGTCGGTGATCTGCCCCATCGACCAGTCGATCTCGCTGATCACATCGCCGTACATCCCCTGCTCGCTGGCGTCCTGATACTTGTCGGACACGAACAGCGGCACGTGCGGCATGCTGTGCGGCACATACACGAAGAACGGCCGCTCGTGGTTCCGGCGAATGAAGTCGACAGCCCGCTCTGTGTACCAGGTGGTCAGGTTGCGCTGGTCGGGGTTGTGTTCGATGATCTCCGTCTGCTCGATCAACGGCAGCGGTGGGTAGCCGTTGGGCCGCTCGGGATGATAGGGCCACATGTCGTTCGAGTACGGCAGACCAAAATACTCGTCGAAGCCGTGCCGCGTCGGCAAGAATTGCGGGTGATGGCCCAAGTGCCATTTGCCGAAAATCGCGGTGGCGTAGCCTTGCCCTTGGAACAGCTCGCCCAGCGTCATCTCGTCATCGTGAATACCAGTCGGGCTCTTCGGCCCCAGCGCGCCGAGAATGCCAACGCGATTCGGATAACAACCTGTCAACAACGCCGTCCGCGAAGCCGAGCACACCGGCTGCGCAACGTAAAAGTTCGTCATCCGCACGCCCTCGGCCGCCAGTCGATCGAGGTTGGGCGTTTCAAACCCCTGTGCACCAAAACAACCGACGTCGCCATAGCCCTGGTCGTCGGTGAACATGATCACGACGTTCGGTGGCTCGTCGGCTGCGAATCCAAGACTCGCGCTGGCCAACACAAACGCGGCGACTATTTGTATGCTGAGCACCCGCGCGAACGCGTTCCGCGCAACCCATCGAGTAGACATCATCATCGCTCCCGCCACGTTCAACTCCTGGCCACACGCCGCGCCCACGATAGCCCAGCAGTGATCCGGTGCAAGTCGCCC
>CALKYM010000154.1 GCA_938003525.1 uncultured Planctomycetales bacterium | reverse complement strand
AGCATGCATCACACGATGCGCAACCACAATTCGGCGGCCGTCGAGGCGCTGTGCGGACGCACGCCCTTGGGCGGCGATCTCGAACTGCTGGCCGACGACGCCCTCAGCTTCCCGTGTTACGGTTCGGTGCTCAGCTACGCGCACCAGTCCCAAGACTCAGGCCGAGCCGTACCGCCGCACGTGGCGCTGCCGCATATGATGCGGAACGTCGTGCAATTGCCCGGCCAAACCGCCGGTTTTCTCGGGCCGGCCTTTAATCCGTTTCAGATTGAAGCGGACCCTTCGCAGCCCGATTTCCGCGTGGGCAGTATCGACTTGCCCGAAGAGATCACGTTCGGCCGACTCTCCGAGCGCGAGCAACTGCTGGCAACCATCGACCGGCAGGCCGCCGTGCTCGACGCCCGCGAAGACGTCGGTCCGATGCACACCTACTACGATCGCGCGCTGCGGCTGCTGCGGAGTCAACCGGTCCGCGACGCGCTCGACTTGAATCGTGAGGACGCGACGACGCGCGAAGCATATGGCCCAAACAAGCACGGGCAGAGTGTGCTACTCGCCCGCCGTCTTGTGGAAGCGGGTGTGCGCTTCGTGACCGTGTTCGACGGCGTGTACAACGGCCAGGACGCCAACTGGGACAGTCACGCGCAGGTCTTCGCCCGCCATCGCGATCATCTCCTGCCACCAGCCGACCGCGCTCTGGCGGCACTGGTTCGAGATCTGGAAGCCCGCGGGCGACTCGACAGCACCTTGGTTGTCGCGCTGGGCGAATTCGGCCGCACGCCGCGGATCAACGGTGCCGCCGGTCGCGATCATTGGCCCGACTGTTACAGCGTCGTGCTGGCCGGTGGTGGCACACAAGGAGGAGGTATCTACGGCGCGAGCGACAAGCTCGGCGCCAAACCGCAGCGCGATCCCGTCACTCCCGGCGCCTTGGCGGCGACGCTCTTGTGGCGCTTCGGCATCGACCCGGATGGCGAAATGCACGACAGCACGGGCCGCCCCTACAGGTTGGCGGATGGCAAGCCGCTGCACGGACTGTTTCAATTAGCGTGAGCGCAGCATTTCACGTGCGCTCGCAGCTCGTCGCGTTGCGACAGATGATCCAAAAGCAATGACGCTTGCGGGCGTGGTGCGCGGTCTTCCAGCGATTCGATCGCATCGGCCCGCGGCGAATCTTCACGATCAGGTCACAAACCGTGAAGCCGGCTTCTTCGGCCATCCGCATGAAGTCGCAGTGCGCCCACCGTGATCGGTGGCTGTTCACCATATCCGTGATCTTGGCCAGCAAGAGTCCATCAGGCTTCAGCACCCGCTTGGCCTGTGCCAGAAACGGCGGATAAAGATAACTCAGCGTCCAGCCATGTTCTTTGCCGCAGGCCACCGTCGCGCCGTAGTCTGCGTCGAAACGCTTCACGCTCTTGTCGCGACCTTGCGGGCCGACATGCGGCGGGTCGTACACAACGGCGCCAAACGTGTTTGCCGGCACACGATACCGCGGATTGCCCGTGCGGCTGTTGAGGCCAGTCATGGTGCGATTGTCGGCCACGATCCTAGGCGCGAAAGACGGGTCGATGTCCATCGACCACACGTTGCGCGACGAGCCGATCCAGAAGCGGCCCGCGTTGTGTGTCGCATCCAGGATCGGTTCGGGATCGATCGAAGGATAGAAGCCGAACATGCGTTCCAGCAGTTCGCCGTCGCTGCCGTCCCAAACGCTGCTCAGCGGTTCGTAGGCCGGCTCCGTAAGAAGAGCGTTGCCTTCGCCAGCGGACTCGATCTGCCGCATTGCCGCCTCCATGCACGGGTTGCCAACTGGGGTCGGTGGCCGCTGGCCGAGAGCCCCCCGGGTGAGGGGCGCTTCGGCGTTGCTGTCGTTGCCTGCGGTCTCAGACTCGCAGTCGCAAGCTTAGCGACCGGAAGATATACTACGCGAGATACTGTACGTTTGTATGCTCATCTGCCGCACGGTGCAAGCGGTGCTCGAAGACCTGTTTCATCCGCTGATCGTCGAGTGGTTTCGCGGGCGGTTCGGCCAACCTACTGAGCCGCAGCGCGATGGCTGGCCCGAGATCGTCGCGCGTCGCGATACGCTGATCGCGGCGCCGACCGGCTCCGGCAAGACGCTGGCCGCTTTCCTGGTGTGCATCGATCGCTTGCTGCGCCAGGCCGTCGACGGTGAATTGCCCGACGGCACACAAGTCGTTTACGTCTCGCCGCTGAAAGCACTGAGCAACGACATCGAGCGCAATCTGCAGCAACCGCTGGCGGAAATCAGCGCGCTGGCGGAAGAGCATGGCATCGCGCTGCCGCAGATTCGGACGGCGGTCCGCACGGGCGATACTCCGGCCTCGAAGCGGCAGTCGATGGTCCGCCGGCCGCCGCACATTCTCGTCACCACGCCCGAGTCGCTCTATCTGCTGCTGGGAGGTAAGAAGAGCCGGGAAATACTGCGCGGCGCCCACACCGTGATCGTCGACGAAATCCACGCCCTGGCGCGCGATCGTCGCGGCACGCATCTAGCGCTGACTCTCGAGCGGCTTGATGTATTGTGCGGCAGCCGCGCGGTACGCATCGGGCTTTCCGCCACACAGCGCCCGTTGGATCGCATCGCGCGGTTCCTGGTCGGGCACGCCAACGCCAACGGCACGTCGAGCCCCGCGTGCCGCATCATTGACGCCGGCCACTTGCGCGAACTCGATCTCGGCGTCGAGGTGCCGCGCAGCGAACTTTCGGCCGTCTGCTCGAACGAGCAATGGGAAGAGGTCTACGCGCGGATCACCGAACTGATCGCGTCGCATCGCAGTACGCTGGTGTTCGTCAATACACGCCGCCTGGCGGAGCGCGTGACGCACCGCCTGTCGGAATTGTTGGGCGAGGAAGCCGTGGCCAGTCATCACGGCAGCCTTTCGCGCGAGCTGCGCTTCTTGGCCGAGCAAAGGCTCAAGTCGGGCCAGTTGAAGGCGATTGTGGCGACCGCGTCGCTCGAACTCGGCATCGACGTGGGTTACATCGATCTGGTCTGTCAGATCGGCTCACCGCGATCGATCGCCACCTTTCTGCAACGCGTCGGCCGCTCGGGCCACAGTCTCGGCGCCGTGCCGTGCGGGCGGCTGTTTCCACTCACGCGCGATGACCTGATGGAAGCCCTGGCTCTCTTGCGTGCCACGCGCGCCGAACGTCTCGACGCGATCGAGCTCCCGCGGATGCCGCTGGACGTGCTGGCCCAGCAGATCGTGGCCACCGTGGCCGCCGATGAGTGGGACGAAGAAGAACTGCTGGCCCTTTGCCGACGCTCCGACCCCTATCACGAACTGTCGCGCGAGACGTTCGAGGAAGTTCTGGAACTGACGAGCGTCGGCGTCGATGGTCGTCGCCAGCGCGGATCGTACGTTCACCGCGACCGCATTCATGGCAAGCTTCGCGCCCGGCGCGGTGCGGCATTGGTGGCGGCCAGTTCCGGCGGGACGATTCCCGATACGGCCGACTATCAGGTCTACACGGCCGATCCGCGGACGTTTGTCGGCACGGTGAACGAAGACTTCGCCATCGAGAGCATGGCGGGCGACATCTTCCTGCTGGGCAATACCTCCTGGCGGATTCTGCAAGTCCGCTCCGGCGAGGTGCTGGTGCAGGACGCGCAAGGAGCGCCGGCCACGATTCCCTTCTGGCTGGGCGAAGGTCCGGGGCGAACTCATGAACTGTCGTGCGAAGTTTCCCAGCTACGCGAAGACCTGGCGCAGCGCATCAACGGCAAGCCAGTCTCCGGCACGCAGGCGCGCGACTGGGTCGAACATGTCACCGCCTGGTTGCGAGGCGAAACCGGCGTCGAAGAATATCCGGCGCGACAGGCGGTCGAGTACACCGCCGCGCAGTGGGCCGCGCTGGGCATGTTGCCCACCCGCCAACAGATTATCTTCGAGCGGTTCTTCGACGAATCGGGCGGGATGCAGTTGGTGATTCACGCCCCGCTGGGAGCCCGCGTCAATCGCGCGTGGGGACTTGCGCTGCGGAAGCGATTTTGCCGCTCGTTCAACTTCGAGTTGCAGGCCAGCGCCGACGACAACGGCATCGTGCTCTCGCTCGGCCCCCACCAGAGTTTCGCGCTCGATTCGATCTTCGGCATGCTCAACACCGAGAACGCCGCCGCTCTGCTCAAACAGGCGCTGCTGGCCGCGCCCATGTTTCAGATCCGCTGGCGTTGGAATGCCACCCGGGCGTTGGCTCTGCCGCGCATGCAAAACGGCAACAAGGTGCCGCCGCCCTTGCAACGGTTTCGCTCCGACGACCTGCTGACGGCCGTCTTCCCCGAAAGTACGGCCTGCCTGGAACACATCGTGGGCGACATCGAGATTCCCGATCACCCGCTGGTGCGGCAGACCGTCGAAGATTGTCTCCACGAGGCGATGGATCTCGATCGCTGGCTGGACGTGTTGCGCGATGTGAAGGCGGGCGAGATCGAACTGGTCGGCCGCGACACCCGCGAGCCCTCGCCGTTCTGCTACGAGATTCTCAACGCCAATCCGTATGCCTTTTTGGACGACGCGCCGCTGGAAGAGCGCCGCGCCCGGGCCGTCGCTACCCGGCGGACCTTGGTGGCCGACGATGTCCGCGACCTGGCCAAGCTCGACCCGGAGGCCATTGCCCAAGTACGCGAAGAGGCGTGGCCCGAAGTGCGCGACGCGGAAGAACTGCACGATGTCTTGCAGACGCTGGTCGCCGTGCCGGTACGCGACGCCGATAGCTGGCAAACCTGGTTCGACGAACTTGCCGCGCAGAGTCGCGCCGCACAAATCGAGCCTCGGCCCGGTTTGTCGTTTTGGCTGGCCGCCGAACGTTGGCCACTGGTGCGAGCCATTTATCCCGAGGCTGTTCCCAGTCCACCCCTGAACTTGCCGCCGCACCTGGAGGCGCAACCCAACGCACGGGAAGCGCAATTGGCATTGGTCCGCGGCTTCGCCGAATTCCGCGGTCCAGTGAAGACGTCTGAGTGTGCGGCTGCGCTCGGTTTGACGCCCGCCGAAGTCGATGCGGCCTTTGCGGCGCTGGAGTCCGAAGGCGCCGTGCTGCGCGGCCATTTCGACACGGGGGCCGACAATGGCCCCAGTTCTTCTGCGCCAGACAGCCAGGTCATCGATACCCAGTGGTGCCAGCGACGATTGTTGGCGCGGATTCATCGGCTGACGTTGGCCGGCGCGCGGCGCCGCGTGCGTCCGGTCGAACCGGCCGTGTTCTTGAACTTTCTGCTGGCCTATCACGGCATGCTTCCCGGCAAGCAACTCGCCGGCCGCGCCGGCGTCCGCGACGTGATTGCGCGGCTGCAGGGCTTCGAACTTCCGGCCGGCGCGTGGGAGTCGGAGATCCTGGCGCCACGACTCGAGCGTTACGAGGCTGAGTGGCTCGATGAGTTGACGCTCTACGGCGAAGTGACGTGGGGGCGCCTCCGCCCGCCGCGTCCGGAAGATCGCATTTCGCGGAAGGCGCTGCTCAACAGCTCCGTGCCTTTGAGCCTGGTGTTGCGCGACGATCTGCCTTGGATCGTGCCCGACGAAGAAACGCGCACGCCGCAGGGGCTCGATGCGACGGCGCAAGCGGTTTACGACACGCTTTCCCAACACGGGGCCTGCTTTTTCCACGATCTCGCGCGGCTGACGAAGCTGTTGCCCGCTCAGGTCGAAGATGCATTGGGCACGCTGGTCGCATTGGGTTTGGCGACGGCCGACGGTTTCGGTTCGATTCGGCCCCGCGTCTCGCCCGATCGTTCACGGCGCAAAGACGCCCTGCGGCGCCTGCAGCGCCGGCGCGGAAAGCCAGCGCGGCGGCAGTGGCACGGTGGCCGCTGGTCGCAATGGCCGGGCGATTTGCCAGCGGTCGACCGCCGCCAGCGCGCGGAGCGGTGGGTCGGGCAACTGCTGTTGCGGTACGGCGTCGTGTTTCGCGACCTGTTGACGCGCGAACCGCTCGCGCCACGTTGGGGCGAGTTGGTGCCACTCCTGCGGCGGTTGGAAGCCCGCGGCGAAGTACACGGTGGCCGCTTTGTCGATGGTACCTCCGGCGAGCAGTATGGCACGCCCGCTGCCGTCGAACTGTTGCGCCGCTGCCGCGACGAACCGCCGGCGGGCAAGTGGCACGTCATCTCGGCGTCCGATCCGGTGAACCTCATCGGCATCATCACCCCCGAGCGGCGCATTGCCGCCAAACGCGGCAACACTTTGGCGCTGCGTGACGGGAAGCTACTCGCCGCCCGAGTGGCTGGTGCCGTGCAGGTGTTTGGCGAAGTGGCCCCCGACGAAGAGCAGGCGCTGTGGCGCGCCCTGCGAGTCACCGGCCTAGTGCGAGCGTCCGATCGGCAGGCGTCCGAGGCGCCGCCCGTTGCCAAGGCCATCTAACAGTCGGTCTCCACGTGGCACGCGCGCCCATGACGTTCACTCTCGGCATGCTCGGTATGCGGCACACGCACGCGCACGGTCTCGTGCGCCAGATTGCCGCACACCCCAGCGAATTCCGTTTGGTCGGCGCCTACGATCCCGATGGTGAAACGGCCGCCGACCGCGCACAAACGTGGCGCCAACTGCTGCCGGAATTGCAGCTCTTCGCATCTCCGCAGGAACTGCTGAACGAACCGCTCGACGGTGTTCTTGTAGAAGGGCACCTACACGAGAACGTCAGCTGGGCCAAGTCGGCGATTGAACGCGATCGACCCGTCCTGCTCGAAAAGCCCGCCGGCACCGATTGGTCGTCGTACGTCGAGCTGGTCGATCTCGCACAAGCGCGATCAAGACACCTGCAAATGGCCTACCTGTTTCGCTACATGTCGGCCGTCTTGGAGATGTTGCGTCTTGGTCGTGAAGGCGAGCTGGGCGAAATCTACGAATTCCGCGCGCGGATGCCCAAGGACGCGGCATTGTACGACACGTACGTCGAAGAGTACGGACCGTACACGGGCGGGATCTTCTTCGAGATGGCCGGTCATCTGATCGACATGATGGTCGCCATGCTGGGGTCACCGCACCAAGTGAGTTCCTTCCTGGCTCACCATCATCCAGCGCCGGGCGACTTCATCGACGATGGCCTGGCGGTGTTCGAATACCCGCGGGCGCGGGGCATCGTCGAGGTCACGGCACTCGAACCGATCGATGCCGCGCGGCGGATCGAGGTGTACGGCACGCGCGGTGCTTGCGCGATTCCGCACCTGGGCAGCGGCCATCTGGCGAATGCCACGACCCAGCCGCTCGACGTGTGCCTGGCAGGCGAGAGCACATGGCAGCGTCTCGAATTGCCGGCCGCCACTTTGCAGATTGCCGATCTCCGCGAGTTCGCCGCCTGTGTTCGCAGCGGGAAACAGCCCGACTACAGCCTCGAACACGACATGACCGTGCAGGAAATGTTGCTGCGGGCCTGTGGCGTCGAAGTTGATCGCTGAGCACCGGCAATCCCCACGATCGCTAGTGGAGCGTCAGCCCGATTTATTCGGGCGATGCGGAACGATCGCCAAAGACGCAAGTGCTTTGGCGCAGACAACATCGTAGTGCTCCGCCGGACAACTCGCACCCGAAAATTACGTGTTGACGGAGCACTAGTACGATCGCGGCAGCCCCAGCACGTACTCGGAAATCGCGTTGAGGATCAGCGCGTTGCTAATGGGCGAGGTCCTCATGAAGCGCGCCAGCTCGATAAGTTGGACCAGATTGTTGCGCTCGTCGAAGCCTTTCCCGCCGTAGCAATCAAGCGCCGCGTCAATCGAGCGCTGGGCCAACTCGGACGCCATCACCTTGGCTGCGTTGGCCTGAACGCTGACCGTCATTGGGTCTTCGCGGCGATCGAACGCCAAAGCCGCATGTTGCGCCAGTCGCCGCACGGCCTGCTGCCGGATCCAGGCATCGGCCAGCGGATGCTGAATAGCCTGATACGCGCCGATCGGATCGCGAAACACGCGCCGCTCTCGCGCGTACTCACAGCCCTTCGTCAGGCAATAGTCGCTCATTCCCACGGCGATCGCCGAGAACAATATGCGTTCCGGGTTGAACGCGGCCAGCATGATGGGCGTGCCCTGGTTTTCTTCACCTACCAGCGCGCTGCTCGGCACGCGTACGTTGTCGAATGTCACTCGGTGCGGCAAGAGCGACGCCTCGCCACGAGCAGGTACGGGCTCAAAGGTGATGCCCTTGGTTCGCGGATCGATCAGGAACAGCGAGATGCCGTAGGTCTTGGTCAGCCCCGTCGCTTTCACTTCATCGAGCGATGTGGTGCGCGCGACCAAGAGCATGTGCGAGGCGACGTTCACGCCGGAGATGTAGAGCTTCTCGCCGGAGATCACATAGTCGTCGCCATCGCGGGCAGCAGAGGTTTGCATGCGAAACAGGTTGAAACCAGATTCCTTCTCGGTGACGGCCAGGCACGAGCTGGCCTCACCTTGTGCGACGTTTGCCAGAAACCCCGTCTTTTGTTGTTCCGATCCGGCGAGCTCGACGGCAACCGCCGCGACGCTGGTCAACACGGGCAGGAAATGAAAGATCCCGCTGCTGCCGACCGCTTCCAGGGCGGCCGCCACAGCGAACATCCCGCCACCCGTACCGCCGTAGTCGCGCGAGACCAGAGGCGCGAGGAACTGTTCGCGGCAAACTGTCTGCCAGAGTTCTTCGCCCAGCCGATCGCGTTGGAGATAACTGTCGTCTTGCGCCATGCGCTCGCGAATCGGCTGTAGTGCGTCGAGCGCCCGCTGGCGATATTCGTCGTAGTTGGCATCCATCTGAGAATCGCTCACAGCGGTTTCCCTGTTGGCAGGTTCACTCTGACAGCCACTCCGCATGTCCGCGACGCGCATCGTGCATCACACATCAATCATGCACGCGATGCTTCAGGCCAGCACGTCGTGAATGACGTGGCCGTGTACATCGGTCAGGCGGCGCTCGATGCCGTTGTGGTAGTACGAGAGCCGGCGGTGATCGAGCCCCAACAGGTGCAGGATGGTGGCGTGAAAATCGTGTGCGACAGCGGCATTCTCCACGGCGCGATGCCCGAAGTCGTCGGTCGCACCGTAGGAGAAGGGAGCCTTGACGCCGGCGCCCGCCAGCCAGCACGTGAATCCGGCCGGGTTGTGATCGCGGCCCGACGCGTCCTTTTGGAAGGTCGGCATACGGCCGAACTCCGTGCAGAACACGACCAGCGTCTCTTCGAGCAGACCACGCTGCCTCAAATCGCGCAAGAGCGCCGCCGCGGGTTGATCGAGGATCGGCCCGTGTACGTCGTACTGTTCGCGGAGTTTCTTGTGACCGTCCCAGTTGCCCACGCCTTCGCCCATCGCGTAAGCCCCGTTGAAGAGCTGTACGAAGCGTACGCCACGCTCGATCAGCCGCCGCGCGAGAATGCAATTGCGGGCGAAGCCTGCTTTGACCTTGTTCTCACTGTCGTCGGCACCGTACATCCGCCAAATCGTTTCGGGCTCGCTCGACAGATCGCTGACTTCCGGTACGGAGAGTTGCATCCGCGCGGCCAACTCATAACTGGCGATCCGGGCCGCCAACTCCGTGTCGCCGGGGAAGCGTTCGAGATGCCGCGTGTTCAGTTCATTGACCAACTCGCGCGCGGCGGTGTCGGCTTCAGCGGCGACATCGCCGGGCCGCGCGAGATGCCGTATCGGACGCTCCGCATTGAAGGCTGTACCTTGAAACGCGGCCGGCAAGAAGCCCGGCCCCCAGTTGTTCTGGCTCGACTGGGGAACGCCACGCGGATCGGGAATCGCCACAAACGCCGGCAAATCCGCGTTCTCGCTCCCCAGCGCGTAGCTGGTCCAGGCGCCCATGCTGGGAAACCCGTCCAGTGTGAAGCCGGTCGACATGAAGTTTTCGCCCGGCCCGTGGGTGTTCGTCTTGCTGGTGACCGAGTGGATGAAGCACATCTCGTCGGCCAATTCGCCGAGTTGCGGCAGTAGATCGGAGGTCATCTTGCCGCACTCGCCGCGCGGGCGGAACGCGTAAGGACTCCTGGTCAGCGCGCCGTTCTCACCCTGAAAGGTGACCAGCTCGCCGCCGGGCATCGCTTCGCCATGTCGCTTGATCAGTTCCGGCTTGTAGTCGAACGTATCGACGTGACTCAAAGCGCCCGAGCAAAAGATCACCAGCACGTTGCGTGCGCGCGGCGCGAAGTGCGGCGTGCGCGGCGCGTACGGCTGCGCGGGGTCGATCTGCGGACGGATCGGGCCGCCGCTATCTACGGCATTCTCAGCGCCCAGCAACAGCCGTTCGTCGGCCAACAGGCTGGCGAGTGCCATCGCCGGAAGTGCGCTGGCCGAGTTGCCGAGGAAACTCCGGCGATCCAGCAAGCGGCGTCCAACAGGAGTGGGCAGACGATGGCGCGACATGGTGTGTGCTTCGCGAAAGATGCAGCGACGAGGCACTGCAAAACTGGACTAGGGGACGAACAGAAACTCGTTGAGATTCAAGACGGCGCGACAGAAGGTTTCCAGCCCGTGTTGTTCCACAACGCTGCGCGACCGCGCGAGCTCTTGGTCGTCGGGCGCGCGACCCAGCGCCAAGGCGAAAGCGCGGCGTACTTGGGCAGTCGATTCCTCGCCGGCCTCACGCCGCAGACGTTCGGCCAGGAGTTCGGCCTGCCTGAGCACAAAAGGACTATTCAGCAGATTGAGCGCTTGCAGAGGTGTCGTCGATCGAGGCCTGCGCGGGCAGACTTGCCCGGCGTCGGGCGCATCGAAGGCCCCGAACACCGCGTCGCGTTCCATCCGCACCACGGTGGCGTAGATCATTCTGCGCCACTCCTCGGGTCCGAATGATTGCTTGGGTTCGTAGACGCGGACGTAGTTGTCGTTGGGCTCAAAGAAGCTGAAGCCGGCGCCGCCCATCCGCGAGTCGAGCTTGCCGGTCACCGCGAGCATGCAATCGCGGATCGCCTCCGCCTCCAACCGCCTCGGTGGAAATCGCCACAAAAGCCGCGTTTGCGCATCGACCGCCAGTCCCGCTTCGTGGGGTGTGCTGTGCTGCTGATAAGTGGCCGAGAGCAGAATCAAGCGGTGCAGGTGCTTGAGCGACCAGCCGCTGTCGATCAATTCGCACGCCAGCCAATCCAGCAACTCGGGATGCGACGGAACTCCTCCGCTGGCTCCGAAGTCGCTGGGCGTATCGACCAAACCCGTGCCGAAGTGGTAGTGCCAGATGCGATTGGCCATCACTCGGGCCGTCAGTGGATTGTCAGGCGAGGCGATCCACTCGGCGAGCTTCAGTCGCCGCTGCTGATCCGGTGTTTCATCGCTGAGGCCCAGCCTGCTGATGACCTGCAGCGCGTCGGGCGCAACCGGTTCGCGGGGCGCCATCGGGTCGCCGCGGTAAAGACGGTGCGTCGTTTCCGGTTGCTCGAAGACGCCGGCATACACCCGCTGGCCTTGTTCGAGTGTGGTCAGCGCGTCAATCAGTTTCTCGCGCCTGGCGAGTAGCTCACTGCGAGCGGCGGCTCGCGATCCTTCCTCGGTTTCGCCTTCGCTCGATGCTGCGGACTCGTACGGCACGCGATCGGCCGACGCGGCAACGATCTGCCAGGCGCCGGGCACCAGTGCAACCTCTATGCGGTAGTCGGTTGCCAAGCGGTCGCTGAACTCTTCCTGGCGATCGCGGCCCCACACCACGCGGTCGGCCACCACCGGTTGTGGCCACTCGATCTGTGCCCAACCGGTGCCGGCGGTGTTCGATATCCAACTTCGATCGTTGCCGTAGCTGCCATCGTTGAGATGCACGAGCTGGTGTTTCGTATTGCCCGGGTAGTCGCCTGAACTGGTGAGCGAAATGCCCGGCGCGGCGAGCGCGAGGTTGCGCTGAGGTTCTTCGGCCGAGTAAACCTCCAGCTCGTCGATACACGGTTCGAAGTTGGCGGTGGTGGCCAGCGCGACGAAACGCAGGAAGCGAAACTCGACCGGCGCAAAACGATCGACGTTGCGGCGTGAGTTGACCCGCGGCCGCACGGGGTTCGGCGCATTTTCATCGACGCGGGCCAGCGGTTCCAAGTTGTCGACGGCGCGATCGACTGAGGCGATCTCCGCCCGAATGGCGGCGGCCTGCTGACGCCTCTGTTCTTCATCGCCGCGCGGCAATGGGCGCTCGCCATGTTTCACGCCCGCGAAGATGGCTTGCAGTGAGTAGTAGTCTTCCTGCAAGACGGGATCGAACTTGTGATTGTGGCAGCGGGCGCAGCCGAGCGTCAGGCCCAGCAGTGCGGTGCCGGTGGTATTAACGATGTCGGCCAGTTCGTCCTGACGCTGCATCAACGTGAGCGCGACATCGGGGCTCTTGACTGTGTCGTACGGCCCGCCGACCAGAAAACCCGTGGCGCGGTCGGCACCCATCGCATCGCCGGCCAGTTGGTGCATCACGAAACGGTCGTAAGGCAGATCGGCGTTGAGCGACTCGATGACCCAATCGCGATAGTGCCACGCCGTGGGCCGCGGCGTGTTCGTCTCGAAGCCGTTCGTTTCAGCGAAGCGCACGACATCGAGCCAGTGCCGCGCCCAGCGCTCACCGTAGTGCGGACTGGCCAAGACGCGCTCGACCAGACGCGCATAGGCAGTGGGTCCCTCGTCGGCGGCGAAGGTGTCGATTTCCTCGGGCGTCGGCGGCAGGCCGTGCATGTCGAGATACAGGCGACGAATGAGCGTCGCCCGATCGCCAGCCGGCGAGGGCGACAAGTCGGCCTCGGCCAGGCGTGCGGCGATGAAAGCATCGATCGGATTCGCGACCCAGGGATCGTCGATCTGAGGGGGCTGCGGCCGCTGGAGCGGTTGGAACGACCAGTGATCGGTGGTGAGCGCGTCGGCGTGGCCGCCCGCCCGGTCGTCAGGCCACACGGCACCCTGATCGACCCAAGCGCGGAGGATGGCGACCGCGGCGTCGTCGAGCGGCGGCCCTTCGGGCGGCATCACAATGTCGCCATCGCCCGAGACGTACTGCACCAGCGGACTGGCATCGCTGTCGCCCGGCACGATGGCGGGTTCGCCGAAATCGCCGCCGGCGGTGGCCACGTCGCGCCGGTCGAGCCGATAGTTGCTTTCGCGCTTCGCCGGGCCGTGACAACCATAGCAGTGCTCGGCCAAAATCGGCTCAACGTCGCGGGCGAAATCGATTACCCGGTCGACAGCCGCCCGCTCCGCAGGCTCTGCACCGCAAACCAGCGTTCCCGTTCCCAGCGAAAATGCCGCCGCTGCGGCCAGTGCCGCCTGAACGGTGATCAGGCCGAAACGCAACATGAACCAACCCCAGCAGCGCGACCGATTTCACTACTCCCAACCGCGCCACGAGTGGACCGGCCACGATGCCAGCCATCTTGACTGTCGCCGGTGTACCGGGCCACGAGCCGCGCCGGGGGGAGTAAGCCAAAGTATACCTGCTGCCACGATCGACCCTCAAATCGAGTGGGTGCGCGAAGCGGAAGTGATGCCGCGCCGGCCGCGTCGGGCTGAAGAGGCATGTTATTGGCCACCAGACGGGCTTACGCCGTACGATGTGTGTAATGGACCGGCAACAATCGTGCAGCGACCATCAGAAATGGCCGATCTCTCGGGCGTTCGTGCTGTTTTGTTCGATGCCGTGGGGACGCTCATTCGGCCGCGTCCTGCGGTGGCAGATGTCTATCGGTCGTTCGCGCGGCGGCATGGGAGCGGGCTTGGCGTCGAAACGATACTGAGGCGCTTCCGAGCTGCGTTCGCGGCGCAGGAAGCGCTCGATCGGGACGATCCGGTAGGAGCGACCAGTGAATCCCGCGAACGTGCACGGTGGCAGCAGATCGTCGCCGATGTGTTTCCCGAAGTGCCAACTGTCGACGCACTGTTCGAGCAGCTCTGGGATCACTTCGCGGCGCCGTCCGCATGGTCGATCGATCCGGAAGTACCGCAGGTACTCCAGGCCATTCGCAACGCCGGCTTGCAGGTCGGCATCGCGTCCAACTTTGACAGCCGGCTGCGAAACATCTGCGAGGCGAACCCAGACTTGGCGGGTTGCGAGCTATTCATCTCTTCCGAACTCGGTTTTCGCAAACCGACCGCGGGATTCTTCCGAGTCGCCGCCCGGCGCGTCGACCTGCCCGGCGACCGTATTCTCTTGGTCGGTGACGATCCGGCGAACGACTACGAGGGTGCGCGAGCCGCTGGCTGGCACGCCGTGTTGCTCGATCGCGATGATCGCGGCGCCGCAGGGCCACCGTTCGATGCGTACCAGGGTCGGCCCGATCGAATCGCCGCGCTGCGCGATGTGTTGGACCTGCTGCATTTGCCGAATTGAGCTTGCTGGCAATGCTACCGAGGTTGCGGCACAGCCACTGGGCCACTAAGTGAGCAAGCCATCGGCTCTTCAGTGCGCCGGCTCACCTGATGATATTGCTTCGATCGTTGGGCTGCCGTTAGAGTCGCCCCGCCACGGCGTCGCCCGTGGTGGGGCAGCGCCGGGCAACGATCACGATCTGAACGCAACAACTGCGCGCCGCGGCGCACGAGGCGCCGCGCACCAGAGTGGGGAAAGGATACCCGCGGATGAGCACGCGGCTGGCTGAGCTGGCACAACTGGTCGAGGGACACCTGACGGGCGGCGGCAAAACTCCGATCGAGGGCGCGGCGCCTCTGGCGGAAGCCGGGCCCGCCACCATCACGTTCATCGACAACGCCGACAAGATCAAGCACCTCGACACGTCGCAGGCCGCCGCCGCCGTCGTGCCGCGCGGTTGTGTGACACGGGCAGTACCCTGCATCGAGGTCGATGACGTACGAGGCGCGTTCGCCAAGCTGGTGCGGCACTTTCGTCCGCGTCGCACGCCTCGACGCCGAGGCTGGAGTCCTGTGGCGCGGATCTGTCATACGGCCCAGATTGCCGAAAACGTCGAGATCGGGCCCGGCAGCGTGATTGGCGACGAGGTTGAAATCGGCAGTGGCGCGACGATTCACGCCGGCGTGCACATCATGGCCGGTTGCCGCATCGCCGAAAACGTGACCATCTTTCCCGGCGCGGTGTTATACGAAGACACACGCGTTGGACCGCGATGCATCATCCACTCCGGCGTGGTGCTGGGCGCCTACGGGTTTGGCTACGATTCCAACGCCGAAGGACACACGCTCACGCCGCAACTCGGCTGGGTCGAGCTCGGAGCCGACGTGGAAGTCGGTGCGAATTCAACCATCGACCGCGGTACCTTCGGCGCGACGTCCATCGGCGCTGGAACCAAGATCGACAACCAGGTTCAAGTCGGACACAACTGCCGCATTGGCCGCAACAACTTGTTGTGCGCACAGGTGGGCATCGCGGGTAGCACGTCGACGGGCGACTACGTAGTGATGGCCGGGCAGGTCGGCGTTAAGGACCACGCCCACATCGGCGAAGGCGCTATTCTGGCTGCGATGTGCGGCATCATCAGCGACGTGGAACCGGGCACGACCATGGCTGGAGTTCCTGCCACGCCGCTACGTGAGCAGAAGCTCAAACAGGCGGCGCTGGCCAAGCTGCCGGAGATGCGTCGCGAGTTTCGCAAGCTGCAAGCTCGAGTCGCGGAGTTGAGCACCCAGCTTATGTCGACTGCGGGGCGTGAGTCGTTGCCGGCCCGCGAGAAGGACGCGGCCTGATCGCTGCCCTGGTGAGCGACAGATGAACGAGACGACGTCGATGAACACCCCCGCCGCTCCCACTCCCGTCCGTACGATCGGCCTGTTGGCCGGCTGGGGCCGCTATCCGATCGTCATCGCCAATGCGCTGCGCCAACAGGGCTACCACGTCGTCTGCCTGGGCATCAAGGACTGCGCCGACCCGCAGCTCGCGCACATCTGCCAGGAATACGATTGGAACGGGCTGGCCAAACTGGGCCGCGCGATTCGCTACTTTCGCCGCCGTGGGGTGACGACGGTCACGATGGCCGGCAAGGTGCCCAAGATTCTGCTCTATCAGCCCTGGGTTTGGATAAAGCACCTGCCCGACTGGCGGGCCATTCGGCGCTTTTATCCGCTGTTTCTCTTCAATCGCAAAGATCGCAAGGACGACACCCTGCTGAACGAGGTGATCGCGGAGTTTGCCATGGACGGTATCCATTTCGCTCCCCCGACCGATTACGTGCCCGAACTCCTAGTACGCCGCGGTCAGTTGACTCGGCGTGGCCTGAGCGCCGTCGAGAAACGCGATATCGAGTTTGGCTGGGAAATGGCCAAGGAGATGGGGCGGCTCGACGTCGGCCAAAGTGTAGCCGTCAAAGGTCGCGCCACCCTGGCGGTCGAAGCCATCGAAGGCACCGATGAATGCATTCGCCGGGCAGGTCAGCTCTGTCGCTCGGGCGGATTCACGCTGGTCAAGGTTGCCAAACCACAACAAGACATGCGGTTCGACGTTCCGACCATTGGCATGGGCACGCTCGAAGCGATGGTGGTCGCTGGCGGCCGCGTATTGGCCGTCGAAGCGCGGCGCACGATTCTCGTCGACGAGCCCGAGGTGGTCCGCTTCGCCGACCGTCACAACATCTCCATCGTGGCACTCGATGCCGAGTCCCTTTGCCAAGCTGGGGACCAGGCTGCCGCCTAGCTGCTACTTGGTGCATGCGGTTTGCCACCCACCCTGTTCGGCCATCTTCCTGCGCGCTCCGACCGAGCTGTGGGTAGCCAATTGGCCCACTTTGCGCGAGCAAGTATCATGGCGCGGTTGGTTTGGCTCTCGTACCTCGCGGCGCGAAACTCGCCAGGCGAAGGACTCGCATGACTGACTCGGGCGACGGAACTCAGAACGAAGCGGTCGACGTTTCTCTGACACCGCAGGAAGCGCAAGTCGTTCTGGAAGCGCTGCGGGTGCTGCGAAACTGTCGGACGTTTGCATTCAAGGACGAAGGCAAGACCGTCGACGCGGTGCACGGGCCGTTTTTGCGAACGCTCGACGGAATGGGTGAACGGTTGCGGGCGACGTTTAAGCTCAAGTGACCGTCGCTGTGTAGCCGGAAACGGCCTCTAGTGCTCCGTCAACACGTAGTTTTCGGGTGCGAGTTATCCGGCGGAGCACTACCATGTTGTCTGCGCCAAAGCACTTGCGTCTTTGGCGAACGTTTCGCGTCGCCCGAGTGAATCGGGCTGACGCTCCACTAGCGGCGAATGCTCCGAGAAGGTGTACCATGCGGCCAAGATGGCGACTCCGACTCTACCCGACTGCCAGACAGTTGAGCGCCTTCGCGCTCTTGGCGGGGGTGCTCTCTGCAGGCAGTTGGGCACCGTCCGGCTGTTCGGCGGAGGAACCCGATGCTCAAGCCGGCGGCACAGCCGCGGCCGAACTCCCGCCCCCGCTCTCGGAGTACCTCGGCCGCGAAATCGCGCCGACCATGGGCTATCAGGGGGCGCCGTGGTTGATTCGCGCCACACGCGAGAAGGAAGAATCGTGTGACGAGTTGCTCGCGGCACTCGACATCGAACCCGGGCAGGTCGTCTGCGATCTCGGCTGTGGCAATGGCTTCTACACGCTTCAATTGGCCGAGCTTGTGGGCAGCGAAGGCCGCGTGCTTGCCGTCGACATTCAGCCGGAAATGCTCTCCTTGCTCGATGCCCGGGCCAAAGAGGCGGACTTTGAGAACATCGAACCGATGTTGAGCACTGTCATCGACCCGCAGTTACCGGCCGGCGAACTGGACTTGGTGCTGCTGGTCGACGTCTATCACGAATTCTCGCATCCGGTACACATGCTGCGCGCACTACGCGAGAGCCTGAAGCCGGAAGGCCGCATCGCGCTGGCGGAGTTTCGTTTGGAGGATCCGACGGTGCCCATCAAGCGCCTGCACAAGATGAGCAAAGAGCAAATCCTCAAGGAGTACACGGCCAACGGCCTCGAACTCGCCGCCGAGTACGACGAGCTGCCCTGGCAGCACCTCATGTTCTTCACACGCGCCAAAGAGCCACCGGATCCATAGGCGACCAACGGAGGCAAGTCCGTGTTCTTGTGAAAAAACCTTGCCCCCCATCTTTAGGGTGCTTCGACGTGACGGAGGCCCCGCTGCTGTGTCGATGCGCGTCTCTACGGAATCGTGCCGAGTGCAATAGCGGCCGGTCGCTGAACCGTATTCAGCATTAGAAAACGGACCTTCGCGCGAGTCGCTACGACCGCGCAAACCGCTACCACAGGGCGCCCGCCACGGGGTCCTTAGCGCGCTCAATGTGTCGTGCATAAAGGCACACCTTACAAGCACTTGTGTCCCCTCACAGGTGGCAGCTTCAGTATCGTTTACTGCTTGCAAGTTGATTGCCACGGTTGCGGCTCTCGTTTAACATGACACCCATCCAACGAGCGTTGAGTTTGCCGGCACTGCGGATTGGGGTGCTTGAGCAATGGCGCTCGCCAACGACGAGTGGGGAGGCACGTACCAACTCATCGAACTGCACCAGCGAGACTCGCGCCCAAATTTGTAAGACACCTCTTTGGCGCCACGAGTATCGATCGCCTGCAGGAAGCCTGGGAACAGAGGCGAAGAGCATCCGCGACGTTCGTAGGGAATCGACGTCGGGCCAATCACCAATGGTGGCGGAACACGAAGTACTCGCGTGACCGCCGGCGAGGATGATCCTCTACAGAATCGAACAGATGTAGACCGCTAGTGATGAGACACCCAAGAGTCGTGTTCGCGCGGGCCAGTCAGCGCGAGGCGACGTTGCGAACTGAGTAGAGGCGCGATGCAGCACTGTGGGGCAGCATCGTAAAGCGTTAGAGGCCCGAGAAGATGACTACGACCGATCCGTCACGCACATCCGGTGCGTGTCGCGCTCATCGGCGCGCCGCCACGGATGACGGTGAGTTTCCCGGCGAACTGGTGCTGGGCAAAAGTGCAGCCATTCGGCGCATTGC
>CALKYM010000153.1 GCA_938003525.1 uncultured Planctomycetales bacterium | reverse complement strand
AGTAGAGATCTATTGTGAATCGCCAGCGCTCGCTGCGACGCCGGCGCACCCGGCGAATCTGGTCGCCCGCCATCAGAGTGCGGGTCATCCCGACCCGCCTCATCCTTCGATGCTTGACTTTCTTCGATGCTCGCGGCTCCCGCTGACTCCGCACCATCGCGCGGCCCGCGCGGTCCGATGAGCGCGGCTCGCTGCGATGCATCGAGCGGTTCCAGCGCCAGCGGCTGGCGCAGTGGCAGGTTGCCCCGATCTCCCGGCGGCCGATCGAACTGCATCGTTTGCCCGGGCGACCGTCGCGCGAGCGCCTCACTCGCCCACCGCTCGGCCGATCCCCTCTGCTCCGCGCCCGCATCACTTGGTAACGACGTATCTCCAGCCGGCGCGTGCAGCCGCGTCTGCAAGTTGGCAGAGAGAAACCGCGTGCGGAGCGTGCCGAGCAAATGACTGTACAACCGCGAGGCATCCTGAAAGCGGACTTCGAGCTTGGTGGGATGTACGTTGACGTCCACGGCTTCGGCCGGCAGCGTGAGCCGCAGAAACGCGATCGGGTAGCGGCCCGTCATCAGCAGGCCGCGGTACGCTTCGCCCAGGGCGTGTTGCAGCGAGCGATCGCGAATGAACCGCCCGTTGAGCAACAGGTACTGCTGTCGCTGATTGCCCCGGCTGAAGCTCGGATGCGCCACGTAACCGACGAGCCGCACATCCTCTTCGACGCTCGTCACCTCGATCAGGTTCTCGGCCAGCTCATCGCCGAACAGCGCGGCGATCCGCTGCAGCCACGATTCGGTAGCCGGCAGCTCGTGCACGAGCCGTTCGTTGTGCCGCAGCGTGAACTGAATCTCGGGATACGCCAGCGCCACGCGAATCACCGCCTCGGTGATGTGACCCATCTCGGTCTGCGTGGTGCGTAAAAACTTGCGCCGCACGGGCGTGTTGAAGAACAACTCGGAGACCGCCACGCTCGTGCCCGGCGCACACGCGCAGGGCGTCGCTTCGCCGCCGCGGCCGCCATGCACTTCCAACTCGCAGCCCGCCGCCGCATCCGCCGGGCGGCTACGCAATAACAGCCGACTGACTTCGGCGATCGAGGCCAGCGCCTCGCCGCGAAATCCCAGCGTCGCCACGCGAAACAGATCGTCGGCGTCGCGAATCTTGCTGGTGGCGTGCTGCGCCACGGCCAAGGGGATATCTTCGGGAGCCAATCCACAGCCGTTGTCGGCCACCCGGATCAGTTCGGCGCCGCCTTTGCGAATCTCCACGTCGATTCGCGTG
The DNA here is from genome assembly GCA_938003525.1 of uncultured Planctomycetales bacterium. Lineage (GTDB taxonomy): Bacteria > Planctomycetota > Planctomycetia > Pirellulales > JAEUIK01 > CALKYM01. The sequence goes on along the minus strand of CALKYM010000153.1, from coordinate 17,561 downwards.
GCGCCGGCGTCGATCGCGTTTTCGAGCAGCTCTTTGGCCACGCTGGCCGGCCGCTCGATCACCTCGCCGGCGGCGATCTTGTTGACGACGTTCGGTGGCAGTTGATGGATCGTAGACATCGATTCCGTTCGTGTCGGGCGCCGCGCATCGAGCGCGATGGTGCGGCCAATGGGGTGCGAATCGGGCTCACGCGCGGCAGGCGAGCTAGTTGAGACCGTACTCCTTGATCTTACGATACAGCGTGCGTTCGCCGATGCCCAACATGCCTGCCGCCTCTTCGCGGTTGCCACCGGTCACCCGCAGCGTCTCGCCGATGAAGAGACCCTCGATCTCCGAGAGCGACTTGCCCACCAACGCGCCCAAGTGAGTTGCCTTGGCGTCTTCAACAACGGGAGAAGGTTCGGCCAGCTCCGGCGGCAGATCGTCGGCATCGAGCACACCGTCGAAGTCGACCACCACCATGCTCTCCACCACGTTGCGCAACTGGCGGACGTTGCCGGGCCAATCGTAGCCCATCAGCTTGCGTCGGGCCGACGTCGACATGCTCTTGATCGTCTTGTTGTGCTGCTTGGCAAATTGCTTGATGAAGTGCTCGATCAACAGCGGGATGTCCTGGCTCCGCTGGGCCAGCCGCGGCAATTTGATGGTGACCACTTTCAGGCGGTGGTAGAGATCCTGGCGAAAGGTTCCCTCTTCGATCGGCTTCTCCAGATCGCGGTTGGTGGCTGAAAGCAGACGCACGTTCACGCGAATCGTGTCGTTCGATCCCACCCGGGTGATCTCGCCGCTCTCCAGCACTCGCAGCAACTTGATTTGCGTGGGCAGCGGCATGTCGCCGACTTCATCGAGAAACAGCGTGCCGCCGTGCGCGTATTCGAACTTGCCGACGCGGTCGGTCGAGGCGTCGGTGAAGGCGCCCTTCACGTGGCCGAACAATTCGCTTTCCAGGATGTGCTCGCTGAGCGCCGCGCAGTTGAGCGCAACGAACGGCTTGTTCTTCCGCGGGCTGTTCTGATGCAGCGCCTGGGCGACCAGCTCCTTGCCGGCGCCGGTTTCGCCCTGAATAAGCACCGTGGCGTCCGTGGGCGCAATCCGTTTGAGCCGTTCGATAATCTCGTTCATCTGCGGGCTCGAGCCCACCACGCCCTCGAAGCCGAATTTCTCGTCCAATCGGCGACTGAGCTCGGTATTGCGGCGCCGCAGTTCGACGTTTTCACAGGCCCGCTCGGTGATGGCCCGCAGTTGTCGCATGTCGAGCGGCTTGAGCAGGTAGTTGAAGGCCCCCTGCTGCATGGCCGTCACGGCCGAGGGAATCGTACCGTGCCCGGTGACGATGATCACCGCCGCATCGGGCAGGTCCTGCCTGGCCTGTGCGAGAATTTCCAGGCCGTCGACGTCGTTCATTTTGAGATCGGTGACGATCACGTCGAACGAGCCGCGCTCGATCTGCTCAGCGCCGGCAGTGCCGCTGGTGGCCACCACGCACTCGTAGCCCACGCGCGTCAGGCTTTCAGAAACAGCCTCGGCGTGCGGCTCGTCGTTGTCGATGATGAGTACGCGATAGCCCGGCGCGCTCTCATCTTGGGTCGTGGAATCGTCGGCAGAAGACATGTGGCCGATGATACAAAATGCCCCGAGGATTCACTAGAACGCCCCTGGGGCGCGTCACACCGAAGAACCGGCATTGCCGCCCGACGATTCGTAGATCGGCAGTTCGATGGTGAACCGCGTGCCGCGGCCGGGTTCGCTTTGCACCGCAATGCGCCCGCCGTGCGCTTCAACGATCTTGCGGGTGGTGGGCAGGCCCAACCCCGAGCCGCCCGGCTTCGTCGAGTAGAACGCCTGAAAGATCCGCTCGCAGGTGTCGCCGTCCATCCCGTCGCCGGTGTCGATGAGCTCCAGGGCAACGCGACGGTTGCGCGCGCTGGTCCGTGCCACAAGTTGTCCCCCGCTGGGCATGGCCTGCTGGGCATTGAGCACGAGGTTCAACAGCGCGCCGTGCAGCATCTCGCGATCGATGAGCACGGGCGGCAACCCCGCTTCGAGATAGGGAATGATCTCGATTCTCGCCTCTTCAGCCTGGGGACCGTAGAACTCGAGCAGCCGCTCGACTTCCGCGTTGAGGTCACTCGGCTGCCGATTGAGTGTGCGGACCTTGGCGAAGCTCAGAAAATCGTCGAGCAGCCCCTGCAGCCGCTCGCACTCGCGCTGCACCGTGGCGATCTTGTTCTGCACGCGACGATCGCGCGGCGAGTCGGCCTCCGCAAAGTCCTCGGCCAACAGCTCCATGTTGAGCCGAATGGTCGACAGCGGGTTCTTGATCTCATGCGCCAGCCCGCCGGCCAGCGTCGCGATCTCGGTGTACTGATCGAGAAGCTGCTGCTTGCTGCGCGACGGCGGCGATGGTCGCGGATCGTCACTCATGGCAAACGCGATGCGCCGACGAACTGCCTCAGACCGAATCGACTTCCTTTTCAGTCTCTTTCGACTCTTCGGAACTCTCCATCGCCTGGCGTCGGCTGAGCTTCACGCGGTCCTGCTCGTCGATGGCGATCACCTTGACTCGCATGGAATCGCCCACCTTGCAGATATCGGCCACCTGGCTCACGTAGCCGTCGGCCAACTCGCTGATGTGGCACAGCCCGTCCTTGCCCGGCAGGATTTCGACGAACGCCCCGAAGTCCTTGACGCTGGTCACGCGGCCTTCGTAGATCTTGTCTAACTGCACGGATGCCGTCAGCGCTTCGACCCGCTCCATGGCGGCCTGCGCGCCTTCGGCCTCGCTACTGGCGATGGTCACGATGCCGTCATCGTCGACTTCGATCACCGCGCCGGTCGTTTCCTGGATGCTGCGAATCGTCTTGCCGCCCGGACCGATCAACAGCCCGATCTTCTCGGGATCGATAGTCGTGCGCAACAGCCGCGGCGCCCACTGCGAGATGTCCTCCTTGGGGGCACCGATGGTCGAGATCATCGTCTTCAGGATTTCCAGCCGCGCCTCGCGGGCCTGCGCCAGCGTGTCGCGAATGATGTCCTGCTCGATGCCGCGAATCTTCAGATCGAGCTGAATGCCCGTGATGCCGTTGGGCGTGCCGGCGATCTTGAAATCCATGTCGCCGAAATGATCCTCGTCACCGATGATGTCGGTCAACAACGTGTAGCGGTCGGATTCCTTGACCAGCCCGATCGAGATGCCGGCCACCGGATTGGTGATCGGCACACCCGAAGACATCAGGCCCAGCGTCGCGCCACAGACCGAGGCCATCGAGCTGGAGCCATTGGATTCGAGGATGTCGGAAATGATCCGAATCGTATAAGGGAACTTGTCCGGATCAGGCAGCACCGGCTTCACGCTCCGCTCGGCCAGCGCGCCGTGTCCGATCTCGCGCCGGCCCGGGCCGCGGATGGGCCGACACTCGCCGACCGAGTAGGGCGGAAAATAATAGTCGAGCATGAATTTCTTGGAGTACTCTTCGATCAGTCCATCGACGCGCTGTTCGTCGCGCGAGGTGCCCAGCGCTATGGTCACCAGCGCCTGAGTCTCACCGCGCTGGAACATGGCAGAGCCGTGCACGCGCGGTAACACGTCGACTTCGCAGCGGAGATCGCGCAGTTGGTTGGCCGATCGGCCATCGGACCGGGTGCCGCTCAGTATCAGATCGCGAATCACGCAACCTTCCAGGCCGTGCCACGCGCTGCCAAACGCCTGACCGGTGACTGCGCCGTCGGCATCGGGATCCGGAATCACCTCATCCCGCGCCCGTTCCTTGACGGCTGCACACGCATCGGCACGATCCTGCTTTCCAGACGTCTGCTTGGCGTCCTTCAGCGCGTCGTAGTAGCTGCCCTTGAGCCGATCGAGCAGTCCATCGGGCTCGGGAACATCGTACTCGCGCGGCTCGACGCCGACCTTTTCGACCAGCTCACGTTGCATCTGGCACAGCTCGCGAATCGCGGCGTGGGCCGTGTCGAGCGCTTTGAGCATTTCGTCCTCGGGCATCTCGCGGGCGAAGCCCTCGATCATGCAGATCGCGTCTTCGTGTCCCGAGACGATCAGATCGAGGTCACTCTCTTCCAGTTCGTCTTGCGTGGGAAACACGATGAACTGGCCGTCGACCTGTCCCACGCGCACCGTGCCGATGGGCCCCTGAAATGGGACGCCGGAGAGGCACAGCGCGGCCGAGGCGCCGTTCATGGCCAATATGTCGGCGTCGTTCTGGCGATCGCTGGCCAGCACGTTGGCCATCACCTGCACTTCATCCTTGTACCACTCGGGGAACATCGGCCGGATGGGCCGGTCGATGAGTCGGCTGGTGAGCGTCTCCTTCATCGTGGGACGCCCTTCCCGCTTGAGAAAGCCGCCGGGGAACTTGCCCGCCGCGGCGTGCCGCTCGCGGTAGTCGCAAGTCAGCGGGAAGAAGTCGATGCCCGGCCGCGGCGGTCCGCTGGTGGCCGCCACCAGGGCCACGGTGTCGCCATAGCGAACGAGACAACTGCCACCGGCCTGTCGGGCCAACTCGCCGGTTTCAATACTGATGACGCCAGAGCCAATCTGCTTCTCAATCGTGTGTTTCAACTTTCTTGTCCTGCAAAGCGGCAGTCACACCCAAGCCGGGGCAACATCAAGAGCTTGCCCTGCCGAGTTCACCCCGAGCGCGGCGATGCGTTGTCAGCGTGTGCCTGCTGACGACGAGAAAATCTCGCGCCGCCTTCCGGCGGGAGTTACGCTCGCCAAGTGGGCGTGCACGGCTAGCGCCCATGCACGGCGAGAGCACACGCAGTGAGAACGCGCGCGAAGACTGCTACTTGCGAATTCCCAAACGCCGGATGACGTCGAGGTAGCGCTGCGGACTGACTCGCCGCAGATAGTCCAACAGGCGACGCCGGCGGCTGACCATCTTCAACAGACCCCGCCGGCTGGCGTAGTCCTTGCTGTGCGTCCGCAAGTGCTCCGTGAGATCCAAGATCCGCGTGGTGAGGAGCGCGATCTGCACTTCGGGCGAGCCGGTGTCATTGTCGGCTCGCTTGAAATCCCCGATCAGTTCCTGCTTCCGCTCTTTCGTGATCGCCATCAGTGACTGCTTCGTATTCGCTTTTGCCAAACCTGTTTGCCGCGCGCGAAGCACCGCTTCGCTCGTGTGGTGACTGCCTACACCAATTCCTACTACTGTGATACCAACAACTTAAACCGCTAAATTTACTGCTTTGCCGGGGCTTTGCAACCGCCAATCGGGCCAGACGCACCCAACCTGCGGACGCCGGGCACCGCCTCCCCCGGACGAATGGGGGGCCTGAAGTTCCGCGCAGCGCACTACCGCCGCACGAAGAGACTGATCCAACGAGCGCAGAGCGGCCGATCAGACCGCCGCAGACCGCCCGGATTTGGGCTCGCGGACGTCGGCCACCTTCCAAGCCAGCCCGACCCGCTCCATCAGCCGAATCATGCCGAACGTCGGGTCCAGCTCCCACCAACGATGCCCGTGCCGGGCCGAACGCTGGTGAGCGTGGTGGTTGTTGTGCCAGCCTTCGCCAAACGAAAGCAGCGCCACCCACCACAGGTTGCGGCTGTTGTCGCTGGTCTCGTAGTTGCGATAGCCCCAGATGTGCGTCGCCGAGTTGACGAACCAGGTGACGTGCAGCACCACGACCAGTCGCAGAAAGATGCCCCAGAACACGAACGACCAGGCCGTGTACAGATCCCAGCCGATCCAACCGGCAAAAAACAGCCCGAACCCCAGCGCCCAGTGCCAGAGCAGGAACGTGCGATCCAAGAATCGCATAAACGGGTCTTTCAACAAATCCGGCGCATAGCGCTGGTAGAGCTGCTCTTGATGTCCCTTTTCGTGCGCAGGAAACAACCACACGACGTGGCTCCACAGGTAGCCGTCGCGGGGCGAATGCGGATCGCCTTCCTGATCGCTGAGCGCATGGTGTTCGCGGTGTGTGGCCACCCACATCAGCGGCGGGCCCTCGCCGGCCAGCGTTCCCGCGACGCCGCAGAACCGCCGCACCCAGCGATACGTCTGAAAGCTGCCATGGGTCAGCAGCCGGTGGTACCCGAGCGTGATGCCCACGCCGCCGCTAAACCAGGCAAGTCCCACAAACAGCAACACGGACTTCCAGGTGAAGAAGAACGGCGCGGCCAACGCGCCGGCATGCAGAAACGCGATCCAACCGAACACGGGCCAGTTCACGCCGTGCATCCAGCGCTTCTTGGCCGCAGGCACGGCCTTCGTCGTCCGCGGTGACGCAGCCGATTCGCCGATGCGCTCTGCTTGGCGGCCCGGCGGATCGAGAGCAGTGCCCGATGCGTCCCAAGTTGCCTCTTCGCAAAGCGGTTCGACAGAGCTCTCAACGGCGCTGCTCTCAACAGTGCTCACGATTGCCCTTCCCTGCTCGACTCGAGACTCGCCGGCCCGAGGCCAATGAGTTTGATTGCGGTTGGAACTGACAGGCCTGTTATCGACCTGCCGGACTTCGTCGAGAGAACGCTTTCGACGGCTGCCGGATTGTAGGCGGAGGGGTCGAATGGCGTGTCATCGGGCCGTCATCGGTTTGTAAAAGAACCGTAAAAGCCGCGCAGCACTGCTGGTGCAATCCGCCAGCACGCCCCGCATGGCGGTCAACCGCGTGGACCCCCTGGTGGGACGGATAGAACCGGCGACTTTAGGCGTCTGCGGCGCCCATCGCCTCTTGCTCACCCGCGATGATCTCGGCGGTCGCCGTCGCGCCGATGCGGGCTACACCCAGTTCGCGCATCTGGGCCGCATGGGCGTAGGTGCGGATTCCGCCGGCGGCTTTGACCTGCATCCGCGGCCCGCAGTGGGCCAGCATCAGCCGCACGTCATCCAGCGTCGCGCCGCGATAGCCGTAGTGCCCCGATGCATCTTTGACGAAGCCGAAGCCGGTCGAAGTCTTCACGTAGTCGGCGTCCACATCGCGACAAATCTCGCAGAGCCGGACCTTGTCGTTGTCGCGGGCCAGAAAGTCATTCTCGAAGATCACCTTCACAATCGCGCCGCGCGCGTGCGCGACATCAACGACGGCCCACACATCGGCCGCCACGTAGTCCCAATCCCGCGAAAGCGCCTTGCCCACGTTGACGACCATGTCGAGTTCGACAGCGCCGTCGGCACAGGCCTGCTCGGCTTCAGCCGCCTTGATGGCCGAAGCGTTCGCACCGTGCGGAAAGCCGATCACCGTGCCGACGCGCACGGTACTCTCTGCAAGTAGCCCGGCTGCGGCTGACACGGCGTAAGGCTTGACGCACACGCTGGCCACTCCGTAGCGAGCGGCGAGTTGGCAACCCTCCTCGAGCGCGCGGTCATCGAGCGTCGGATGCAAAAGCGAGTGATCGATGAGCGTCGCGATCGATGGCGCCACCGATCACCATCCTTCCACAAAGGTGCGAGAGACTGCCTACACGGACTGGTGAACCTTGGCGACGAATCTCCGACCCGCACAGTATGTAATTACCAGCTTGCCTACCTTGCCGGACCCGCAAGGTCACCGTGGTCGCGGTCAAATCGAGATTCGGCAGCGATTGCCTGACGCGGATAATTGACACCGCACGATCGGGCAACCATTCTAGTGGCTTGATGCCTTAGCACCATCCAGCACGGGCTAGCACCCGTACCGACTTGGCCCAACGGGAGTTGAACCGCCATGCAAGCTCGATATGCCCTTGCGAGCCTCATCATCGCTTGTTGCCTGAACAGCGTAGCGCTCGGTCAGGCTGCTACGAATACGATTCCGGCCGACGACCTGGCGACCATTCAACAGCGGATGGCGACCCTCGAGTCGTCGGTGAGCCAATTGGAAGCGTCTATCAATCAGCTCAGCCAGCAATTGGCCGGCATGTCCGGCGGCACGACAACTCCGCCGCAGCCCGCTCCCACGCCGGAAGAATTGCACGAACAGATCAAGCAGCTCGACAGCCGCTTGACCCAACTGTTCACAACACTCGATGCACGCCTGTCGGAAATCGGCCGCGAAGTGAACGGCCAGTACATCTCGGACGTGATCGGTAATATGAGCAAGAGCCCCGCGTTTCAGCGCGACATGCAGGCCGCCACGCAGGGCAAGCTCGTATTCCACAACAACTGGGGCATCGACCGCCTGTTGTACATCAACGGCACCGCCTGGAGCGTGCGTCCAGGCACTTCGTACATCTGGGTTCCCGCCACGCGCGTGAGCATCCAGACCGTCAGCAACGGCGCGCCCAGCGTCTACGACAACTGGCAGTTCAACGGCAGTCACTCCGAGATGGAGGTCTCGTTCTGACGCGCCGCCGGTTCAAGTCTCTTTTCCACAACACCGGCAAACGCGGTCCGCGTAATCTCGCGCCCGACGCGCTCCAACTACGCGCCGCTCTAATCGCCGATGGACGCGCTGGGTTGGTCGGCCACCCACCGCTGCCAGCGTAGTTGCAGATCGCCCACGCCCGAGATGCGGTAGTGCGCGGCAAGTGCCTGATCCCAGCCCGCCGTTTGTCCATGGTCGAGAAACGTCAAGAAAGTTTCGCGATCGGCCTCCTGGAGCAGAAACTCGGTTAACGACGCGGCCACGGCGTAGGCCGCCTGGTCCTGCATCGAGATCCGCTCGGCCTGCAGGATCGCCGCGAGTGGCGGCCAGTTGCCCGCCTCGACGAACCCAACCAGAATCTGCCGGCGAATGAGATGCCGCTCCCGGTCGTCATAGGCGCTGGCGATCCCTTCGTCGGCCCAGCGCGGCAAAGCCCGGGCGCTGTTGCGTGCCCGCAAGACCACGTGCGCTAGCTCGTGTGCCAGCGCGCGTTCGAGATCGGCGCGGGTCGTCGCCAAAGACAAAATGTGCGGCCGCCCGTTCTCAGGGTTCGCCGGGTGCAGCAGGCTCTGGTCAACCGAGCCGTCGAGATGCAGATAGATGTGCGCTCGGGCTTCACCCGGTCGCAGCTCACGTCCCAACCAGTCCATCGCGATCTGCCGGCGATAGGCGTCCGCCGTTTCCAGCGCGCCCTCAACAACATCCGCCGGGCCCAGCACGATGAAATTGTCGTTCTCGACACTGGCAAACGGATAGTCGGTCCCCGAAGCGCGCTGGGCCATGATGACTCCCATAGCGACGCATCCTACATACAGCAGTCCTTGATGGCGCACGCTCGCGCGCCAAGCGGCCGAAGTTCTCATCCTCAAGACTCCATCCCTGGATCTCGTCCCCCCGCGACGCTCACGCGCCGCGCCTGATCGGGACCATGTCGTCCTTGACCCACTGCGCATCGCTGCATCCAACGAGCGGTCCGAAGGGAGCGACGCCACAGCGAGCGACCCCCCAGCGAGCGACACTGTGTAGCTGCTAGCAGCAGCGGCAACCAATGCCATTTGAGCGCCCGCCGCACGACTATTCGCAAGTGGCGGCGCGAGTAGTACGCTGCTACGCTGGCGCTGCTGGCGGTGGGCGAATCCTGCGCGGTGAACGCCAGACGGCACACCAAGTCGGGCTCCAAGCGGCACGCGGTGCGATCCGCTCGAGAGCCCATGGTCGACTTCAAGAGGTGTTACGATGTCGCACGCCTTGAATCCTGACTCGCGCGGCCGGCTTGCAAGTCGCGCTGCGATCATCGCAGCGGTTCTCTGCTTCACTCATCCCATGCATCCCGACGAACTGCACGCTCAGCGGCCCAGCTCGATTTCCCCCGGTCAACGCGTCGGCGTCGGCTACGATCGCCCGGCCAAGGTCCCGCACCAGAGCCGCTCGGCCGTCGTTGCCCAACACGGCATCGTGGCCACCAGCCAGCCGCTCGCGGCGCAAGTCGGTCTCGACATCCTCAAGGCCGGCGGCAATGCTGCAGACGCGGCCATCGCCACCAGTGCCATGATGGGTCTCGTCGAACCCATGTCCTGTGGCATTGGCGGCGACTTGTTCGCCATCTACTACGACGCTAAGACCGACCAGCTCTATGGACTCAACGCCAGTGGGCGGAGTCCGTACGCGCTGACCCGTGAGGTCTTTCGCGAGCGCCGCCTGAATGAGATCCCCACCCACGGCCCCCTGTCGTGGTCGGTGCCCGGCTGCGTCTCGGGCTGGGATGAGCTCCGTCTGCGGTTCGGCACGATGGACTTCGCCACCATTCTCGCTGGCGCGATGGACTACGCCGAAAACGGTTTTGCAGTCAGCGAAATCATCGCGGGAGGCTGGCGGTCGTCGCAGCGCACACTGAGCCGCTGGCCCGACACGGCGGCCACCTACTTGCCGGGTGGTCGCGCGCCCGAGCACGGCGAGATCTTTCGCAACCCAAACCTGGCTCGCAGCTATCGGCAGATTGCCGCCGGTGGAGTCGACGCGTTCTATCGCGGTCCCATCGCCGAGGCGATCGTCGAGTTCAGCCAGGCCAACGACGGCTACCTGGCGCTACGCGACTTCGCCGATCACACCAGCAATTGGGTCGAGCCCGTCTCGACCAACTATCGCGGCTACGACGTCTGGGAACTGCCGCCCAATGGCCAGGGTATCGCCGCGCTCCAGATGCTCAATCTGTTGGAACCACACGACGTGGCAGCCCTGGGCTATGACAGCGCGGACTACTGGCATCTGTTCGTCGAAGCCAAGAAGCTCGCCTTCGCCGACCGTTCGCGCTGGTATGCGGACCCAGCATTCGCCGACTTGCCCGTCGCCGAGTTGATCTCCAAGGAATACGCCGCGCGCCGCCAGGCGCTCATCGACCCGCAGCAGGCCAGCACGGACGTTGCTCCGGGCAGTCCTCTCATGGAGCACGGCGACACGATCTACTTGTGCGTGGTCGACAAAGACCGCAACTGCTGCTCGTTGATTCAGAGCAACTTTCACGGCTTCGGTTCGCACGTCACGCCGGGCGACGTCGGCTTCGTGATGCAAAACCGCGGCGCGCTCTTTGCGCTGGATGAGAACCACCTCAACCGCCTCGAACCGCACAAGCGTCCCTTCCACACGATCATTCCCGCCATGGTCACGCGCGACGGCAAACCGTGGTTCTGCTTCGGCGTGATGGGCGGCGACATGCAGCCCCAAGGCCACGTGCAAGTACTGGTCAACATGATCGACTTCGGCATGAACGTGCAGCAAGCCGGCGACGCCGCCCGGGTGCGACACTTGGGCAGCGCCACGCCCACGGGCCAACCGGCCGATTCCGACGGAGGCACCGTGGCCATGGAGTCGGGCATCTCGCGGCAAGTCGCCGATGGGCTGGAAGCCAAAGGCCACAAGCTGGTACGAGTGGGTGGAGCCATGTTCGGTGGCTACCAAGGCATCCTCATCGATTGGGAACACGGCACGCTGCAGGGAGCCACCGAATCCCGCAAAGACGGCTGTGCCGTGGGCTACTAGTGGAGCGTCAGCCCGATTCATTCGGGCGACGCGGAACGATCGCCAAAGACGCAATTGCTTTGGCACAAACAACAACCTAGTGCTCCGCCGAACGGCTCCTACTCGAACATTAAGTGTTGACGGAGCACTAGCGACACGCCGTCGCTCGACTACTTCGGCACTGCGGCCTGCATCGGGCTTCACACCATGCGCATCGTGTTCGTGCACCCCAACTACCCGGCCCAGTTCGGACACGTAGCGCAGCAGCTCTCGGCACGGCATGGCGACCAGTGCTGGTTCGTCACCCATCGCGGCAGCGGTCAGGATGGCCCGGTCGAGCGGATTGGCTATCAGATCGGCGGCGGGGCCCGCGCTGAAAACCACTACTGCTCGCGGAGCTTCGAGAACTACGTCTGGCATTCGCACGGCGTCTACGAGGCGCTGAAGGCCCGCCCCGACATTCAGCCCGATTTGGTCGTCGGGCATAGCGGCTTCGGCTCGACCGTCTTTCTCCGCGAGCTGTACGCCTGCCCGATCATCAACTACTTCGAGTTCTACTATCACGCCCACGGCAGCGATCTCGACTACCGCCCCGAGTTTCCACCCACCGAACTCGACGTGCTGCGCACCTACACCCGCGACGCGATGCTGCTCTTGGACCTGGAAACCTGCACGGCCGGATACTGTCCCACCGAGTACCAGCGCAGTCTCTTTCCGCCCGTCTACCAACCGAAGCTGTCGTGCATCTTCGACGGCCTCGACCCGCAGTTCTGGCGGCGCCTGTCGGCTGCAGAACTCGGACCGCGGCAAGTCGCCGGACAGACGATCGGCGACGATCAAAAGATCGTGACCTACGTCTCGCGGGGCTTCGAATCCATGCGGGGCTTCGACATCTTCATGCAGATCGCCGGGCGCATGGCGCAAGAGCGCGACGACGTGGTTTTCGTCTGCGTCGGCACTGATCGCGTGGCCTACGGCGGCGACTTGCGGTACGTCGAAGCCAAGAGCTTTCGCGAGCACGTTCTCTCCCAAAGCAACTACCCGCTCGAGCGATTCATCTTCACGGGCCGCGTGGCGCCGCAAGAGCTGGTCCGAATCTTCTCGCTCAGCGACCTCCACATCTATCTCACCGTGCCGTTCGTACTTAGTTGGTCGTTGATGAACGCCCTCTCGTGTGAGTGCACCGTGGTGGCGTCCGATACGCCACCGGTCCAGGAAATGATTACCCACGGCGAGAACGGCCTGTTGGCCGACTTCTTCGACGTCGATCGCCTCACCGAACTCGCGCTCGATGTGCTCGCGGCGCCGCAGAACTTCAGCCAACTCGGCCCCGCCGGCCGTCAGCGCATCGAAGATCGCTACAGCACCGAGCGGGTGCTGCCCCACCTGCGAGCCTTCTACGAGCAGGTCGCCGCAGCCGCTGAGTAGCCTTTGGGCCCGTTGATCCCGGCACTTGAAGCGCGCACCGGCGAACCCTACGATGACCGTCCTCTTGCAATGCAGTTTCTGTGCCGCTGTCGTGCCGCAAGCCGCAATCGTGCCGCGCGGAGCGGTCGTCTTATCGAACTCCGAGGCATGTCATGGCCGCTGAAGTCGTGCGTAGTTCTACCGAGCAGGATGTCGCCGTCGTCACCATCGATTCGCCCCCGGTCAACTCGCTCAGCAAGCCGGTTGTGCAGGGCCTGATCGACGCGGTGGCCGCGGCCAACGCCGACTCGGGCATCAAGGCCATCGTCATCACCGGCGCTGGTGGAAACTTCGTGGCCGGGGCCGACATCGGCGAGCTGCAACAACTGGCCGAACAGGCGGGCAACGGCGAAATCGCCTCGAATCTCTCCGCAGCGCTGGAAGACATGGAAGCCAACGCCAAGCCCATCGTGATGGCCATCGACGGATTCGCGCTGGGCGGCGGTTTGGAACTCGCCATGGCCGGCCATCGCCGCGTGGCGACCACCCGCTGCCGTGTCGGCTTGCCCGAATTGAGCCTGGGACTCATTCCCGGCGCCGCCGGTACCCAGCGGCTGCCGCGGCTTGCCGGCCCCATGCTGGCCGCCGAAATGATGCTCACCAGCCGCCAGGCGAAAGCCAAAGAGGCCCTGGAGAACCGCATCGTCGATGAGCTGGTCGAACCCGATGATTTGATCACGGCCGCTATCGCCGCGGCCCGCAAGCTGGCCGCCGGCGAACTCGAAGCCGTCCGCGCTTCGCAACTGAGCGACAAATTGCCCGCTGCCGAGACGGCGCAAGGTCTCGTTGACGCCGCCAAGGCGCAGATGGGCGACAAGGCCCGCAACCTGGTGCACCCCGATTTCTGCCTCGATGCCATCCTGTGCGGCATCACAGACGGCTACCAGGCCGGGCTGGCCCGCGAGGAAGAAAACTTCCGCAAGTGCTTGGAAAGCTACCAAGCGCAGGGCCTGATTCACATGTTCTTCTCGCCGCGCGCCGCGACCAAGGTGCCCGGCGTCACCGATCAAAAACTCGAACCGAAACCGTTCACCCGCGCAGCCGTGTTGGGCGGGGGCACGATGGGCAGCGGCATCGCCACCAGCCTCCTGCAAGCGGGGCTCGAAGTTCGACTCAAAGAAGTCGACGACGATGCGGCCGCCGCCGGACGCGCACGCATCGAGTCGAACCTCGGTTCACGGCTCAAGAAGGGGCGCATTAGCCAGGAACAACACGACGAGATACTCTCGCGGCTCTCGACGCAGACCGATTACGCCGGCTTCGATCAGTTGGACATCGTCATCGAAGCCGTCATCGAGAACATCGAGCTCAAGCAGGCAGTCTTCGCCGATCTCGAAAAACAGACCTCGCCCGACTGCATCCTGGCCACGAACACCTCGACCATCGATCTGAACGTGGTCGGCAAGAAGACCAAAGCGGCCCAGCGGATTCTCGGCACGCACTTCTTCTCACCCGCGCACGTGATGCCGCTGGTCGAGATCGTCCGTGGCGAGAAGACCAGCGTGGAAACGCTCAACTCGACCATTGCCCTGGCCAAACGTCTCAAGAAGACGCCCGTCACCGTGGGCAACTGCGTCGGCTTTCTGGTCAATCGCATCTTCTTCCCCTATGGCCAGATGGCCGGCTGGCTGGTCGACCGCGGCGTCGATCCCTACCGCATCGACAAGGCGCTTTTCGGCTTCGGCATGCCGATGGGGCCGTTTCGCATGGGCGATCTGGCCGGTGTCGACGTCGCCAAGTTCGCCGGCGGCATCCTCGCCAAGGCCTTTCCCGATCGAGCCTACCATTCGACCCTCGTCGATCACCTGTTCGAGCGCAAGCGCTTCGGCCAAAAGACCGGCGTGGGCTACTACCAGTACGCCGACGGCAAGACGGCCAGCGAAGATCCCGAGTTGGCCGAACTGGTCGAGCTGGCCCGCGTCGATGCCGACAATCCACCGGCTCTCAAGATCGAAGACAGCGAGATCGTCGAACGCACGCTGTTGCCGGTGGTCAACGAAGCCTGCCGCTGTCTCGACGAAGGCATCGCGATTCGCGCTTCGGATATCGACGTGGCCAGTTGCCTCGGCATGGGCTTTCCGCCCTACCGCGGCGGCATCATGAAGTACGCCGACATGCTGGGCGCGAAATACGTTGCCGACAAACTCACCGCCTGGCACAAAGCCGACGGTCCGCTTTTCGCCCCCTGCGAGTACCTGCTCAACAAGGCCTCCACCGGCGAGAGCCTGTTGAAATGAACAATCCAGCGCGATCGTAGGTCATGGTTTCACCCTGACCATCCCCAATCGGCGCCGCCAAGCGAGTCCTGCCGGGGACTGACCGACGACCCCATCCGCACGGTTCAGTCGTACCACACGTGAATGCCGACGGTCGCGCCGCCGGCCGTGATGGGCAACGTCTCGCGGACGCGGTAGTCGGGATTCTCCAGCAGCCAGTCAGACAAAGCCTGGCTGAGCACAAACGGCACCTGGTCGAAGTCCTGCTCGACGCTGCGGACGCGGAGAAAAACCCAGCCGTCCGCCATCTCAAAGGCGTCGACCGTCAATTCGTCCTGTGGTTCGTCGTCGCTGGCCATGTCGAGACTCGTTTGCGCACGCGCCCGCTTGCCGGTCGTGATCCGTCAGGCAGGCACAATGAAGCTGAAGTGCAATTCGGCGTGGCGCTGGTGCAGCAGGTTCCACTCCTCGGCGGTCATGCGGCCCAGCAACGGGCTGATGGCCCGCGTCGATTCACGTTTCAATCGCTCGATGCCTGCCCGCAGCGCCGCTAACCCTTCTTCGACGCTGGTCTCCGACGGGCGGAGCTTGGTGTTCTCAGGCAATTGAAAGCCGGCCGGGAAACCCTTCTTCAGCGTGTAGCCTTTGAGGAACAAACGGCCGATGATCTTCAGGTACCACGGTGGCTCAAAGTCGAGCCCGTCGATCGACTGCTGCATGACCGTCGCCACGTGCATGTAGATTTGCCCCTGCGACCAGTTGCCGAGCAACTCGACCGGTCGCGAGGCCATCTGCTCGGCATCCGCCAGGACTTCATCCAGGCTGTCGAAGTGCAGTTGACGCCGACTGCTGACGCGTTTGGTATCGACGGCCATCGTGCGCTCCTCCTCAGCGAAGCGTTGTCGCCCACCCGCGCTCATCTTAGGACAGCGACCGCAGCCTCACAACGCGCGAATCGCGGCGCAGCACCACTCGCATACCAATTCTGCATGGCGAATGGACGAGCTGGTGCGCGACCCCTACGATCAACGGGCGCACCGCGTGTGCATCGCGCTACTCACTTCACCTTCGCCAGACTCCCACCGCCATGTGCGACTGCGCCGTCATCGTCGAGCACGACCGCGTGCTGTTCGCCAAGAACTCCGACCGCGACGCCAACGAAGCGCAGGTGCTCGTTTGGCAACCCGCCCAAACGCATCCAGCCGGTGCCAGGGTCTCATGCACTTGGATCGATATCCCGCAAGTCTCGCACACCAACGCCGTGCTGCTCAGCCGCCCCTTTTGGATGTGGGGCGCCGAGATGGGCGCCAACGAGCACGGGTTGGTGATTGGCAACGAGGCCGTCTTCACGCGCCAGCCCTACGGCCGCAGCGGGCTGACCGGCATGGATCTCTTGCGGCTGGCGCTCGAGCGAGCCAATTCGGCACAAGCGGCCGTCGAGACGATCGTCGAATTGATCGCCACCCACGGACAAGGCGGCGGTTGCGGACACGAGCATCGCAGCTTCACCTACCACAACAGCTTTCTCATCGCCGATCCCACCGGCGCGCTGGTGCTCGAAACGGCCGACAACCAGCACGCCGTCGAAGCGGTGACGCGGCGACGCACGATCTCCAACGCGCTGACGATTGCCCCCTTCGCCCAGGCCCACTCCGACCGCATCAAAACGCAAATCGCATGTGGCCGCATCCGTCAACGGCGAACTTCACACCTGCTAGCCGACACCCACGACGTCGCCGGCATGATGCGCCTGTTGCGCGATCACGGCGGCCAGGCAAACGGTGCGCCCCGATCCGAACCCGCCGCTCCGCAGTACCGCTGGCTCAATGGAGCCATGCAGGCGCCCTGTATGCACGCCGGCGGTCGCATCGCTGCCTCGCAAACCACCGCCTCCTGGGTTGCCGAATTGTCTCCCACAGGCGTGCAGCATTGGGTCACCGCCACCGCGGCGCCCTGCATCAGCCTCTTCAAGCCCGTGTCGGTCGCTCGACCACTCGACCTGGGCAGCGATCCAACCGACTGTGCCGATGACAACTCTCTCTGGTGGCGGCACGAACGCCTGCACCGTCGCGTGATGCAAGACCCCAGTCAACTCGCCCGCCACTTCACCCCACAGCGCGACGAACTCGAAGCCCGATGGCTGCGCGAACCGCCCACGCCCGAAGAAGCATTCGCCGCAGGTGATCGACACTTGACGCAGTGGACGAACCTGGTCGCTGCCCAAGCAGCCCGCGACACACGTCCCCGCTACGTCCGCCACTACTGGCAGGTTCGCAATCGCCGCGCGGGACTGTCGCTTCCCGTCGCGACATCCTCGTAGTCACCCGTCGCCGCGGCGACCTCAAACTGGGGAGACTCAGAAAGTCGGCATCGCGCGAAACGTAGACACGGTGATCGTTTCCCCGGATAGCTCATACCGCACCGCCCCCGCCGTCGCCGTGTGAACGACGTGCGCTCCGCGGTCGCGATAGGCTTCGACCGCCGCTGCCGCGTCAAACGAGTCGCCGCCGCTGATCACCACATGTTCGGGCCGGCTCCAAGCGGCGAAGCCGGGGGGAT
>CALKYM010000152.1 GCA_938003525.1 uncultured Planctomycetales bacterium | reverse complement strand
CTAACTGTCGCCGCCGCGGGTCGAGCGGATCCAGCGGCCCCAACACACCATCGCCGCCGCCGCGACGAACACAGGCGATGCTTGCCATCGAGGCCTCCGCCCGCGCGATCGCATCGCTGACGACGTTTTCGATGGCATCAATGATGGCCAACGACCGCGCTTCGACCGACTGCTGTGCGTCGGCGCTGTTGACCAGCCATGTCAGCGCGACGACTGTCAGCACGACAATCCTCAGCGTGGCAAATCCGAACGCGACGCTGGCCGCCTGTCTGGCGACTGGCAGCCTCGACCCCGTCTGGCCATCCGCATGCTTCATCGATGGTTCCCTTCAGGCGAGCCCAACCGAAGCACCGCGCCGGCCAACATGGCGACCCGGGGGCTCAGTCGTCCGACTTGCCGTCGCTCCAATCGTCGTCTTCTGCTTCGCCCGGCGCCTCGGCGGCCTCCGGCACCGCCACGCTGTAGCCGCCGGCTTCCATCACCTTTTGGCGAAGTTCTTCGACCACTTCGGGGTTCTCTTGCAGGAACTGCCGGGCTCGCTCGCGCCCCTGACCCAAGTGTACGTCGCCATAGCGGAACCAGGCCCCCGAGCGATGCACGATCTTTTGCGCAAGCGCCAGGTCCAACACGTCGCCTTCGTAGCTGATGCCCCGGTCGTGCATCATATCAAACTCGGCCACTCGGAACGGCGGGGCGACCTTGTTCTTCACGACCTTGGCCCGCACACGCTGGCCCACCACGTCGTCGCCGTCCTTGAGCTGGGCGATCCGCCGCACGTCGATGCGGCAGGTTGCGTAGAACTTCAAGGCCCGACCTCCCGGCGTAGTTTCCGGGCTGCCAAACATCACGCCGATCTTCTCGCGAATCTGGTTGATGAAGATCACGCTGGTCTTGGTCTTGTTGATCGCGCCGTTCAGCTTTCGCAACGACTGGCTCATCAGTCGCGCCTGCAGACCGACGTGGGCATCGCCGATTTCGCCGTCGAGCTCCTTCTTGGGCACCAGCGCAGCCACCGAGTCGATCACGATCACGTCCACGGCATTCGACCGTATCAGCATCTCAGTGATATGCATCGCTTCTTCGCCGTGTCCCGGCTGGCTCACGAGCAGACTTTCCAGCTCGACACCGAGTTTTTTGGCCCAACTGGGGTCCAGCGCGTGTTCGGCGTCGACAAACGCCGCGATGCCGCCGTTGCGCTGGCCTTGCGCGACGACGTGCAAGGCCAGCGTCGTCTTGCCGCTCGATTCCGGGCCGAAGATTTCGATGATCCGTCCACGCGGAATACCCTGACCGCCCAATCCCAGATCGAGCGAAAGGCTGCCGGTCTGGATGCCCGCGATCGGCTGGAAGTGGTCTGAGCCGAGCGGCATGATGGCGCCCTGCCCAAACTGTTTCTCGATCTGCGCCACGGTCGTTTTCAGCGTGTCGCTACGTTCGAGCACTGTCGGGCTGTCGGTCTTGCCGGATTTGGCGGCCCGCGACTTTTGCGAGCCCTTGCCACCCGACTTGGCGGCGGTCTGGTCTTTCTTAGCCATACGGTTGTTCGACTTGTGGCTGGTTGTGACCATCAGCATATTCCTTTATCTGGCAGCGGTTTACGTCACACAATGATGTCCACCGGCAAGGCAGGACCCGAGCCCGGCCATATACTGTACGCCTGAACATCATATCGGTCGCCACCACCAGTTGCAATAGCCTTTGGTCGAGAAAAACGGTTCGTGCACCGCCCCACGTTAACGCCGCCAGATCATGCCCCGACCGCGCCTAACCCGATAGTTTCGATCGGCCTAGCGCCGTGTAGACGGGGCCCCGCGGGTTCAACTCGCTAGAGAACACGATCACCTCGCGGACCTGCATTCTACCGGCGTTGTAGTCGCGCTGCGCGGCAAGCGGTTCGGACAGTTGCGAGGCCCCGCGGCGCACTTCCCGCACGCGGCCAAGCGTCAGGTGCGGCGTGAAGGCGCGCTTTTCGCGCGGAAACCCCAGCTCGGCCAGTTGATTGCGCAGTACACGCTCAATCTCTACAAGCTGCTCGGCTCCCTCACCCACGCCCAACCACACGGTCCGCGGTCGCGACACATTGGGAAACGCCCCCACGCCGGCCAGATGGATCCCGAACGGGCTTTGTTCCTGCACGGCAACATCGACGGCCCGGCAAACGTCCGGAATCCCTTCGGCCAACACCTCGCCGAGAAACGCGAGCGTCACGTGCATACTCTCCGGCTTCACCCAGCGTACGCCGGTCGACTGATGATCCAACTCGCGCACCAGCGCCGCCGCCCGCTCTTTCACGGCCGCTGAAACTTCGATCGCCACGAACGTCCGATACTTCGGCGGCAAGGCAGAGTCTCCCTTGCGCGGAACGATAATTTGTTCGAGATGCACCCGCGAACGACCGTGCGACGGTGCGAACTGCAGCTGCCTCAGAAGCTGAGCATCTGCCGATACTCGCCCATCCGTCGTTCGATATCGTCGCGGTCGATGCGTTCCAGTCGGTCGAGACTGAAGTCTTCGACATTGAAGCTGGCCACCAGAGTGCCGTAAGCCATCGCCTCTTTGAGCGTGCGCGGCTCGAAGTTCCCCTTCTCGGCCAGGTATCCCATCATCCCGCCGGCGAACGAGTCGCCCGCTCCGGTCGGGTCGATGACATCCTCGGTCGGGAAAGCCGGCATCACGTAGGTCTCGTGCTCGGAAAAGAACAGCGCACCGTGTTCGCCCTTCTTGATCACGATGAACCGCGGCCCCATCTCGCGCACTTTGTGGCCCGCCCGAACGATGTTCTCGTCGCCGGTCAGCAGCTTCGCTTCGCTATCGTTGAGCACCAGCCCGTCGATGCGCTTGAGCAGCTCGGCCAGCTCATCGCGTTGGGTTTCGATCCACAGGTCCATCGTGTCGGCCACCGTGAGCGATGCGCCGGGCACCTGCTCGAGCACCTTCATCTGCACGACGGGCGAGCCGTTGGCCAAAAACAAGAACGAGCAGCGGCGATAGGCATCAGGCAAGACCGGATCGAACTTCTCGAACACGTTGAGGTGCACCTCGAGCGTGTCGCGGTCGTTCATGTTCGGTCGGTATTTGCCCCGCCAGCGAAACGTCTTCGCGCCGGGCACCACCTCCAATCCGGCCGTGTCGATGCCGCGTTTGGCGAGCAACTCCGTGTGCTCGCCTGGCCAGTCTTCGCCCACCACCCCGACTAAACGCACCGAACTGAAGAAGCTGGCCGCGTATGAGAAGTAAACCGCCGAGCCGCCCAACACGTTCTCACGCGTCGCTTCGGGCGTCTCCACGCTGTCCAGCGCCACCGAACCAACAACCAACAGCGGCATCCGTTCATCCTTCCTTTTGGCAGGCGACTACTGCATCTCACAACAGCGGCCATGCCGATGCATGGCCACCTGAGTTTGTCGTCGGAACCGGTGCGACTCACAGCTTCGGGTGCCACTGGCTGCTCGTCAGCCAGTGCCTCATAGCCCATCGCCTCGAAGCACTGACGACCAGCCTCGGCACAAATTGCACCGCCGAAGACACACGCTGGCTGGCAAGCAGCCAGTGGCACCCGAAGTGGCACCCACGCGACTAATTCGATTGCGATTATCGCGGCCCCACACGATGCCGCAAGGTGCACAGCGCGGTGAGAGCGCAACCAGACCAACAATCACTCAGAGCGGGTGCGCCGGCTCGTAGATGCGTCAACATCTACCATTGGCGCGATCCAATCCGGGGGCTGACGCCCCCGGCTCAGAAGCCCTGTTCGCACAGCCGAGAGATGGTCGTGAGAGAGCACATTGACTACCGCAATCAACTCCGCTTCGCGCCGCCACCGCCGCGCTTTTCGATTCTGGCCCAGGTGTCGCGGAGCGTCACGGTGCGGTTGAACACCGGTGTGCCGGGCTGCGAATCGACCGTATCGACACAGAAATAACCGAGCCGCTCGAACTGGTAGCGCGCGCCCGGCTCCGCGTCTTTCAGGCTCGGCTCCAAGCGACAGTCGGTCAGCACGCGCAGCGAATCGGGATTCAGGTTTACCTTCCAGTCCTGCCCCTCGGGCACGTCGTCTGGGTCTTCGACGCGGCACAGATGATCGTAGACCCGTACTTCGGCCCGCAGGGCATGCGCGGCTGAAACCCAGTGAATCGTTCCCTTCACCTTGCGACCATCTGGAGCGTAACCACCGCGGGTTTCCGGATCGTACGTGCAGCGCAACTCGACGATCTCGCCGGCGTCGTCCTTAATCACCTCTTCGCAGCGAATGAAGAACGCGTACCGCAATCGCACTTCGGCGCCGGGGGCCAGTCGAAAGAACTTCTTCGGCGGATCTTCGCGAAAGTCATCCCGCTCGATGTACAGCTCCCGGCTGAACGGCACGTTCCGCTTACCGGCCTCAGGGTCCTCGGGGTTGTTCACCGCTGCGAGCTCTTCGCTCTCGCCCTCCGGGTAATTTGTGATGACCACCTTGAGCGGATCGAGCACGCCCATCACGCGCGGGGCGTGGCGATTGAGATCCTCGCGAATCGAGTTCTCCAGTACCACGTAGTCAATCGTACTATTGAACTTGGCCACGCCGATCTTGCGGCAGAACTCGCGAATCGATGCCGGCGTGTAGCCGCGACGCCGCAGTCCGCAGATCGTGGGCATCCGGGGATCGTCCCAGCCGCTGACGTGCTCGTCGCGCACCAGTTCCAACAGCTTCCGCTTGCTCATCACCGTGTAGGTGAGATTCAAGCGGGCGAACTCGATTTGCTGCGGGTGATACACGCCCAAGGCGTCGAGCAGCCAGTCATACAGCGGCCGGTGGTTCTCAAATTCCAGCGTGCAGATCGAATGCGTGATGCCCTCGATCGAGTCCGACTGCCCGTGGGCGTAGTCGTACATTGGATAGATGCACCACTTGTCGCCCGTGCGATGGTGCGTCGCGTGCAGAATGCGATACAAGACCGGATCGCGAAGATTGACGTTGGGAGCGGCCATATCGATCTTGGCCCGCAGCGTCCGCGTCCCATCGGGAAACTCGCCCGCTCGCATCCGCTCCAGCAGATCGAGATTCTCCTCGACCGGTCGCTCGCGGTAGGGGCTATCCCGCCCCGGCGAGCTCAACGTGCCGCGATGCTCGCGCACTTCATCCGCGCTCAGATCGCAAACGTACGCCTTCCCATCGCGCACTAGTTGCTGCGCCCACTCGTACAACTTGTCGAAATAGTCCGACGCGTAGAACAGCCGGTCGTCCCAATCGAACCCCAGCCAGCGAACGTCTTCCTGAATCGAGTCGACGTACCGCTGCTCTTCCTTGATCGGGTTCGTATCGTCAAATCGCAGGTTGCACAGACCGCCGTACTTTGCGGCCAGCCCAAAGTTCAGACAGATCGACTTGGCGTGACCAATATGGAGATAGCCGTTCGGCTCCGGCGGGAAACGCGTATGGACCTTTCCCTCAAACCGCCCGCTGCGGTTGTCGCCCTCGATCCGCTCCTCGACAAAGTTGAGCCCCGCGCCCTCCCGAGCCGCAGACTCCTCAGGCACCTTCCCCATCGCTCACTTCTCTGTTGCCAATTCACCTGCGAAGTCGACGTACCGGGTGCCACTGCTCGCTCGCCCGGCAGTGCGCGTTACCAGCCAATCCCGAACTCGGGTGCCACTGGCTGCTAGTCAGCCAGTGCTCGCCACAATCTCAGCGGCGTCGCCTCACGAACCGTCGAGAATCTTACCGCTCGAACCGTTCCGCTCACAACTGGGCCAATGCCCGCTCGATGCGCGTGAGCGTCGAATCGCGGCCCAGAATCTCCAGCGTCTCGAACATCCCACAGCCGACGGCTTTGCCGGTAGCGGCCACCCGCAGGGCGTGAATCACTTGCCCGATCTTGATTCCCCGCTGTTCGATGAAGGCCCGCACCGCCGCCTCGACCTCCGGGGCCGAGAACGGCTCGACACCCGCCAGCGCAGCGGCCAGCTCGCGCAGCAGCAGCGCTGCATCGTCCGGCTTGCGAATGCGTTTCTCGAACGCCTTTTCATCGTACGCAAGTTTGTCGTCTTCCGTGAAGAACTCCTCGTAGTCGAGAATATCCCCACCCACGCGGAGCCGATCACCTGCCGCCGTGACCACCTTCTGCAAGCGGGCCCGCTCCTTTTCACTGGCCGGGGTACTGATCAACTTTCCCAGCTCCGCCCATGGCCGCACAAATGTCGCCCGCTGCTCAACCGACAACTGCTGCATGTACCGCTGCTGAAAGGCCAGCAACTTGGCCGGATCGAACGACGCTGGTGCGCGGTTCACTCGCTCGAGTGAGAACTGCGCGATCATCTCCTCGCGGCTGAACGTCTCGGTCTTGTCATCCAACGACCAGCCCAACAGCAGCAGGTAGTTCACCAACGCCTCGGGCAGAAAGCCAATCTCTCGATAGAAGTCGACGATCACCGGATTGAACGTCTCGGCCGACGTCGCCAGCCCGATGCGGGCCGCAATCTGTTCGCCCAACTCGGCCAGCGTCTTGAAGTCCTTGTTCTTGAGATACTTCTCCAGCTTCCGCTTGCTGAGCTTGTTGCGGCTGCCCGGCTCGGCCACGTACGGCAGGTGTGCGTACTGCGGCAAGTCGTAGCCGAGCGACTGTGCGATGAAAGCCTGTCGGGGTGTGTTGGAGAGATGTTCTTCGGCGCGGATCACGTGCGAGATCTCGAAGTCGTGATCGTCGACGACGCTGGCCAGGTGATAGAGACACGAACCGTCGGTCCGCTGAACTACGTGGTCCTGCTCACTCGCCCAGGCGAACTCCACCCGTCCGCGCACCAAATCGTCGATCACCAACGTCCCCTCGCGCGGCATCAAGAGCCGCACGACCCGCTGCCGGCCTTCCGCCTCGAACCGCTGGGCATCCTCATCGCTTCGGGCGCGCCAGCGGCGGCTGTAGACGAACTGCCGCTTTTCCTGCTGCGCCGCCTCGCGCTCGGCTGTAATCTCTTCAGTCCGCGCGTAGTCGTAATAGGCGTGTCCGCCGGCCAGCAGTTGCTCGACCGCCTGCTGGTAGCGCGACTGACGCTGCGACTGATAATAGGGAGCGTGCGGCCCATCGACTTCGGGCCCTTCGTCCCAATCGATCCCCAGCCAGCGCAGCCCCTCCAAAATCGGCTCCAGCGCCTGCTCCACGTTCCGCTGCTGATCCGTATCATCGATCCGCAACACAAATTGCCCGCCGTGCCGCCGCGCGAACAGCCAACAGAACAGGGCCGTCCGCACACCCCCAATGTGCAGATACCCCGTCGGACTCGGAGCGAATCGGGTGCGGACTTTCAAATCGACGACCTCAAGGAAAACGACCACCGCGGGTGGCACTGGCTGCTCGTCAGCCAGTGCTCATTCGCAGTCCCGCTGCCATGCTATCCACCTGCGAACTTTTGAGGCACTGCGTGCGTCCAACCCATCGTGGGACGCACATGCAAGCGAACTGGCGAATCGCGATGCTCAAACTCTCATGTCAGCGTGCCACGATTCTCAGCGAGTCGAACGTAACGTCCAAGAGCACTGGCTGGCAAGCAGCCAGTAGCACCCGGCGACGGGATATGGAAAGGCTGACCCGCGACGATTCGCGATGCACTCGAGATGTCCTACACAAGCATACCCGCCGATAACAGAATTCTCTTTCACCGCCGCGATGCGGCCGACTTCGGCTTTTTGTCGAACTTTCACATGGCAGCGATCGAGGTGGACGGCCAGAGATGGCCTTCGACCGAGCACTATTACCAAGCCCAGAAGTCGCTCGACGAGGAATACCAAAGACTCGTGCAGGCCGCGCGAACGCCCGGTGAAGCCAAACGGCTCGGAGCGCTCAACCCACAAAAGAAGAGCAGCCGCAAGAAATCCTGGTTCACCGGCCGCAAGGACCAATTGCGGGGCGACTGGGACGTGGTCAAGTGCGATGTGATGCAGGCCGCATTGGAAGCCAAATTCCACCACAATTCCGACCTGCGAAACAAGCTGCTCGCCACGCTCGATGCCGAATTGGTCGAAGATTCCCGCTCCGACTACTTCTGGGGAGCCGGAGAAGATGGATCCGGCCAGAACCAGCTCGGCCGCATGTTGATGACAATTCGCGCCCAACTCGCGGCGGATACACGCACCGCGAACCACGACTGATGAAGCGGCCCGGTAGGTCAGGGTTCCACCCTGACACCCTGCAACTGCAACCGGCCCCTACTCGTAGTCAGCCTGCCGATCCTGTCGGGCCTGGCGGCGGCGGGCTTTGCGTTCGGCGCGGGAGAGTTTGCGACGCGGCTGCGGATCAACGTCCTCCTCGTCTTCGTACTCATCCTCGGCCGCGCGTGATGCGTTGGCGGGCTTTTTGGCAACGGCTTTTGATGCCCGACGCTCTTCGCTTCGCGACGGGGTACTTGTGTGGGCGGAGTGCAAGGTGGCCGAACGTTTCTCGCGACGCCGCTTCGGCGGTCGAGCCGCTCGCGCCTCGTCCTCGGTCTCGGTGTCGCGCCGCTTCGGACGGCGGGCCTTGCGCTCGGGCAGCAAACCTTGTGCGTCGAGCACCATATGACGTCCGGCCAAGCCCATGCTCAGCCACACGAGCAGATGGCCCGACATTTCGAGCCCTTCTTCGAGCATGATGGCCCGCGCCAACGCGTCGCCGATCAGCAACTCGAGTTGCGCCAAGACCGCACCGACGTAGCAAAGCCCCGCGGCGACCAACGCCGCGATGGCCAACTTGGCCGGCCGCATGTCGAGCAGCAGTCGCACGCCCACAAACGAAAGCAGCACGGCGTAGGGCATCACCCACCACAGCGAACCGTCGCCGTAAAGCCGCGTGCCGGTGGCCAGCACCATCAATTCCTTGAAGCCTTCGTGCAGGCTGCTGGCCTCGTCGATGCTCATCAACAGCCAGGTCAGCGCGGCCCACAGCCAGATGCGGTAGCGGCCGTGATAGTCGTCCTCGCGGTGCCCACGCACCCAGTAGACCAACAGTGCCGTGAGCGAGGCCAAGAAAAGTGTGATCGTGGAAAACCACGTGGCCAGGCTGCCTTCGGCATCGAGATCGAAAGCCGCCACCGAGCCGTCGCTGGTGTGCGCCACCAGTTGGGGCATCCAGTAGTACAGCGTTTCGAGCCCGGAGATGATGGCTCCGCCGGCCAACAACACCAGCAGGAACATCGTGTACTGGGTGGGTATGAGATCAATCAGCCGTCGACCGGTAATTGTGCTGGCAGACACGTCGTGCTTCCTTGCCGCTTTGCGCGCCGCGGTCCGATCGCTGCGGCGAGCCGATCCAGACGTCGCGCACTCCCGCGTGTCGTCGGTCAACACCCGGCGTCGCCGATCGTCGCGTTGCGCAGCCTGGCGAAATTCCATAGCGAGGCGGCCCATCACCGCGGCAGCCCACAACAGGACGGCCCCGGTCGGGGCGGCCCGGGACGGGGCAGCCCAGAATAGCCGCAGGCAGAGATCCGCCCAAGGTGGGATGAGGCGCCGGTCGCTGCTTCCCTGCAGCGAGCGCGAAGACGCCTGCTGAAAATAGGTTTCGGCCGCGCGCCGCTGGCAACTCCACCCGCAGCAAAGCTTCCACTACGGCATCGCACGTCGCCCCCGATGCCCTGCTCGCTACAACGCGCACGAACCGCCCGACAATGCAACGATCGAAGCTAGCAACCCGAACTTGTTCGAGGGTACTTCAATCTCAGGTACCCCCGCTGGCTTGCCCACCAATGCGAGACCCGTTGGGGGCACTGCTAGACGAGCTGAGGCCGTCCGGGAATTCGAAACGACGAAATCGTCGGAAAAACGGGGGAATGCAACGCTGTCGCACCACGTGGCACGAACTCGTTTCGAGCAGACTGCAAGAAACACCGCAATACCCGCTGAAATACGAATCGAATTCCCGGACGGCCTCAGACGAGCTAGCAGTGGCACCCGGCGGGTTGTGTGCGTGCTTCGCAGTGTTGGTGTGGAAGGCACTGGCTGACGAGCAGCCAGTGGCACCCGAGATTCGCGCTGGTGATGCCGCGCGATCCTGACCTACGGCACTCGGTGCTAGCGGCAAACGCGGATTGACCGGTAGCACGGGGGCGGGATACCCTCTGCCGCCCTCGTTTCCCGCCGCGCCTTGCGTGCGGCGAATACGTCGCAACCAGCAGGGATCGCGATGCGACGGCAGATGCTCGCGTGCCTGGCGCTCGTCGCCTTCACAGGCACACTACAAGCCGTGCAGACCTGGCGCGCCGTCGTGCCCGCTCAGGATGCAGTGCGATATGCGCGCACGGCACAGCAGATTGAACGCAACGGATTGCGGACAACGGCAGCCGAAGAAGAGCGCGTGGTCTTTTCGGCCTGCGTGTTGGCCGTTCGCAAACTGGACGCCTGGGCGCGGTCCAACAACCTCGCCCTTTGGCCGCGGCTCGCATGGGGCGATTGCGCGCAGCTCACCGCGGCAACTGCGGCAACGCTCGCCATCCTGCCGATCTATATAGCGTTCTGCCTGTGGCTGCGAGCGACGGCTCCGGCTGTGTTGGGCGCCGTACTGTTCGCCGCAGCGCCGGCCGTCGTCGATCTCGGGGCGGATGGCCTGGGCGATAGTACGCATTTGCTGTGCGCCGCTACGTCAATCGCGCTGGGCGTCGCCGCCCTCCGCGCGACGGGCAATAGGCAAGCCACCATCCTTTGGACGCTCGCCGGGGCGGCTCTCGGCGCGGCCTGGCTGGTTCGTTCCGAGGCGTTGTTCCTCGTTCCGGCGTTTGCGGCCGGCGCCATCGCTGTCGCGTGGACGCGCCGCGAACGGTTGTCCCAAGCGGCCCTGGCCCTCTGTGCGCCGAGTTGCTCTCTGGCGGTCGGCATCGCCTTGCCGCTCTTCGCACACGGGACGATTGTCTCCGGCGTTGGTCCCTGGCAGCGCACCGCACGACTCGTGGCCGCCGAACAAGTCCCGCAAGCCGATGCACTGGACGACGACGTCGCCGGCCGCTGGCTGCTCGCATCCGGCGAAGAGATGACATTTCCCTTCAAGGAACACACAACGTCGAGCCGCTTTCACGGATTGCTCCCGGCCACGGGCGAACTGGCCAGCGAGCTTGCCGCCGCTGCCGGAGCGGGTCTGCTGGTGCTGGCCATTGGCGGCTTCCGGCCTTTGAGAATCCGGACGTCGGCCGATGCACTGTTCGCCACACTGGCAATCACCGTTGCCGCCGGCAGCGTGATCTACGCATCCGGCGCCGGCTATCTCTCGGAGCGGCACCTCGTGCTCCTCCTTGTGCCGCTGGCGGGACGGGCCGGTCGAGGAATCTGGTGCATCGCAGTTCAACTTGCCACCGCGCAAACATCGCGTCTCGTGCGTAACCGTGCAGTCCTCCCGGTCGCAACCGTGGCGATCGTGCTGGTGATCAACGCGCCCCGATGGCGCGAACCGCCACATGCCAGCCGCATCGCGCATCGTCGCGCCGCCGCCTGGCTCGACGCGGCGCAGCGCGATGGCGCGGTGCTCGACACCCGCGGCTGGACGCTGCTCTACAGCGGTCGCCCGACATACCGCTACGACGAAAGCCCCCGCGCACTGTGCGATCCGCACTTGGCCTACCTGGTCGTCGAACGTCGCGACCTTGAGGTCGACAGCCCGCGCGCGCGAACGTTGGCCGACGTGCTTCACCGCGCCGCACGTGCCGTGGCTACATTGCCAGGCCCCCCGGCAAAGCCAGCCAGCAACGTGTTGATCTACGAGTGGGATGCGTCGCGATTCACGCATTCGCTGGCCAATCAACCAAATGCCTATCAGCTCGGCAATTGAAACCAGACCGTATTTACGAGACGCGGCAACAATCACGAGACCCTGACTATGCGACCGCACATCGAAGCCTTCGTCGAACTGGCGGCCACGGCATTGGAGCTGCAAGGCCCCGTCTATGAATTCGGCGCCTTGCAGGTCGAGGGTTCCGGCGCCCCGGCCGACATGCGGCCGTACTTTCCAGGACGCCAGTTCATCGGCTGCGATCTACGGCCGGGTCCGGGCGTCGACCGCGTTGAAGATCTCGGTGGGCTCAACATTCCTGATGAGACGGCGAAAACGATCCTCTGTCTCGACACGCTGGAGCATGTCTTCGAGGCGCGGCAAGCGATGCGAGAGATGATTCGCGTGCTCAGCCCCGGCGGCGTGCTGCTGGTGGCTGTGCCGCTGGAGTTTCGGATTCACGACTATCCGCAAGACTATTGGCGCTTCACGCCCGCCTGCATCGATCGCCTGCTCGAACCGCTGCCCGCGACGATGGTCGCCTGGCAGGGCGATGAGACCTACCCCCACACGGTCTTCGGACTGGGCGTCAAAGCGCCCATCGCGACCAAGCTCTCCGACGGCGTGGCGCTGTTGATCGAGCGCTATCAACAGTGGCTCGCCCAACAGCGCGACGCACGTCCCTGGAACGTGCAGTTGAAATCCTGGCTCTCCGGGCTGTTCAGCACGCGGGGCGAACGCCGGCGGCAGCGGGAGTATTACGAAGCGCGGTTTCTGATGAAGATGCCCATCGCGCAAGGGCGCCCCTCGCACCACGCGGCGAAGCGCTTCGCCGGCTCTCGACTCGAACCCAGCTAGTGGAGCGTCAGCCCGATTCATTCGCGCCGACGCGAAACGTTCGCCAAAGACGCAAGTGCTTTGGCGCAGACAACATGGTAGTGCTTCGCCGGACAATTCGTACCCGAAAATTACGTGTTGACGGAGCACTAGTGCACTGTCGCCGACCCTCTGAAACTCGGCAGTCGCGAACCGCCAAGTAACTTCGCATGACTCATCCAACGCAAACCGTTGATCGCGTGCTGGTGATTGGACTCGACGGGGCGACCTTCGACGTTCTCCGCCCGCTGGCCGAGGATGGCACCATGCCGAACCTGGCTGAGCTACTGCGCCGCGCGGCAGCAGCTCGGCTGATGTCGTCCGAACCGGCCATCACTCCGGCCGCCTGGACGACGTTTCTAACCGGTCGCGACACCCTCGCACACCGCGTGCTCGACTTTCGTTATCTAGATCATCACAACCGCCAGGTGCGGCTCAATCATCCCGGCCGCGTGGCCATACCGACGATCTTCGACGATCTCCAGGCTGCTGGCGACGACGTTATCTCGATCAACCTGCCCATGACGTCGGCCGCGCGAGCGCGGGGTCGGTCGATCATCGTTGGCGGCCTCGATCTGCCTTCGGGACGTGCGGCTTTGGCGCCGTATCCGAAATTGGCCGAAAGCGTTCGCCGCTCCGGTACCGAGTACAGCCTCCGCGTGTTGTGGAAGCGCCGACCACAGAGCTTCGAGGAGCTGGCCGGCGGGGTGGCAGCAACCGAGCAGGCATTCAACAGCCGCGTGCGCGTCGCACAGGCGGCCGACCGCATGGTCGACTGGCGATTGATGGTCGTACAGTTCCAGAATCTCGATTCATTTCAGCATCGCTGTTGGCATCTGCTGGGTATCGACGGACAACCCGGTGGTCCGTTGCCCTGGATCGCAGAAGCCCGGCACGTGTTGGTGGCGCTGGATCGTTGCGTGGGCGAGTTGCTCGAACTGGCCGCGCGCCGCAGTGCTGCGGTCGCCGTGGTCAGCGACCATGGCTTCGGCCCGTTTCGTCAGAAGATCGCCACCTCCGAGCTTTTGCGCCGTGGCGGACTGCTCGCGCCGGGTCGTTATGGCGCAATGAATTACCGATTGGCTCGCGCGCGGTTTAAGGTCCGTCGTTGGCTCCGTCGCACGACCACCGCGCCAGAGAGTACGGCCGCCATCGCGCGCAACGTGAGGGCATTATTGCCGGTCGACTGGCGGCGCAGCGCGGCGGTCTGCTTGCACGCCAACATGGCAGCGCTGGTCTACGCCAACACCCCGCAGCGATTCGACCAGGGGCCCGTGCGTTCCCCTCGTTGTTACCAGCAGGTCACCCACGACATCGTGGGGCAATTGCTCGCTGCGCGGCACAGCGAAACCGGCGAGTCGCTCTTCACCTCGGCTTGGCGCACCGCCGACCGCATCGATGGTGATCCGCTCGACGCGATGTTGCCCGACGTCGTCGGCATTCCCGCCCCCGGCTTTCATACGCGGCACAAGCTCGATCCCGGCGGCCGCCTGCTGCGGCACGATCCCAGTTTGACAGGGACCCATCGCGCGGATGGCGTACTGATGCTCGAGGCGCCAGGCATCATTGCGGAGGAGCACCCCTCAGCACACCTGCGCGATGTCGCTCCGACGCTGTTGGGCCTGTTGGGCCGACCGAACAATCGCACGATGGATGGCCAACCGCTGCATCACTTGTTCGAAGAATCTGCAAGGATCGAGAGCAAACTGCCCGCTGCGCAACAAGCCGGCATACATCTGCGCGCTGCCGCATCGCACGCTGGCGTCTCGCACACCCTCGACGGTACGACTGTACGCAATGCATCCGACCGCTTCGGTTCTCCCGGCGCCGAGCACGAGGCAGCCGTCAACAGGCGCCTCCGGCAGTTGGGCTATCTCGATTAGCGGACAGCGCTGCGTCACGGCGGGCAACCGTCATGACTGGCACGACCGGTTGTGTGCCCACACGGATGGCAGCGGCGCCCGCACCATGCTCGCCAGCGCGGTCCTCGGCCGCGGGCTTTCTTTGACGCAATCTGGGCAACGACCTAGGTTTGCGTGACCAGGGGCAGGTCAGAGGCTCCGCGCGAGACCTCTTCGGGGTGGCGCGCACCATCCGCGCGCCCAGCCGCGTTGTGTATTGGCACGCATCAATGTCCACATCTTCTGCAAACGAGAGCGTGGCGGGGGGCGAGGCGCCCGTCGATGCGCCCGTCCACCTGGGTGCTCCCACCGGGGGCATCGCGCCTGCGCCTCAGTCACAGGTTGATGAACGGTGCGTTGACGCGGCCATCGAAAACGAGCTCATCGCGAACCGCTTGGGAATCGCCGGCAGTTTGTTCACGGCCTTGCAGTGCCGTCATGCCGAAACGGCAGCCCACTCGTTTCGGGTGGCCGTCATCTGCTCGGCCTGGGCTGCAAAAAACGAACTGCCGGCCGACGAGTGCGATGCCCTGGAAGTCGCGGCGCTGTTGCACGACGTGGGAAAGATCGGCGTGGCCGATAACGTGTTCCTGAAGGCCGGGCCGCTCGCGCCTGACGAGTCGCTGCTCATGGACCGGCATTGGCAACTGAGCATCGACATCCTCCGCGCGGGCAACGCACCACAAGACGTGCTGGAAATCGTGCGTCACGCCCTCACCTGGTACGACGGCACGCGCTCGCGCGACGCGGCTTCGGGCGTGCGGTTGCCGTTGGGCGCCCGCATGTTGGCCATCGCCGATGCGTTCGACGCGATGACGTCGCACCAGTTGTATCGGGCGGCCATGTCGCGCGAGGCGGCGCTGGCCGAGTTGTTCCGTCATGCCGGCACTCAATTCGATCCACAACTAGTCAATGATTTTGCCCAGTGGAATTCCACGGGCGCCAATACGTTCTTCACCGGCGCGGCAAGACGCTGGCTGCGCGAGCTCGGCGAACGATCGCGGAAGATTCGCTGGACGTTTGACGCGCGGAAAACAGGAACCGTGACGGCGGCCGCCGAAGATCTCTTCGCCGGCAGCCTGCTGTCGGGCATGAACGACGCGGTCGTGTTCGTCGATCGTGTGGGCACCATTGTCCGCTGGAACCCCGGCGCCGAACGGATGACTGGCTTTGCTGCCATGAGCGTCGAGCAGCGCCCCTGGAAGCCGGAACTCTTGGACCTCCACAACGACGAGCAACACCCAGTCCGCGAGAACGCCTGCCCCGTCCTGCGAGCCGTCTCGGCTGGCGAACGTCTTTCGCAGACTGGCAGCATCCGCGGACGGAGTGGCCGCCGAGTGTCCGTTCGGCTCGATGCCATTCCGGTTTTTGGAGACGACGGCGCACGCCGCGGCGCGGTGGTCGTGCTGCACGACATCTCGAGCGAGACGTCGCTCTCGGCGCGCTGTCAGCGCCTGCATCAGCAGGCCACGGTCGATCCGATGACGCAAACCGCCAACCGCGCCGAGTTCAATCGAGTGCACGAGTTGTTCATAGCCGCTCATCAGCAGCAACAACTGCCGTGCAGCTTGATCATCACGGACATCGATCGCTTCAAGAGCGTGAATGATACCTACGGGCACCCCGCCGGCGACGAGGTGATCAAGGCGTTTGCCAGTCTGCTCAAGGGCACTACGCGGCCCGGCGACCTCGTCTCGCGTTACGGTGGCGAGGAGTTCGTCGTGCTTTGCGCCGACTGCGACAACGCGACAGCCGCCGCCCGCGCTGAAGAGTTCCGCCGTCGCTGGGAGGTGGTGAGCCACGATGCGCTGGGCGGCAAGACCGTGACGGCCAGCTTCGGGGTCACAGAAATCCAGCCCGGCGACACGCCTGAATCGATGATTCGCCGCGCGGATCGTGCTCTCTACGAAGCCAAGCAGACCGGACGCAATCGCGTCGTGCAGTTGGGAACCGGCTTTCTCACGGCCAACGACAGCGGCGACGACGGCCAGACCGAAGATCGTGACGATGCAGGAGCATTGGTCGAGGAACGTCTCGAGACGTTCGTCCCCCGCGAGATCGCGCTCGAAAAGCTGCGGGGATTCAGTGTCGACCATCACGCCGAAATCGTCACTTGGAACGAGCGACACGTGCGGTTGCGCTTCGGCCAGTTCTGGTTCGCGCTGCTGCGACGGCGATCCGACCGGCAGATACCGATCGAAGTAGAGATCGAAATCGATGAACGTGCCGCCACCGGCGGGCGCGGTGTCCGCACGTCGCTTTGCGTCTCGATCAAACCGTGCAAGAACCGTGATCGCCGGCGCGAAGCCGCCGGCGAACGCGCCCGACAATTGTTGGCCAGTCTCAAGGCCTACCTGATGGCCCATTCGGCCCGCGAAGCCGTGACCCCTGTCAAAGACAATCACTGAGTCGCGGCAAACCACGGCGGCCAGCACGACTCGACCAGGCGGACGATCGACCAAACGCGCGAGCGGAGACACGACCATGCCGCGGATCGGCGTCAGTTTGTCCGGCATCGAGCGCACGTTGCTCAACCGGCTCAACGAGGCCAATTCGGCCGCTGCCTTGCACAGCCTGCGCCTGGCGACGGGCCGCAAAGTGAATCGCCCGGCCGACGATCCGGCGCGGTTCGTCGAACTTTCCGGTCTTCGCAGCCGGCAGAACACCGTTACGGCAACGCTGGCCAACGTCTCGGCCGCCAGCGAAGTCGTCGCCACCACGCAACTCGCGCTGGACAACATCCGCACGCAGCTCAATACGATCCGCACGCTGGCCCTGGCCGACGAGGATCAACAGCTCACCGCCGAACAGCGTGCCGCCAATCAGGCGGCCATCGATGCAGCGATCGACGAAATCGAAAAACTTGCCGGCACGCAAAGCGCCGCAGGCAAGTCGCTGCTCGACGGGAGTTCCGATTTCGACATCAGCGGTCGCAATGCCAGTCAGATCTCTGATGTGACGGTCCACCGACTGGCCCCCGGCGCAACGACGACGATCGACGTGGAGGTGACGACGGCGGCGACACAGGCCGTGCTCACGTATACCGGCACCTCTGGACAGGTTACCAACGAAGCACAGTTCACGCTGTCAGGCGATCGCGGCAGCGCCACGATCGATGTCTCAGGTGGCGAGAATCTCACCGACGTCCGCGACCGCATCAACCTCGAAAGTCACCACACCGGAGTCGTCGCCAGCGTCTCGGGCGACGATCTGACGCTCACCAGTATCGAATTCGGCACCGACGCGACCACAGGAGTGGCAGTCCTCTCCGGCACCTTCACAGTGACCGGGGGCACCAATGGTGTGGCAACCGGCACCGACGGAGTCGCGACCATCAACGGCCAGAGCGTCACCGGCCGCGGCAACCGCTTTACCGTGTCGGACAACTCGCTCACGTTCACGCTGGAAACGGCCGCTGGCTTCACCGGCACGGCAGACACTGTGACCATCAGCGCAGGCGGCAGCTTGTCGTTCGCCCTGAGCCCCGAGTTGGCCCACTCGTCGACACTGGGCCTGACCAGCGTCGCCCCGCACCGGCTCGGCGGACTGAGCGGCACACTCGATCAGTTGCGTACCGGCGAAGCGGCCGGCGACCTGGGAACCAACGCCCCGCTGGCCGTGCGGATCGCCGACGAAGCGCTGGCCGACCTCACGCGTTTGGAAGGCACCGTCGATGGCTTCGCCGACGCCGCAATCGCGTCCTCCAACACGCTCTTGACCGAATTGGAAGAAGAGCTGCAAACCACCATCGACGTCCTCGACAAAGTCGACGAAAACGAAGAGGCGCTGTTGCGCGACAAAGCCCTGGAACTCGTCGACAACTCCGTCGCCGGACTCGCCGTCCTCGCCAACACCCGCTCCAGCGTCCTCGAAATCATCCGCCAGATCGCGGGGCTCTCGTAGTCGAGCGGCAGCGCACCTAGGCCGCCACGCTACCCACTCTGAGCCGTGGGCGTGAGCCCACGGATGGGCATAACTCTCGGCGCTGCGCGAATCCGAGGTCGTTTTCGCCAAGCAATTGCATCGTGCCTCGTCAGGCCACTTTCGATCGCAATGCGCCAGCGACGGTCCAACACGGCGCGCTTGCGGCCGATTGCCATTGAGAGGTCGATCCGCTATCTTGCGCGATCCACGCGACACCCACGTCGCTCGGCAGGAACGCCTTGTCCGATGGGTCTCTTCCGCTGCGACGCTGTTCGTTTTAGAGAGGTGCTTTGATGGCTTACACGCTGCCCGATCTACCATATGCATTCGACGCGCTGGAGCCTCACATCGACGCCAAGACGATGGAGATTCATCACGGCAAGCATCACAACACGTA
>CALKYM010000151.1 GCA_938003525.1 uncultured Planctomycetales bacterium | reverse complement strand
GTGGCGACCGGCGGTTGCGTGTTCTGCGATAACCGCAGCTTCAGCCCCAGTCGCCGGGTGCCGCGAGAGCAGATTGTCGCTCAGATCGACGACGGCATCCGCCGGCTCAAACGTCGCTACAAAGTCGACCAGTTTCTGGCCTACTTCCAACCGGCGACCAATACCTACGCGCCGGTCGATCGACTGCGGCCGATGTTCGAAGCGGCTTTGGACCATCCGCACGTCGTTGGCCTTGCCATCGGGACGCGACCCGATTGTGTTCCCGACGATGTCCTCGACTTGCTGGAGGAATTGGGCGGCCGCACGTACCTGTCCGTGGAGTACGGACTGCAGACGATGCACGACAGGTCGCTCGTCTGGATGAACCGCGGGCACGATCACGCCACGACGCGCAGCGCCATCGAGCGCAGCCGAGGTCGCCGGTTTGAGATCTGCGTGCACATCATGCTCGGCCTGCCGGGCGAAAGCCGCGCGGACATGCTCGCCACCGCGCGCGAGGTCGCCGCCATCGACGTCGACGCGGTAAAGATCCACAACCTGTACGCGGTGCAGGGGACGCCGCTGGCTGACGCTGTGGCAGCAGGCCGGCTGCAAATGTTGACGCGCGAGGAATACGTCGAAGTGCTGATCGACTTTATCGAGGAGCTGCCGCCACGGTGCGTGGTCGAGCGCATCAGTGGCGACGCACCACCCGAGTACCTCATCGCCCCGAGCTGGTGTCTGGACAAGCCGGCGCTGCGAACCGCGATCGACGCGGCCTTCCGGCGGCGTGATACGTGGCAGGGAAAACGGTTCGAGGCGAATTCCGCCGAACCAGGCTGACGATTGCGTGGTCCTATAAGGCGCCAGCCGGCCGGTACTCGCGAATCTTTTCGGTTCATTGTCGAAAGCAGCCCGGGTATCGTTTCAGTAGACAGAGCAACCGGAGGGTGAACCGGGTGGTCGCCGGTCGGGGTCGCCATGGGCGGTTCCGGCGGGAGGAAAGTCCGGGCTCCACAGGGCACGATGGTGGGTAACGCCCACCGGCCGTAAGGCCAGGGAAAGTGCAGCAGAAAGTAAACCGCCTGCCGGAGGCGACTCTGGCCGGTAAGGGTGAAACGGTGAGGTAAGAGCTCACCAGCGGGTTGGGTGACCAGCCCGGCTAGGCAAACCCCATCGGGAGCAAGGCCAAACAGGGAGCAGCGGCCGCACATCGGCAACGGTGGGCGGCCCGCGAGTCGGCTCCGGCTCGTTACGACTTCCGGGTAGGCTGCTGGAGGCCGCGGGCAACTGCGGTCGTAGAGGAATGGCCACCGCTGTCTGGCTTAGGTCAGGGAGAACAGAACCCGGCTTACACGTTCACCCTCCGGCTCTGTCCTTTCCGGCTGACAGGCACCCCTCGTCTGGGCCGGTCGACGGTTGGCCCAGAAACGACGCGTGCCAGCGCCTCCCCGGATCTCGCCTGCGGTGGGGCGGGTATCCGGCGAAGCGTGGCACGCAGACGTTTCGGTCAGGGCTCGTCCCGATTAGGCGTCGGCCGGGATCAGATCGCCGTCGACGACCTGCAGCAGCTTCGAGATGCAGAGCTTGTTCATGCTGGTGCGACGCTCGTGTGCTTCGGCCCGCAGCGAGTCGTGCAGGCTCTTGGGCAGCCGCACGGTGATGACCGTGGTCGGTTCGGCGTCGTTGGTCTTGGCACCGCCCCGGTTGCGCAGCTTGGCCAGCATTTGCTGAATCTCGGAGTACTCGCCGGTCCGCTCGAATTGGGCCATTTGCTCCGGGCCCGGGTAGGCCTGACGCACGACACCATTGAGGCCGAGCACTTCCTTGAAGAACGTGACCCAATCGGGGCTCTGTCGATAGAGCTCTCCGGCGACGCGCAGCACCTCTTGAGGCTTCTCGGTGATCGGCTTCTCAGTCGTGGCTGCGAAATCCATCGTTGACTCCTTTTCCTCGTTGACTCCGGATGTCCTTTTCCGCGACCTCCATGGCCGCGTGACATTGTGATCGTTACTAGTAGTCAAGTGCAAGACGAATATCGTTTCAGTGCAAGCACTTACGGCGATAGCGTTGCTGTGACTGCGAATGCAGCACCGGTGCCTACATCGTGCGCAAAAGGGTCTGTGCACAAGAATTAGGCAGTGGCGGATTTCTCGTTTTGCCAAGTGTCCAAAAGAATCTTCTGGCAATGGCAGCCATGAATGGGAAGCTGCGAAAGCACGGCGAGAAAGGCGATAGAAGCGTCCGAAGGTCAATCCGCATCGCGTTTCGCGCACGCTTCGTGGCACGCGAGTGGCGCCCGGTAGCCGCTGCAAGCCCGTCGCCAGGAGAAGTGGGCAGGAGCGAGCGGGTCGGACCGCACGTGGACCGGTGAACGAGCCTAGCTGAGTTGCTCGCGCACCTGCTCGAGGAGGTGCTTGGTGGCCATGATGCCCTCGGGCTCGCTGAGCTTGCGGCCTTCGTATTCGATCCCCACGAAGCCGCGGTAACCGGCGTCGAGCACGATCTTCATCATCCGTTGGTAGTCGATCGTGGTCTCGTTGCCGTCGGCATCGAAGTCGTAGCTCTTCGCGCTTACCGCCTTGGCGTAGGGCATCAACTCTTCGACCCCCCGGTAGCGGTCATACTCCTCGTCGCCGCTGACACGGAAATTGCCGAAATCGGGCAGCGTGCCGCAATTGGGCAGGTCGACTTTCTTCATCACGCCGGCCAGCCACGCGCCGTTGGACGACAGGCCGCCATGATTCTCGACGATCACGTTCAGTTCTCGCTCGGCGGCGAATTCCGAGAGCCGGCGCAGCCCGTCGGCCGCCAGGTCCGACTGGTCGTCGGCTGAACCGGAAGATCGGGCATTCACCCGGATCGAATGGCAGCCGAGGGTCTTGGCCGCCTCAACCCAGCGGTAGTGGTTCTCGATGGCCTTCGTCCGGCCAGCGGTATCCGGATCGCCCAGGGCGCCCTCGCCGTCGATCATGATCAGCAGGCTGCGAACCCCGTGGTCCGCGGCGCGGCGCTTCATGTCGGCCAAGTAGGCGGAGTCTTGAGCTTTGTCCTTGAAGAACTGATTGACATACTCGACGGCCTCGATGCCGAATTCCTCGCGCGACCGGCGGGCAAAATCGAGATGGTCCATGTCGCCGCCAAAGATCGACTTGTGCAGCGACCACTGGGCGAGTGAAACCTGATACATCGGTTCGTCATCCGCTCCTTGCACGGTGGAGTCGAGCAGCGGCCCGAGGGTGGCCCCAGCGGCCACGGCACCGGTGGCCGAGAGAAAGTTCCGTCGGTTCATCGCAATCGAAGTCTTCACCACGCCGCTCCCCAAACCCTTTGGCGGGCCCTTTGACGCTGCATTTTCGGCAGAAACGGGGCCAGTATAGGAGTAGCGCTGCCCGATCTCAACGCGGCGCGACACCTTGGCATGTTGGAGTGTTGTGCAGGGCCCATCGCGGCGCAAGAACGCCGGTTTGCTGTGGCTGTTGTTCGTAAGCTCTTGTCCTGTATATGTTTATCTTGTTGACGGTTCATCGGATCGGGCATAGTATGGAAGCTGGGAACAACGGCACGGTCGACTACCATCCGTCGAGCGCATACGAGCCGGCGGCCGCGTGTCGTCGGGGATTCGGCTGGAGAAAGAGTGTCGCGGCCGGACGACGTTCGCTTTCTCACTTGCGCAGGAACGCCCGGTTCGGGATTAGCGGATGCATCGCGAGCAATCGCAGCAGGGCTCGACGTCGAAGCGCGAAAGTCAGAGCGCAGCCGACAGCGGTTCGGCGCCGCTGCGATACGACGAGCCGACGATCATCACGCACCGACAGGCGACACCGCCTGCGGGCGCGGGCTCACTCGACGATCTGGCTTCTTCCCCTCCGCACGCGTTGGCCGCGGCGCTGATCGGCACGCGGCTGGCCCACTTTGAGATTCGCGAATTCGTGGGCGGCGGCGGCATGGGCACGGTGTTTCGCGCCCAAGACACGCAACTCGATCGCACGGTTGCTGTGAAGATCCTCTCGCGCGATCAGGGGGACGACGAGGAGACGGTCCGCCGCTTTCGGAACGAGGCGCAGTCGGCCGCTCGCCTCGATCACGAGAACATCGCCCGCGTCTACTACTTTGGCGAAGACCGCGGGCTGCACTACATCGTCTTCGAGTTCATCGAAGGGACCAACGTTCGAGATCTGGTGGCAGAGAGCGGGCCGCTGTCTGTCGAGCTCGCGTTGAGCTACACACTGCAGGTGGCCGATGCGCTCGAACACGCCAGTAGCCGCAGCGTTGTCCATCGCGACATCAAGCCTTCCAACGTGATTGTGACCGGCGCCGGGCGCGCGAAGCTCGTCGACATGGGGCTGGCGCGACTGCATCAGATTCATCCCTCGGCAGACGACCTGACCGCCAGTGGGGTGACGCTCGGTACTTTCGATTACATCTCTCCCGAGCAGGCGCGCGATCCGCGCAATGCCGATGTCCGCTCGGACATCTACTCATTGGGTTGCACGTTGTTCTTCATGCTCACGGGGCGTCCGCCGTTTCCCGATGGCACGGTGTTGCAGAAGCTGCTTCAGCACCAAGGCGACGTGCCGCCCGACCCCCGCGAGTTCAATCCCGCGGTGCCCGATGCGCTGTGGACCGTGATGCGAAAGATGCTGTCCAAAGATCCGGCCAAGCGCTACCAGACTCCCGCGCAGTTGAATGCCGACCTGCTGCCCATCGGTGCCGCTTTCGGTCTGCAACGCGCCGGCGGCGGTGACTACCCCTGGAATACGACCGCGCCGGCGGCAGGGCCCACGTGGGAACGATTCGCGGGCATCGCCGTGGCAGCGGCTCTGTTGCTGGTCGCGGTGGCGATTTCACCGTTGGTCACGCTCGATTCCGTCGCCGTCGGCAGCGGCCAGCGTCGGGTGCTTGGCGATCCTCCGAGAAGTCAGGCGGCTGCGCCTTCGACGACACCTGGTGGTACGCCGCAACGAAACGGCACGGTAACGGTCGACGACACGTCGGCCCGCGCAGCACCGTCAGTGCCGGTCGACGCGCTTCCGGATGCAAGGAGGGCGCCTGCGACGAACGACGGCGATCGCCAATCCAACGGAGATGTAGACTCGCGTGCGCCACCGTCGGACGGGCCGACCTCATTTGACGAGAGCAACGGGCGGGCATCGGGTTCGAGCACGACCGGTGAGTTGCAGCGCGAGTCGGTTGCCGACGTTCCGTCGAATACTTCGCCGGAAGGCAACGGCGCGGACACTGGTAGTGGTGCGTCGTCGCTCGCGGAAACAGCGGTAGACGACCAAGATGTCGGGCCAGACGGGTCTGGCACGACGGGTGAAGATGTTGCGCCCGTTGACTTCGAGGGGACCAGTTCGACGAACAGCGCTCTAGCATCTCCCTCGGCTGCCGAAGCCAATGTAGGTGCTGCGCTAGAAGCGGTCCGTCCGACAAATCCGCCCGCGGAAGGCGTATTGGTGGTTACGCCGGATCCGAATGGCTCCGGTGAGTACGCCACGCTCGCCGATGCCTGTGAGGCGGCGGAAGAAGGCGACGTGATCGAGTTACGCTACAACGGTCCATTGGCCACCCGCGCGATTCAACTTGAGAATCCCGGGCTAACCATTCGTGGCGCCGCAGGGTTTGCGCCGGTCGTCACCTGGCAGTCAGCTCGCCAGGAATCAAGCGGCGAGCGGCCCGAGTCGTTCATCGACATCGATGGTGGCCGCCTGACGTTGGTGCACGTTGAGATCGAGCTTCCGAGCGGCCGCCCCGCACGCGCAATGGTGCGAATGCGCGACGTGGAAGCGGTGCGGTTGCAGGCCTGCGTGCTCACGCTGGCGGAAACCGAAACGGTCTTCGGCCCTGGCGATGGCGCAGCATTCTTTGAGATCGCTCCAGCGTCTTCGAGCGACACGGAAGCATCGGACGATTTCAAGGGTAACTTGCTCGAGTTGGAAGACTGTCTGGTGCGGGGCGCTGCCACGCTGCTGAGCGCGCCGCAGGCCGTCGCAGCGCACCTGCTGTGGCACAACGGATTGCTGCTTACCAGCGATCGTCTGTTGTCATTCGGTGGATGTGACGCGCCGCCGAAAGATATGGACCAACTGGTCGTGGAACTCGACCACCTGACCGCGGTCATGCGACGCGGGATGTGCCTCTTCGAGAATAACTGGGAGGCACCGTTTCAGATTCCTGCCGAGATTCGCTGTACGAACAGCATTCTGATTGCCGACTCCGATGCCGCCTTGATCGAGCAACGCGGTGTGGATCGGATCCACGACATGCGCGGCCGGCTGGAATGGCACGGCGACCGCAACTTTTACGAAGGCGTGGATGTCTTCTGGCAAATTCATGGGCTCGATCAGGATCAGGCTCCCGACCAGATGACCCTGCCCACGTGGCGCTCGTTTTGGGGGGGTACGCGCGAGAACCTACCCAGCCAAAGCCGCGTGGCCTGGCGCGGCGCACTGCCCACAGATCGTCCTTTGGCTGAACAAACCGCAGCGGACTACCTGCTCGACGACGATTCCCAGCAAGCCAATCCTGCCCGGGGCGCGGCGAGCGATGGCTTCGACGCAGGATTTCGGGCTGATCTTCTTGCTCAGCCGTATGCGGCTCGCACGTCTGGCGACTAGCGAAGCCCAACCTTCTGGGCTCGCAATTCGAATTGAAGTGCCGGCGCCCATCTCGAGCGTTGCACGAAGCGGCGAACCGGTTGGCGGCGTCGACGCGCCGGGAATAGAATCCGGTGCCCCAGGGATGGCAATTCGAAGTGCGCGCCGCGCCGGCGTGGTGCGCGGTCCCGTGAGAACAAGCAGGAGCTGTTCACATTGACTACGTGCCGT
Organism: uncultured Planctomycetales bacterium; assembly: GCA_938003525.1. GTDB lineage: Bacteria > Planctomycetota > Planctomycetia > Pirellulales > JAEUIK01 > CALKYM01. Next base: position 16,949 of record CALKYM010000151.1, on the reverse strand, counting down.
CTTGTTGGCTTTGGCATTTGCGCTGCGATGCTGGGCGTCATGTCGGCCTGCGCGCCACCCAAGTTGACCGGCACGCTGGTTTACGCGCGGGGCGGAGAATCCGATCAACTCGATCCGATCCACGTGGACACGGGCGAGAGCGTGAAAGTCATCATCAACGTGTTCGATACGTTGGTCACCTATGCCGACGACTCGACCGAGCTCGTGCCCTGTCTGGCCGAGTCCTGGGACACGAGCGACGACGGCCTGATCTGGACGTTTCATCTGCGCGACGGCGTCAGTTTTCACGATGATACGGCGCTAGATTCCGAAGCGGTCGTGGTCAGCATCGAGCGGCTAATCGTTCCCGATCACCCGTTGGTTTTCGACAGCGTGATTCCCTACGCGCCGGACTTCTCGGTGATTGAATCGGTACGCGCTGTCGACCGGTTGACGGTCGAGTTTCATCTGCGCGAGCCGAGCGCGGTGTTCCTCGCCAATCTGGCCATGTTCTGCGCGTCGATTGTGAGTCCGACGGCGCTGGAGTCTCAAGGGCGGGGGTTCAGCACGGCGCCGGTTGGCACGGGCCCCTTCCGCATGGAACATTGGGTTCGCGATCAGCAGCTCGTGTTGAAAGCCTTCGACGCGCACTGGCGCGGTCGGCCGCAACTCGATCGTTTGGTATTCGTGCCGGTCCGCGAAAGCGCCGTCCGCGGCCAGCAGTTGCAACGCGGCGAAGCGCATTTTGCCGACGACCTGCCGCCGGCCGAACTGGACAAGTTGGCGGCCCATCCGGAAATCGAAGTCCAGGAAGTTCCCGGCATGAACGTGGGCTACCTGGCAATGAATGCCGATCGACCGCCGCTCGACGATCGCCGCGTACGGCAGGCCGTTTGGCACATGATCGACAAGCAGCGGCTGATCGACGTGGCTTACGCAGGTCAGGCGGCGCCGGCGATCAATCCATTGCCGCGCACCATGCCGGCTTGGCACGACGGGCTCGTTGATCGCGCCTTCGACGTTGAAGAAGCACAAGGCTTGTTCCGCGAGGCTCAGCAGGATCTCGGCTTCTCGGCGCCTTTGGAACTCGAACTGTTCGTGATGGCGACGCCGCGGCCCTATATGCAGCAGCCGCAGGAAACAGCCGCCTTTCTCAAAGAGTCGCTCCGTCCGCTGGGCATCGAGCTGCGAATTGTCACCAGCGAGACCACCTTGCACTTCAAACGCCTCTCTGGCGGCGAACACCAACTCGCGCTGGCGGGCTGGAGTACCGACAATGCCGATCCCGACAACTTTCTGTATGCGCTGTTGGATCCCGACAACATCAACGATCACGGCGGCAACAACGTCTGCCGCTACCGCAACCAAACAGTGCACGAACTTCTGATCGAGGCCAAGCGGACCATTGATGCGGACAAGCGAATCGAGCTCTACCGAGAGGCGCAGGAACTGATCTTTGCCGATGCGCCGATGGTTCCGCTCGTGCACACCAAGGTTCGCGTCGCGCATCGCAAGGAGCTGCGCGGGTATCAGTTGCATCCAACGGGACTGACCTGGATGCGCGCCGCGCACATTGAGGACGGTCAGCCGTGATCGCCTTCATTGCGCGCCGGGCCGTGTTGGCGTTGCTCACGACGTTCGTTGCCTTCGCCGCGGCCTTCGTCGCCATTCGGGCGCTGCCCAACAACCCGGTCCTGGCGCGATTCGGTCAACACGCCGTGCCCGAGCAGGTCGTGGCCAAAATGGATGAACTGGGCTGGGACCGCCCCGTCTGGCGGCAGTTCATCGACTTTCTGGTCGACGTGGCGGCGACGGGTGACCTGGGCGAATCGTTTTTTTATCCCGAACGGGTCGTCGATGGTCTCGCGCGGACCTTTCCCGCGACGGTGGAATTGACGCTCGCCGCGCTGTTGATCGCCGTGCCCTTGGGCATCGTCGCCGGGGTGGCTGCCGCCGTGTGGCACAATCGCTGGCCCGACTACTTGTGCATGGCAGGCGCACTGGTCGGGGTGAGCGTGCCGGTGTTCTTCCTGGGCATCCTGCTGATGGTGGCCTTTCAGAACATGCCCACCGGCGGACGCTTGCCCTTGGCGATGTCGTACGATCGCAGCACCGAGTTCATCGTTTTAGAGAGCCTGCTGCGCGGACGTTGGGATGTGGCCGCTGCGGCCTTGCGGCACTTGTGCCTGCCCGCGTTGGCGCTGAGCTCGATTCCGACTGCGGTGGTGGCGCGCGTCGCGCGCAGCAGCATGCTCGACGTGCTGGGGGCCGACTATGTCCGCACGGCGCGGGCGAAAGGCAGCGCGCCACAGAGAGTTGTCTTTCGGCATGCGCTGCCGAACGCCTCGATTCCCATCGCGAACATTGCCGGCCTGCAACTCGGGCAACTCTTGAGCGGTGCCGTGCTCACCGAGAGCGTGTTCAACTGGCCGGGAATGGGAACCTATCTCGTCGCTGCCGTGCAGCGCAGCGACTACAACGTCGTGCAAGGCGGCGTGTTGCTGGTGGCCATCGTGTTCGTCACGCTCAACCTTGCGCTCGACGTGCTCTACGTCCTGCTCGATCCTCGCTTGCGCCATGCGCCAGGTGCCCAGTGACGGGCAGCGAGTCAGCTCGACCGACCGTGATACGACGCGCACTGGGCAGCCGCTCGACGTGGCTCGGCGGCGCGTGCGTCGTGGTGTACGTGATGACAGCTTTGTGCGCGCCGCTTTTGGCGCCGTATGACCCCGAGCGGCTGGTGGGTGGTAGTTTCGCTTCGCCCTCGTGGGCTCACTGGTTGGGTACCGACCAACTGGGCCGGGACCTGCTCAGCCGGGTGGTTTACGGAGCACGGTTGTCGTTGTTGGCCGGTGTCGTTTCGGTGACGGTTGCCGTTGTGGTTGGCGCTACGGCAGGCGCGATGGCCGGCTACTTCGGCGGACGCGTCGATGCGGCCATTATGCGGTTGATCGACGTCCTGTTGGCGTTTCCCGGTGTACTCGTGGCGCTATTGGTGGTGACGGCACTGCGTCCCGGCTGGGGGCCCGTGATGCTGGCGGTGGGGTTGATCAACGTGCCGGTGTTTTGTCGCCAGGTACGCTCGACGGTGTTGGTTGTGCAGAAGTTGGACTACGTGGTTGCCGCGCAAGCTGCCGGCGCCGGGTCGGGCTACGTGCTGCGACACGTGGTGCTGCCCACGTTGGTGGCGCCGGTGGTCGTGCTGGCGACGCTGGGGCTGGGCACGGCCATTCTCGAAGTGGCCGGACTGTCGTTCTTGGGAATTGCCGGTGAGCTGACGCAGCCCGAGTGGGGATCGATGCTCAACGAGGCCAAGAACAATCTTCGCAGTTGGGGCTGGCGGGCGCTGGCACCCGGCGCGGCGATTTCGCTAGCGGTGATTGGCTTCAATCTCCTGGGCGACGGTTTGCGCGATGCGCTGGACCCGCAGTTGACGCGCGTTCGTTGAACGGCCGCGAGAAGCAAACCATTTCAATCCACACCGCGTATCGAGAAGGGCATCCGCACTTGCCGGCTCTGTGCCTGAGGGCGCATCGCGCGTGCGGTTTCGGCGCAAACCGTTGCCGGTTTTCATCTTGTATGCTACGGCGCGGATGCTTGACGGAGCGCGACCCAGCGGTTTTACTAGCTCAAGTTTGTCGATCAGCGAAGCGATGCGGCCGCCCTGTCGATTGCGGCGAGGCGGTCTTTTCCTGATCTACGTGACGTATTCGAACGTGGTCATGCAGTCTGATGGAGGTCTTCGGAATGAAGAAGCTTGGTAAGGTGTTGCTGGCAGGCGGAGTCGCGTGCGCAGCAACACTCTGGGTAGGGGCAGAGTCGGCCTTCGCCATTCCGCAGTTCAAGAAACAGTTCGACGCCATGTACGTCGACGAGGACTCGGACGATCCGGCCAAGCAGGCGCTGGCCGAGGCCGCCAAAGAGGCCAAGTGCGACATCTGCCACATGGGCCGCAACAAGAAGATGCGTAACCCTTACGGCGAGCAACTGTCGGAACTGCTCGATAAGAAGGAAGACAAGAACAACAAAGAGAAGATCGACGAGGCGCTCGAAACGGTCGCCGAGATCAAAGTCGATCCGGATGACGAGAATTCGCCCACCTACGGCCAACTTCTCGACGAGGGCAAGTTGCCCGTCGTGGTTGAGGAGTAGTCTCGACGACGTCTCTTCGCACGGACAAACTCAGCCCCGGCTCGGGCTGGCAGTTGCCATCAGGCCACTTGGACGATGGCGACTGCGTCTCGGGCCGGGGTTGTTGTTTGCGCGAGTTGCAGGGCACGACGGAATCAGCCTGATGAGCAGTCACCGGGCTCGCTTAGCCGCCCGGTTCATACTCGATGCGCACGTTGCCGCGCCAAGACGCTCCCGCGGGGAGCTCGCGCCAGCCCGTTGTGTGACTGCCCGAGAGTTCGGGTGCGTTCGGCACGCAGGTGTAGGGCTCGATGCAGACGGCTTCGCGATGCGGCGGCGTGTAAACCACACAGCCCAGGAAGTCGGCGTCGAAGGTTTGCCGAATGGAAGCGCCGGTTTGTGCGCAGCGCAGGGCCGTTTCAATGCGGTCGCCCGCAGGTTCCAGGTCCCAGAACACGTCGTCCAACTGCGCTGCTTCCCAGGTGATTCCGCGCCGGACGTCGCGAGTTCCGTCGGCCGCGAGGATTTTGCCAGTGGGGAGCAGGGTGTCGGAGTCCAACTCCCAGTAGGTGCGGGCGGGCACGTGAATCTGGCATGTCTGCGTAGTAGCGCCGGGTGGCAGGCGAAAGTACGGATGGGTGCCGAAGCCGAACGGCAACGCGGTGTCGTCCGGATTCTCGATGGTCACATCCAGATTAAGCCCGTTGCCGTCGAGCACATATTTGAGCGCGACGCGGAAATCGCCCGGCCACTTGTCGAGCAACTCGGGGGCGTGTCGCGCTGCGTGAAAGTGCGCGGTCACCGTTTGTTCGTCGAGTTGGTCGATCTCCCAGGCGCGATCGATGACGAGTCCATGTATGGTGTTGCCGCGGCCGTCGCCCGCTTCCAGTTGAAGTCGGCGTCCGCCCAGCTCGATCTCGGTGCCGCGCAGGCGTCCCGCAAAGGGGAACAGGATCGGGATGCCGCTCGACGACGCCGTCGCCTTACCACGCGCGAAGCCGTCGTCGGCCCAGAGCAAGTCCGCAGGGCCGTCCGGACCAGCCACCTCGAAGCTGAAGCAGTTCATCCCGCGCCCGGGATGAATCTTGGCCGCAGATCCGGCTCCGTCGTCGCGGAGCGTGATGATTTCAGAGGCAGTCATGGAGTTGGGTCTTCTCCCGGCGATGACGATCGTGAATCTGCATCGGCTTGTTCAGCAGCGCTCTGAGTTTCAGACGATTGTGCGTACAGCGGTGCCAGCGCAGCGTGGCGGGTGCCGACCATCAGCAAAACGACGAGGGCCAGCGTGCCGTGCACCATACCGATTTCTCGGCGTCCAGCCCCGCTGAGCGATGCAATGCCGAGCACCACCGTGAGCGCAGCCGTCGCCACTAAAGCGATGATGAAGACCGTCGTGGAAGCCACGCTGCCGCCCATGAGCCGGTCGCGGGCCGCTTCCGGTAGAGCGATCAACAAGTACAAGCCCGCGACGTACTGCAGGCAGGTGACGGAGAGCGCGATCCGCGCTCCCCACGTAATCACCCGCGCTCCGGCGTCTTGGCCAATAGTGCCATCACCCAAGCGGCGGCCGATCGACATCAGCACCGCACCGGCCACAGCCGGACAGGCCAGCAGCATATGTGTGAAGCGGGCCAAAATCTCGCGATCTGCAAGGAGGGTCAGGAAGTCGAACGGCTCAGCGGCCAGTTCCGGTCGCACGGCCATCACGGCGGTCATGGCAAACAGGAAACCGAAGTGATAGGCGACGTTGGTCGTCGCCAAGACGGGCAACAGGTATCGCGCGGCTCGCCGCAGCGCCGTCTTGCCCAGCGGCTGCCACCACCGCAGATAGGCGTACATGCAAGCCAGCGAAAACAAGATCTCGACGACACCAAACCACCACCGCCGGGCCGGCACCGGCGACCAGCCCCGCACAACGGCATCGGGGTAAGCCATCCACAGCAAACCCAGTGAGATGAAGCCGAGGAGGACGGCCAGCACGAGGGACACGATCGACTGGGCCGCCAGACGATGACTGCACGCGGCGGCGAAACCGTCGCCGTGTCGATCGCTTCGCCAGTCGAGCCAGAGGCAGAAGAGCGGGCCGGCCACTGCCACGTTGACCGTCAGCAAGTGCACCGCCAGGACAAGAACGAGCAGCAGATCGAGCAACGGCGCGCCTGCGAACGACGGGTTCGTGAACTTACGAAAAGCGAGTATTATAAGGCCGCCGTCGGATGCGCACCACGGCCACAGCGCGCGGTTAGACACTTGCGCCGCAGTGGCCGCGGCTCGCAGATCGGTCGCTCGGGCGATTAGCTCAGTTGGCTAGAGCGCCGCCCTTACAAGGCGGAAGTCACAGGTTCGAGCCCTGTATCGCCCACTTACGAATCGCCGTTGATCGACGTGTCGGCGCGATTCGATTCCCGATACTCTTCGCAGGCGATCGGGGTGCAGCGCAGCCCCATCAGAAATCGCCCGTCGCCGTGCGGCCGAATGTGACGGACGCTGCCGGCCATCAGGCTGCCGGCGTAGACCAGTTCGATGTCGAGCCCGATTTGGAACGCAGATGGATCGTCGACGAGTACGCCCAACCCGCCCAGCGACTCATCGAAGACCTCGACCACGGTCTCCACGTCTTGCGGATGCCAGATGGCGGCAAACTCCATGCCTGCTTCTTTGGGGAAGCGGGTCGCTTTGCGGCGCTCATCGATAGCGGCTTGCTTCAGTTCTAGCATGGTCGACCTCGATCTGACTTCGTCGCGTCATGTTCGTAATTGCTGGATGTGCAAAGGTACGATGAGAACCTGCTCAGCCGCCCGCATTTTGAGGGGGCGCACGATGCGTCGTGTGCATCGTGCCGCTTGCGCGAACGCGTTGTGCGGTTTGGCGCGACCATGGCGCGAGCCGCTGCAATTGCCATATTCGCGCTTTAGTTATTTGGCCGGGCGAAGGATCAGCTCAGGCTGAGCCGTGCCGCCACAACCACCAACGGGCACGCCACGTCCAGTGCCTGTTGCGGCGCCGCTGGAAAGCGGGGCTGCCGCGGAGGGCCATGATCATATCGGTCAGCTGTCGGGCGGCCGCAGCCGTGTCGCCTTGCTGGGCGAGCAGCATGCCGTAGTCATAGCTGCCCTCGGGATGACCCGGATAGAATCGCAGCAGCGTGCTGTAGATTTCAGCAGCACGCTGTTGATTGCCGAGCCGATGGTGCGACTGCGCCAGGCGGAGATATGCGACGCCGTAGTCGTGATCGGGTTTCTCGGCGTGTACGTCCTCCAGCAAAGCGGCGGCCTCTTCATAGCGCTGTTCTTCGAAGCGGCAAAGGGCCAACCGGTACTTGGCCTCCAGCAAATCGGGCTCTTTTTCGAGGGCTTGTTCGAGCAGCGGTTCGGCCCGAGCGCGACGACCTTGCCGCAGGTAGACCATGGCAAGTTGCAGCATGTGATGCGCGCGATCCAATTGCGCGATCCGCCGCTGGAGCTCGGCGACTTCCTGCTTGCGCCCCGAGATGCGCGCGCCGACGTGGCGCAGCTCATCGGCCGTCTGCTGATACAAGCCGGGCGCGAAAAACAATGACAGGATGAAGAGCGGACACGCCAGCCCCAGGGCGGTGCTCACCACGTACGCGGCCAGGCCCGAAAAAGGCGGCGGCAAAACGAGACTCAAAATCCACAGGATGAACAGCCCTGCGGCGGCCCAACTGATGATGCGCAACATGCAGGGAATATAGCCCACACGCTATCGAGCGGAGAAGCAACCGTTGAGACGGCCGCAGTGGACCGATAAGATCGCCAGCGCCATGCGTGCGTCGGTTGACGGCGCGGCTCGTGATGATCGAGACCATTGCAACGCTGTGAGAGCGCCCCCATGCAACTCGGATTGATCAACTCGGCCTGGGTGCAGGCGGGCCAGCCGACGGAGTTCGGCCTGCGAAAGACGCGCGAAATCGGCTTCGACTGCATCGACATCTTCGTCGATCCGCTGGAACTCGACGTGCGCGAGAAGATGTCGATCCGGGATACGTGCCAGCGGCTCGAATTGCCGATCGTCTCCTTGCCCTGCGTCGCGCTGGGGATCGCGGATTTCAATCAATCGGTGCGCGAGTTCCACGTTCGCCGCGTGCGCGCGTACCTCGATCTCGCGTACGAATACCGCGCCCGAAACGTGCTGCTCGTGCTGGGCGAGTACATCTGGCAGCAGGAGGTGATTCCGCCCGAGGAGCAGTGGGGCATGGCTGTCGAAGCGCTGAAAGACCTTGGTCATTACGCGGCCGAGTTAGACGTCGAGATCGCGCTGGAACTCGAGCCGTTTCGCATGTCACTGGTCAACGACGTCGACTCGATGGTTCGCTTTCTCGACGACGTGCATCATCCGGCGGTGAAAGCCAACATCGATGTTTCGCACCTGGCGCTGGCTAAAGTGAAGCCCGAGGAGCTACGGCGGCTGCGCGGGCGGGCGGCCCACGTACACATCTCAGATTGCGACGGGCGCGTACATGGCGACTTGCCGCCCGGTCGCGGTGTGGTCGACTTTGAGCCTTATCTCAAAGAGATTGCGGCGCTGGAGATCGACGGCGCGGTGTCGATCGAGCTCGAGTACTCGCCCGAGCCGGAGCGAATCGTCGAGTGGGTCGAAGAGGCTTACCGCGAAACCGCCAAGCTCATGCGGGCTGCTGGACTGCGCGACTGAGCGCGCGGCGCCGTAGTGCCACGGCTACTCGGTCCGCATCCACTCCGGCACGCGCTGCACCTGGCCGTCGCGATTGACGCAGGCCAGCGTGCTGGCTCCCTCGACGAGCAGTTCCTCGCCGCGGAAGACGCGGTAGCTATGTTCGATCTTGGCGGCCGAAACACGCTCAAGCGTCGTCTGCAAACGGAGAACGTCGTCGTAATGGGCAGGGCGGTGGTAGCTCGCGCGAATGCGGACGACGACCATCAACAGCCCGGCCTCTTCCAGGTCGCGGTAATTGTGTCCCAGGAAGCGGAGCATTTCCGTGCGACCCATCTCGAAGTACGTGAAATAGTTGCCGTGATGCAAGAAGCCCATCGCGTCGGTTTCCTGATAACGGACGCGAACTTCGATCTCGTGCTGAAGCAACTGCCGCTCGGTCATGCATCACCGTCGATGGCCTGGATGAATCGTGTTCGTGAATGGCATCTTGCGCGGGCAAGCGTCGCAAAGAATAGCAAGCCACGTCCGGCACAACCAATGCGGCGGCCTGGGATGGGCGCCGTCGTGTGGACATCCGCAGGTACCGCGTGCTCGATAGGTAATCTCAATCTCCGCTGGCCAACAAACCCGCATCCGCCGCTGCGCTTGGGCACATTGACCGAACTTTGGCGATTGCTTACAGTTGCAGGCGATCTTGCCCGAGACGCATCGGCCGGTGCGGAGTGCAAGTCCGCCTTGCGAGGAACTTTTAACGAAGGCACGGCCAGGGCATTTGATGAGCGTCGGCGAGGGGAACGCGACCGATCTTTCGACCATGAGGGGTCGGAATTACCCGTCGCTGCGACAATTCACGGTCTTTTTGGAGAACCGCGTTGGCCAGTTGCTCGAGCTCGTACGGCGGTTCGAAGGCAGCCGGGTTCGGATCGTTGCGCTGTCGATCGTCGACTCTTCCGAGTGTGCCTTCGTGCGGCTGTTGCTCAGCCACCCCGAGCAGGGACGCGAGATTCTGGAACGAGCCGGGCTGGCGCTCATCGAAACCGACCTGATCGGCGTCGAGTTACCGCCTGACCCTCAGCCGCTGTTGCGCGTCTGCAAGGCGCTTCTGCAAGCCGAAGTCAACATCGTACAGGCCTATCCGATCATCGTGCGGCCTCACGGTCGCCCGGCCGTGGCATTGATGGTCGACAATATCGATACGGCGATGGACACGCTGGCCTCCAAGGGCTTCGGCATGATCACCGAAGCCGATCTGTCGGAAGACGACGAGTAGCCGGCCGCGACGCCGCGGGCACGATTGCTCTCTGCTTGACTTCTCTTGCCGTGCAAGCAAACTACAGTCCACCTGCGCGCGCTGCCGGAACCGCGCGTCGCCCTTGGCCGTCGCAGCGAGTGCCCTGGCGGCACTCCATCGCTCCCCACGAGTTCTCGCGCATGTCGATCCTGGTCGCCTGTTCCAGCTGCAAGTCGACGTTTCGCGTGAGCGACAAGTTCGCCGGCAAAGAAGGCCCCTGCCCGAAGTGCAAGGCGAAGATCAAGGTTCCGGAAGTCGAAGACGTCAAGATTCACGTGCCCGAGGAAGCCGCTGCGCCGGCGGCCAAGGGCGCCAGCCCGGGGTCGACGAAACCGATTCGGCGTCAGGAGACCAAGCTGACTGCAACCGCCTGGGTGGCGATTGGCGGGGGCACGCTGGCCGTGTTGCTGGTGGCGATCGTGGTAGGCCAGATGGAGGCGGCATCGCCGGTCGTGGCCGGCATCGGCCTGGTGGTGCTTTCGCCGCCGTTGGTGTTTCTTTGCTATTCGATTCTCCGCGACGAGGAGCTGGAGCCCTATCGCGGCGTGCAGTTGTGGATTCGCGTGGCCATTTGCGCCGCGGTCTACGCCGCCGGGTGGGCCGCGTTTACCTTCTTCATCCCAGAGGGGTTTCCCGACGAGATCTGGGGCTGGCTGTACATCGCCCCGCCCTTCTTCATCATCGGCGGGCTCGCCGCGCTGGCCTGTTTCGATTTCGAGTTCACGACCGGCGCCGTGCACTACGGCATCTACGTGCTCGTCACACTCGTGCTGGGCTACCTGGCCGGGCTCTCGCCACTGAGCGTGGCAACGTGATGTGGCGGCACCAGCGCAGCACCGCTTAGCGCCCAGCCGGGTGCGTCTTGAGAAGGCACTCGACCATCTCGGCACGGATGCGTTGCGCCGGTTCGCTTCGCAACACGCTGCCGTGGTCGGCGCCGTCGACAATCTCGATCTGGGCGTCGCTGCCAAGTTCGCTCAGCGACTCGGCGAGCCGCTCGACGGCACCGTTGAGATAGAACGTGTCCAGACTGCCGGTGATGATGTGGATCTTGCCGGCCAGCTTCTCGGCCAGTTGGTCCCAGTTGCGCTGGATGACAAGTCGGATGTCGTAGTCGCGCCACGCGCTGGCCACAGTGGGATCGATGCGACCGTCGATACGATCCCACAATTGCAGTGGCAGACCGTCGTCTCCCAGCGGGCTGAAGACCGCTTCGAACGATCGCAATTGTCCGCCGCGGGCGATCACGTCGTCCATGCGTCCGAAGTCCTCGTACCAGAGAACCGGCTCGCCGCGGCGGCGGGCAATGGGGCGCCGCTCGCCGTGCTCGTCGAAATAGAGACTCAGCGGCGGATCAGCATAAAGGTCGACTCCTTGATAATCGCGGAAGTCGACGGGGTCCGGCGCGGTGCTCCAGACGCCGCCAAACGAATCGGGGAAATTCACCATCAGCCACAACGACGACCAGCCACCCGAGCTATGTCCCCGCAAGAATCGAGCTGACGGAGTGGCCATCGTGCGGACCGTGGCATCGGTATGAGGGATCAATTCTTCCAGCAAAGCTTGCCCCCGCGGGCCGTTGGTCGCGCTGTCGGCAAACACGTGATGGCCCCACTCACACTGGGCATCGAGTACGACTCGGATGAATTCCACGTTGACGCTCTCGCCCGCCACGTGGTTGGAATCATCCGCCGCGGGCGCGCTCGGATCGCTTCGCTCGTCAGGCCGCGCGTCGTCATCGAGATACCGCTGCGCGCTGCGATACGAACCGCCGAAGCCCGGGATGATGTAGATCGTCGGAAAACGGCGCTCGGGCTGATCAGCGTAGCTCGCCGGCAGCACGACAGTCGCGCGATGAAGTACCGGTCGCTCGTGAAAGGCTGACAGCAGCGGGCTGGGGAGCACGATCTCCTCAAGGCGCGGATGATCGGGGAATTCGGCGGGCTCGACGCTCTCGGTCAGCGACAGGTCGACGGCGGCATCCGCAGTGTGATCGAGTTGGATGTGCACAACTTGCGAGTAGTGGTTACCGGCGCCGCGGGCGTGATGTTGCGAGTCGAGGTTGTGATCGAGAATGGCCTGCGCGTAGTACTCACCCTCGGGCAACTCGCTTAGGCGTGCCGGATAGCCGTCGGCCGTGTCGCCGATCTCGATGACGTCGCCGGGCTGCACGCCCGCAACATTCAGCCCCAGAAACGGATCCGGCCGAAACCAGTTGGGGCCATTGATGAGCTTGCCGCTCTTGCGCGTAGCCAGGAAGACGTAGACGCGGCCGCTCACCGGCGCGTCGCTTGGCGCTACCCCCGAATTGTCGGGGAGCAAGATGTTGAAGCGCGAAGCCCGCGACGGTGCGGCTTCCTCATCGGAGAAGATTCCGGTGTCGGCTTGCGCCCTCACTACGCCGGAAAACAAGGTGGTGCCGGCGATCGCTAGAAGAGCCGCCATCGCACGCACCCCGAGGTGACATCGACGGCCGCTGGTCGGCAGTGGCCGCCGCGTGTACGACGTGCGCCGCTTAGACGCTCGATTTGCTTCGCCAAGTGCTTGATGCATGAATCACCCGATCCGACTCGACTGGCACGCCTTAGCGTGACGCACGCGTGCGCAACTTGCCACTATTACAGCACACAGCTACGTTAGCCTGCTACCAACCTCTCGACGTTGTGCGGGGCAGACAAGACTCAAGTTGACTCAGGAAAAATCGCATGGATGGCGCAGCGCACCTCATCAGACCTCATCAGCATACGGCGCGCGTGTATTGTGCGGGGCCGCTGTTCAACGCGGCCGAACGCCAGGAAATGGAGCAGCTCGCCGGCGCCTTGCAGCGGGGCGGATTCGAGCCCTTTGTGCCCCACCGCGACAGTATCGAATTTGCCCAATTGAGGCCCTGGCTGGTGGCGCAGGGGCACGACGCCGGGACCGTGAGCCAGATGCTGCACGAAGCGGTATTTGCGCTCGACGTGTATCAGGTCGTCATCGGTTGCGGTTCGCTCGTGTTCAATATGAACGGCCGCGTACCGGACGAAGGGGCCGTGGCGGAGGCAACCATGGCCTGGATGTTGGGCAAACCCCTCGTGCTGTTCAAAGAAGATGCGCGGTCCGTGATCGTCGGTCGCGACAATCCGCTGGTGATTGGCCTGGCCGACTTTGAGATCGTCACGGAGCTTGATTGCTTGGCTGCCGCCCTGCAGGAGCAGGTGCGCCTAGTTGGCCAGGATTCCCAGGAATCAGTACGCTGCCCGGCGAAGATCGAGCGGGCCCTCGGCGCCGGTGAGCGGCTCTGGAAGGGATTGCAAGCGCTTGGCCCCCAACCGCGTCTGGATGAAATGGCCGAAGCCGTGCTGAACCTGTTCGGTCCGGTGCGCGACGTCATCGATCGTTGATCGAACGCCTGTGCGACAACGGTTTGTGTCGAGTCCGGACCGCGACGACCACCTCGCAACGATGGAGCCATGTCGTCAATCAACGATATTCCCGAGGTGGCGGGGTTGCACACGCGGCGGGCGATGGTTCGGATTCCGCCCGAGATCGACGTCCCGCTTACCGAGCGGGTGCGGTTGCTGATCGACAGCGCGGACTTTCGGCGTCTGGCCAACATTCGCCAGTTGGGGCTCGTGGCGCTGGTCTATCCTGCGGCGCTGCATACGCGCTTCGAACATGCGCTGGGTGTCTATCGGCTGGCGCTGTTGTACTTGCGGCAACTGGCTCACGACGAGCGATTCACCGAGACCGTCGATCGCGCGGCTGCTGAGCGGTTCATCGTGGCGGCGCTGTTGCACGATCTGGGACATTGGCCGTATTGCCACCCGATCGAAGATCTGCACCTCACCACGGTGCCGCGACACGAACTGTTCGCCAACAGTTTCTTGCTCGAAGGCGAAATCGCCGACGTGCTGCGCGAGCATTGGAGTCTGCAACCGCGCGACGTGGTCGCGATGCTCTCCGAGCCGCCGCGCGATGACGCCTCGCGAATCCTGCAGAGCATGCTTTCCGGCCCGATCGATATCGACAAGATGGACTACCTGGCCCGCGACAGCCTGCATGCGGGCGTGCCGTACGGTCGACATTTCGATCAAGGCCGGCTGCTAGGTGGGCTGTGTCTCAACGCCGCCGGTTCGGGGCTGGCCATCACCGAAAAAGCCAAGACGGCCGCCGAACTGATGGTCTTCGCCCGCTACGTCATGTTCAGCGAAGTGTATTGGCACCACGCGGTGCGCTCGGCGACGGCCATGTTGCAGCGGGCCTTCTTCGAGATTCACGAAGACCTCGATCTTGATTTGCTTTTTCGGCAGACCGATGAGCCTTTCATCGCCCAGTTGCGCAGCGCCGGACGCGGTCCGGCGGCCGATGAGTTGCTGGACGGGTTGTTCGGCCCGTCGCGGCGGCTCTACAAGCGCGTGGTCGAATACAGCCTGTTCCAGGAGCCGGAGACGTATCGCCGGCTTGCCCGCAAACCCTATCCGTGGCTGGTCGAACTTGCGCAGCGGTTGGCGACGTTGGCCAGCACGAAACTCGGCCGCGTCGTCGCGCCGCATGAGATTCTGATCGACGCGCCGCCCGTCGAGCGCGAAGTCGAGTTCGACGTCGAGGTCTATTATCCCAAAGAGGATACCTATCGCCGCTTCGAAGAGGTCTCGCCCGTCGTGCGCACGCTGGCGCGCGAACAGTTCGACGACTACGTCAAGCGCGTCCGGCTGCTGGCCCATCCGCGGGTGGCCGCCGACCTTCGATCGCTGCGGACCTTGCCCAAACTGATTGATGAAGCTGTGCGGTCGCTCGACGCTTGAAGGCTACGTGATGCACCAGGTCTGTCGAGCTGGCGGCCCGGCGGATACCTAGACGAGCACCGGGGTGCCGCGCGGGCATTCCTGGTGTTCGCGCGGTGAAGCAGGGCGACCGTAGAAATAACCCTGACCGAGATCGAAACCGATCTGTTCACAGACGAAGTGCTCGCTCTCGGTTTCAACGCCCTCGGCGATCGTTTCGATGCCGAGTTGGTTGGCGGTGGCCACCAGGGCGGCCACCAGATGTTGGCGCTGGGTGCTGGCCTGGTCGATGCCCTGGACGAGCGACATGTCGAACTTGAGATAGCGCGGCGCGGCGTCGGACAGTTCGAGCAATCGCGATTGTCCTGCACCGAAGTCGTCAAAAGCCAACTCGATCTGCAGCTCGGCAAGCGCGGCTTGCAACTCGGCCAGGCTTTGGGGATCGGTGACCGAAGCCTCATGGATTTCCAGCACGATTTGCTGCTCGGGCGTCAGTTCTCGAAGCGTCTTCAGCGAGTTGAGCAGATCGCCCACCTGCAGTTCGGCGGGGTGCGTGTTGAGAAACAGCTTCGGCGCACCCGGCAACTTGCTGCTGCCGGCAACGCCCGCCACGCGCAGCATCTGGCTCAGCTCGGCTTCGAGATTCAACTGCGACGCTGCCAGGAACAGATCACGCGGCATCTTGAGACCGTAGAGCCGGCTTCGCCCCAGGGCCTCGAAGCCGATCACGGTGCTGTCATCGGTCTTGACGATCGGCTGAAAGACAGTGTGCACTTCGCGGTTTTGCATCAGGCGATCAAACTGGAACAGCGCGAGTGCCTGATCGCACGTTTCGTCGACGCGGGCCACTGTCGCGCGACGCTCACTCTTCGCGTCGCGCCCCACGCGCAGTGGCACGTCGGCCAATTGAATCAGATCGCCGACGGTCAGCGGCACCGTTTCGGTGACCGGGTTGCCGTTGACGAACGTTCCGTTGGTGCTTTCCAGATCACGGATGTGCAATACGCCGTCTTGCAGCACCATTTCAGCGTGCATACCAGAAATGGTCGGATAGTTGAGCTTCAGCGATGCGCCGGTTTGCCGCCCGACTGTAAAGGGCATCGAGTCGACCACGAACGGTTGCACGTCCGCCTGCGCATCCGCGCGGCCGCAAAGAAACCAAGTGATTTCCGCTGGCTGGCTCATCGTCGCTGCTGTCTCGTGGCAGTCGTAGGATGCGCGGAACCGCTACAAAAAAGCTCGCCTCGCAAGTGTAGGTTGCCCCTCCTAGCGAGGCGTTCGGGAAGGCCGATTTGGCGGACGCCGGGCCGATCGTGCAGACCCTGTCGATTGTTCCTGCGCTGCGGCTGCGGGCGGCGCATGCGTCCACCAAGCGCGCTGAAAACCCACGCGCGGTGCGGCGTCAGAGGACTTCCCGATAGATGTCCACCAGGACCCACACCCCCAGAGGCGACCAGCAGGCGGCCAGTCCGAGCCCAAACGACTCGGTCCATGGGCGGCGGCGTCGACGCCTGGCGAATGCCCCGTCGATCAGGGCAGCGAAGGCCGTCCAGAGCCCCATCAAGGGCATGACGAAGTACAGGCAGGTGACGACGGTCCGGCGGTCGGACGCGGCGCGAAATGCTTCGATCGCGGCAGGTGGCAGCAACAACAGCGTTCCGAGACCTGCGATCAGCGCGAACAGGCTGCCCGCTTGTCTGCGGCGCGCCGGCCGCGGCAGGGCGAAGCCGAGCCCCGCCAGGGCAACCCCGCACAACAGGGCGTTGAGTTCCATTCGCCACCACTGGGAGTTGGCCGGCTCAAACTCGCCGGGTGGCGCTCCAAACAGAGTCAGTCCTGCGGCTGCGCCGGCGGTGAGCCACATCAACTTGGCGATCGACAGACGGTCTTGCCCAACGCGTGGCAAAACAGTGCTGCCGCTAGAGCGTTGTGCGGTCTCGGCAGCAATGTCGGTGGTCGTCATGGGAGCTGACGATTCGCAGGCGGCATTCGCGCGCGTCCGTGTTGCCGACCGCCGCCGCTAGTGCTCCGTCAACACGTAATTTTCGGGTGCGAGTTGTCCGGCGGAGCACCGCCATGTTATCTGCGCCAAAGCACTTGCGTCTTTGGCGAACGTTTCGCGTCGCCCG
>CALKYM010000150.1 GCA_938003525.1 uncultured Planctomycetales bacterium | reverse complement strand
CCCAACACGCGATGATCGCGCCGCTTGGCCTCTTCGACCTGCTTCAAATAGGCGTCGAGCTCTTGTTGGCTGAAGAATGCCGTGGCGTAAAGGCGCTGCAACTGTTGCCGCTGTGAATCGCCCTTCCAATAGGCGCCGGCGACTGAGAGCAGCTTGAAGGCGCCGATCTTTCCCGCGCTGGGGATGTGCGGCCCGCGACAGAGATCGACGAACTCGCCCTGGCGATAAAACGACAAAGAGGGGTGATCGGCCAGACCGGTTTCGATGTGCTCGACCTTGAGCGGTTGGTGGAGGTCGCTCACGAGTTGCATGGCCCGGTCGCGCGGTTCTTCGAATCGCTCGAACGGTTCGTCTTCGGCGACGATCTTGGCCATCTCTTTCTCGATGGCCGGGAAATCCTCTTCACTGAGCGCGTGCTCGAGCTCGAAGTCGTAGTAGAAGCCGTTGGCGATGGTGGGGCCGAACGCAAGTTGGACGCCGTCAAAAAGACGCATGACGGCACGGGCCATGACGTGGGCGCAGGAGTGCCGCATCACGGCGAGCGCTTCGGAGTCCTTCTTGGTAAGTAGCCGCAGACGGTGTTCGCCTTCGCCGGGGAGCGGCACGTTCGCGCTGGCGACCTGATCGTCGACGACCGCGGCCAGAGTCGCCTTCGCCAACCTCGGTCCGATTTCGGCGGCCACCTCCAGCGGGGTGACCGGACGCTGGTACTCGCGGAGTGAATTGTCAGGCAGTTTGACTCTAAGCATCGGCGACGAATCCGGGGCGATGGCGCGTCCGCTCGGGCGGCTGTCGAGACCGAAAGTCTATCGGATGGCGCGGCGCAAGGTACAGAGGTAGAGAGGCTTCCGACGCCGTCGTGGTTCGCCGACGGGCTGCCAGCGGACCTTGACGCGCGTCATCCTGCGCGGCAGATTTGCACGATGATCTGGCAGCGGCCGAACACGCCAGCGTGCCGGATTCGCGGGCGATTAGCTCAGTTGGCTAGAGCACCAGCTCGACAAGCTGGGGGTCACAGGTTCGAGCCCTGTATCGCCCACTCTCATTAAGTCTCGCCGAACGCTAGAACTTGCGTACCTGCCGATGGTCGGTAGTGCGGCACGGAGTCTGTCACGACGACGGTACATGTACCGTCGTTTGCCCTCCGGAGCCGCACCATGCCCCGATTTCATCGCCCGCCTTCCTATCGGCTGCAGAAGGCCCGAGGCTGTGCCGTCGTCACCATTGAAGGCAAGAATCACTATCTCGGCCGCTACGGTTCCCCAGAGAGCCGCGAGAAGTACGGTCGCTTAATCGCCGAGTGGAGCCATCGCACAGCGCTCAGTCCCATCCGCCCGCTGCCGACAGTCGACGCCGCCGATCTTTCGGTCAACGAACTGATCCTGCGGTATTTGGATCACGCTGAACTCTACTATCGGCCTACTATCGGCGAGCCGACGGTCGACCGACCGGCGAGATCGACAACATCCGCTACGCGCTCTTCCACGCGCCCACAATTCATGGGGAACTCCACAGATCGGCGACCAGCTGCTTGAGCTTCTTGTTCTCTTCCTCGAGCTGCTTCAGCCGACGCACTTCAGCCACGCCCAAACCCGCATACTTCTTTCGCCAGCGGTAGAAGGTGGGCTCCGATATGCCCATCTTTCGAATGATCTCTCCGACCGGCGTGCCCGACTCCGCCTGCCGTAACGCGAAGGCAATCTGCTCTTCCGTGTAACGCTTCTTCTTCATCCTCCTGGTCCTCCTAGGCTCAAGGCAAGGTAACAAATTCCCTTGCACTCCACCCGGACCAAGATTCCCATGGCAGGTGAGGTGGAGTATAGCTGGCAGATTCCGCCCGCGGCGAATCAGAGCTCAAGTTTTTGGTGCCAATACACGATAAAACACGAGAGGGTCTACTGCGCGTGGTCCGATACTACTGGCCATCTAGAACCAGTTTCAGAACCGGTATTCGGCCAAGCAAAGCACGCTGGCGCTCGGATGATTCGACCGCTATGCCAGCGGAAATCGGGTTCTGAAACTGGTTCTAGGAATGTCGGTCGATGAGGACTGCTTTGTGCCTGAAATGGCCGGTGGTGTCGTCAGCGGCAACGTCCCGCCCCACACACGCTGCTTTGTGTACAGGATATAAATGATGGCTGGTCGTACAATCCTAGGTTCTGCAGCGTTCAGCGCATTGCTTGGTATCACCCTTCTCGGCGCTGCGGTGATGGCGGGCGGGGATTCGAAGTCAGCGGCCTACCAGACGCGTTCCGGGGTAAGCGTTGCAGCAGGCCCTTTCCGTGGCTCTTACGGATACTACCGCCGATTCAATTCGGGCAACGGCTCGCGGGCGGTGCCGGCAGGCCGCAGGTACTACGACGGCCGCTACTTCGGCAACTACAACAACCGGTACTACGGACCGCAATATGGCTACTTTTAGCACATGGCGCGCGGCCGGACTTGTCGAAACAAATACGACGTTGCGTATCGTGCCTAGAACGCTGTGAACAGGCCGGCAGAGAACGCGGCCCAATAATATGGGTGACTCAAATCCCACTCCGGGTCGCTCAACTCGCCGCTGAGCATGGCCCGTTGGGTGGCGGCAAGAGACGCGTACGGCGATGCCTGGGTATCCCCCGTCGCAAAGCGCTTGTAGAAATCAGCCATCAGTAGCGCGGTGGCTGGATCGGACACTTCCCAAAGAGCGCTGATGCACGCCTGTGCGCCAGCCTGGTCCAAGGCGGACTCGAATCCGACGACGCCTTGACCGGCCACGGCGTGGCCGAGCGCCGAATTGCAGGCAGAGATGACGACGAGTTCCGTACTCGAAAGGTTGAGTTGTGCCACTTGGGCCGCGGAGAGCATGACGTCTGCGAGCCGACGGTATGGTAGCTCCTCCAACACAACACCCTGTTGTGCGAGTTCGCTTGCCGGTGCCAAAACGACTCCTGCATCGAGTTGCGATTCCCACCCCTGCGCGCGCATCAACGATGCCGAGCGATCGGGTTCGAGAAAGATTCCGTGTGTAGCGAAGTGAACGAAGCGGTTTCCGACGAGACTTGACTCGACTGCACTCACAGTCGCCGCGTCGTTTTGCAAGCGGCGAATCTCGATGCCAGGAAAACCCTGCGTTAGGGCGGAGACGACGGCGTCGCCTTCACCCTCAGACGCCTTGAGGTTTCCTAGCCCTTTTACCCGGAGCCGAGAATAGTCGACGTTCGAGACAACCAATCCCGCCGAAGCGGCGCCCGCCGCAGGGGCAGATTCCAGCAAGACATGCGCCCGTGGCAGAAAGACCAGATCGGCCAAAGTGATCAGAGCCTTTCCGTTTGCATCGACGGGCAGCGCCGCCAACGGTAGCCGGTGTACAGCGCCATCACCTACAACGATCACGAACGACGCCCGTCCAACGATCCGTTGGAGGAGCGCTTTGAGCTGCACTTGCAATTGCTCGCTGGCACGTCGAACGTAGCCGCTAGTTCGAAGTTGGGGCTTCTCGTCGACTTTGTAGGGCAGACATGCGTCGTAGAATTGCGCCACCGCGGCGTCGATCTCACGCGCCGGTCCCAGTTCAAGCCGTTCCACCGGCGCGTGCGGTTCAACTACATATGCGTAGTACACGTTCTCGAGTTGCGGCACCGGTCCTGAGTCGCTGTCAACAAGTCGTCTTCCAAGGACGATCTCGACCAGCACGCTTCGCGGCGGCAGCGCCGCGCGAATATCCTGCCAGCCAGCCTCATCGACGGCGCCCGGGGCAACTCCTAGTTGCCCCGCTCGCAATCTCTGCTCGATATCGCCCGCCTTGCGTCGGAGTTCTCCGATGCGAGTCTCGGTTGCCTGGTGGGAAAACAATGCTCGCCGCAACTCGCGCCGTACCGCCTTCAACTCAGCGAGCGCTTCGTGTAGCGATTCCGGCGCGTCGAGACCGAGACGGGGCAAGTCCACCCGCCCGGGCACGGCCTTCCATCTGAGCACCTGGTCGTACTGCTCGCCGGGATCGATTCCCAGTTGTGGCGCCAGTTCCAAATACGTATCCAGCACTCCCGGCCACTGTGGTGCTTCGAAGTGCATGCGGAGATTTTGGGCCACAGCGAGACAGTCGTCTCGTTTCAGGGAGGAGCGCACCGCATCATCCAGCACTTGGTTGCGCAGGGCGATGGCGTCGCGAAGCATCACCCTGGCGTCGTCGTGGCTCTCCTCTCGTTCGAGTGCCCGCGCCAGGTATCCCATTGCCTCGCTGGTGCGCGGATGTCGTTCGGAGCCGTGCGTTATGAAATGCTCGATCGCGTCCGTGAACAGGTCGATGGCGCGCGGTGTTTCCCCGCGTACCATGGCCACCCAACCCTGATTCACCCAGCATTCTGCCTGACGAATGTCGGCGGCGGCGTTTGCACTGAGATTGAGGGCCGCTTGAAAGCAGCCATTGGCTTCATCGAGTTCGCCGGCGATGTAATGCAACATGCCTACGTTCGCCTCGAGCGCTGCCTGCAAATGATCGACGTCGCCTCCCAACGACTCGATGAGACATCTGGCTTTGTGCAAAAGCTCCCGCTGTTCTGGAAGGTTGGCACCCAGATGATCTGGATCTTCGAGCGCTTTCGCGCGATGCATCAAGGCAGCGGCCAACTGCTCGGCGACCTCGGGCTCGAGCGTGTTTTGTGACGCCGCATCTTTGCATCGTTGAATGACGAGGTGCGCTTTCTTGCCGGCTTCGAGATAGTCCCCCATGGTCAAAAGTAAGCCGCTGAGACCCGTCAGCAGCATCGTCTGCGATACCCTGAAAAACTGGCTGTCAACGGGTGAGGCCTCAATCGCGTCAAGCCCGCTTGAGAAGAACCGACGGGCGGTTGAAAAGTTTTTGCGCTCAATCGCGATCAGCGCGGCGAGGTTCAAGTATTCGAGTCGGAAGGTCAATGCAATCGATTCGTGCTCGACCGACTGCTCTACGGCGGGGAGCAAGTCTTCGGCGAGGTCGAGTAGCCGATGGTTGTATCTCCATTTGGCTAGCATAAGGTTGCCAAGCGCGCTGACCGCTTCCGGCAGCTCAGCCTCTGCCATTAGCTTTGCGATCTTATTCGACTCCAAGCGAAAGCGCTCATCGGCCGCGCTCAGCGATGCCTGTTCCGCGCGATCACTTGCCCGCTGAAAGAGTGGGTGCCACAGTCGATGGGCCGCAGCGACCTGAAGCTCAACGCGGTGGGGCGAGTCGCGAGGAAGCTGTAATGTCGCTCGATAGACATCTATCGCCCGACGTTGCCGGGATACCTCGTCATCGCCAGGGTCATGGGCCAAGACGTAAAGCGCGTAACAACGTGCAATAGGATCGAGATTTGCGCTCTCGCCTGCGATCGTCAGGGCCATTTCAGCGAGCTCAATCGCCTTGGCAGTCAACCTGTCCTTTAAGTCCCCCCCGAGGTCAGGAGGTTGGCTCAGGTGGATTAACTTCACCGCGATCTCCACGTACAACTGGCGATATTCCTGGACTGCACCTGTGTGCTGGCGAACGGCCTGCACCAGCTCAAGGAATCTCTCCTCGTCAGGCTCCATTGCCGCCTGACCCAACTTCTGAAGAATCTTGCCGAGACTCTCATCGCCGGGCTGTTCGCCGGCTAGGAGCGGTTGGAAGGCGATGCATGCGACGAACGCTGCCGTCCGCACGATGATACCGGCGCGACAACATCCGTAAGTCCTAGACATGCTGTTTCTCCATGGCCCGAACGAAAGCGATCCGTCACTACTACTCGTCGAGGTCAGATTCTGATAAGGCGATGTCGACAGCCGCTACGTCGGGGAGTCTGCGAAGCCCCGGAGACAGGTAGCCGCTCATAACGTGCTCAAGTCCGTTATGTCGCAGGAAGTCGTCATCGAGCCCGAACACGTGACCCAGTTCATGTGCGATCACGCTCAGCGCGTCGACTCGCGATACTACTTGACCACCGTGTGCCCGCAACACACCAGGTGCCAAGGTGGCGACAAATTCATCGTTGACATAGGGGGTCTCGTCAACGTACCAGCCGACCCCTGCGGCGTCGTGGTCGATCCAGATCACGTTGTCCCGCGACAGTCCCAGCAGGTCGTCGCCCAGATCGGCAACGCGCAGATCAATCGTCGGCCCTGATGTGGCCAAGTCCAGGCCATCCCGTGCCCAGGCGTCGATTGCTGCACCGAGCAGCTGTTTGAGGGCGAGACGACCCAGCGAAGCCTTCTCGTCGGA
>CALKYM010000149.1 GCA_938003525.1 uncultured Planctomycetales bacterium | reverse complement strand
GCGGGGCGGCGCTCGATGAGGGAGAGGATGCCTTCCTGGGTGTCGCTGGTGCTGAATAGTCCGATGCCGCGGGGCACCAGGTCGGCGGCGGCCGCGGCGATGCCGTCGCGCAGCGCCATGCGGGCGTTGACGAGCGTGGCTTGCACGCCCAGCGGCGCGTTGTGCGCAATGCGAGTTGCGATCTCGATGGCGGCATCCAATTGCCCGCCGGGTTCCGTGACGTCGCTCACCAGTCCCCAGCGCTGGGCTTCTTGGGCGTCGAACGTGTCGCCGGTCAGGATGTAGCGCATGGCGGCGTGCCAGCCGATGGCCGCCGGCAGGCGAAACGTGGCGCCGCCCAGCGGGAAGATGCCGCGCATCACTTCCATTTGGCCGAAAACCGTGTTCGAGGCCGCCACAATGACGTCGCCGGCCAAAGCCAGTTCCAGCGCCGCAGTAAAGCAGCGGCCATGCGCGGCGAACACGATGGGTTTGGTACATGGGGGCGTGGCGATGCCCCAGGGATCGACCTGACCTTCTTCGATCAGCGTGCCGATGCCGCCCTGCACGACGCGCGGCGCGACCTCGGGCAGATCGAGTCCCAGGCAGAAGTCGTCACCCTCGGCGAAGATCACTCCACAGCGCAAGTCGCGATTCTCCGACAGCTTGGTATACGCCGCCGCCAAGCCACGAATCATCTCGGTATCAATGCGATTGCGCGCCTCGGCCCGGTTCAAGCCGATGAGCAGCAGATGTTCGCGCGTTTCGGTCGTTATCTTGTCGGTCATGGCGTTCGCCTCACGACTGAGGTGCGCGGTCGGTCCGTGCGCATTCTAAGTCGCAACGACCAAACCACAACGCGGGAGAAAACCTACAAGGCCTCGCCAAACCGCGTTCAATACCCCAGCAGCATCCGCAGCCGGTTCAGAAAGATCACGGCGCCGACGACAACGGCGCCAAGGGCGGCGAGGAGCACCGCCGCGCTGCTGATGTCGAGCGCCGCGCCGAGCTCGGGATGGTGCTTGTCGTGCACCGCGCGGGCCAGGTGTTCCAGGGCGCTGTTGAACATCTCGGCGGTCAGCACGGCGGCGATGCACAGTGCCAGCAGGCACCACTCGACGAGCGAAACGCGAAACGCTGCGGCGGCGATGATCACCGCGACCGTCGCAGTGAAGTGAACCAGGAAGCTGCTCTGACCATGAATGCCGCGCCGCACGCCGCGAAAGGCGTGCGCGAACTTCCGCACCCAGTGATTCTGTTTCGCCTCGTCGCCGCCCATTTGTGCCCCTTCGTCCAGGCAGTGGCAGTCCGCGTCAGCGCGGGCCACCGTTCTGGCGTCATGACGCGAGCAGCGCCGCGGCCTGTTGCACTATTCCAGCCCGAACAGACCCGCGGGCGGAATCTGCGCGCCGCCGGCTCCGCGAATCCGCGCGCCGGGCAAGAACCGCGGCTCGACGGCCAGATTCACGCCCACCACGTCTTTGCTCGAATTGGCGGTCAGTCCCGCGCTGACCAGCAGCGATTCACCGATGCGCGTCAGCGCAAGCTGATGCGTGTTGGTATCGTTCTCGAAGTCGTACATCGTGCCGATCGACGAGACCCACTTGGGACTCATCAGGTAGCTGTAGTTGGCGATCACTGCTTTGCTGGAGATGGGGCCTTCAAGGACGCGGAATTGCAAACTCACGGCGCCGCGTGGCGGGCGGTTGAGGAACACGCCCACGCTGGCCAACTGCTGGCCATCGACGAAGAAGTCGAACAGCCCGTCGGAGAGCACCGTCACCTTGTCGCCCACATGCCAGCGGAAGTTGTAGTCGACCAGTCCGATCTCTTCGCCGAAGTTGTCGCGATTCGCATCGGGATACACCACGGCGCCCGTCTCGAGAATCACCCAATCGATGATCCGCCGCCGTCCCGGCAGCCCGCGTTTGGTTTGCCACCGCTGATCGAATCCCAGTCGCACGGTGGTCAGATCGTCGGCGACTTCGGTCGTGGGCGAACTGACCCAGCGGCCAATGCCCGAGCGGAGCGCGTAGAAGCGTTCGTCGAACTGCGGTGGGACGACGCCGGCGAAGTTGATGATATTGAACCTGCGGCGAAACTGCTCCAGGTTGTCATCTTCCAGCGGATCGTAGAGCGGCAGCATCGTCAGATCGCGATTGGAGTCGGCAAACGAGGCGTCGACTTCGAGTACCGCCTTGTGGGCCACGCCATGTACGTTCAACAGCGCGCTCTCGACCCAGGGATAGACGTTCCACGCCGGCAAACTCGCCCGAACGCCGGCTTGCCCGTACAGCCGCTGCAAGTCGTTGCCGGTCAGGTCTTCGCCCCAATGGGCAAATTCACCCAAGGCATACGGGACCACTTTCACCGGTCCGGCCAACAGCGGCAGATCGATCTCCTGCCGCGTCACGAGCCGTTCGCCTGCAGAGGTCACTTCCCAAGGCAGCGTCGAGAAGAACGGCGCCTGCACGGGATCGGTCGGCGCACTGGCGGTCCGCAATCGCCCGTAGCCGGCCTGCGAATGTTCGTACCAAGTGAGCCAATCGCCCAGCAGCGACTGCCCCAGCAAGAAGTGATCGCCGCGGGGCAGCCATTCAGTCTGCGTGAAGAAGTCGTTGAGTCGCGTGTCGGCCGTGATGCTCCACGAGCTGTTGTCGATGAGCTGCTTGAGCTCGATGCCCGTGGTTTGATCCTTGAACTCGTCCCACTCGTTTTCGAAGTACTGTTCGAGGAAGTTACGATCGCTGATCCAGCCGGCTTCGGCCGTCAGCCGTAGTGCGCCGGGAAAATACTGCCGATGCCGGGCCAACAAACGGTGACGGAACTCTTTGTCCAGCGGCACCGCCTGGCGACCGGCCCCCAGATTGTCGAGATCGGTGTCGTGGATGGCCCAGAAGTCGACGAGCCCCGCGTAGTTGGTCGGCGCGCCGAAGAACGTGTCCGCGCGGTTGTAGGTGAACGCCGTTCCGGCCGCGGGACCGCGTTCGCTGAGATAGTCGAGTGAGATATCCCACTGGGTTCCTTCAGGCCGGTTGGAGATGCCCAACAACTCGTACGCGTCCAGGTCGACCAAAATTTGCGTGCCGAAGATGCGGTCGTTCTTGACCGCAATGCGCTCGATGAACAGTGTCGGGTCGGTCACATCGGTGGCGAACCGCGGCCAGTAAAATACCGGCACAGGCCCCAGATAGAGGAAGTTGTTGGTGGCCGTCGCTCGCCGCTCGCTCTCGACTAGCGGTTCGCCCGTGTTGGGGTCGACGGCCGTCGCGCCCGTGAAGGGATCGAAGATCGGCCGCTGGTTGTCCTCGAAGTAGATCTGGCGCGCCTGCAAACGGTACCGCGGCAAGCCAAAGCGGCTGGAAGTGATGTAGCCGTTTTGGGCGAAGAAGCGATCGCGGCTGAGCTGCTGCAAGACGTCGGCCTTCAGTCGCAACAGGCCCTCGTAGTCGGGCACCGGCGTGAGCACCTCGGCCGCCAGCACGGTCCCCACCTCGTTGCGAACGTCGTAAAACATCCGCTCGGCGTACAGCACGCGCTGACCTTGGCGAAAGACGATGTTGCCCTCGAGGTAAATCTGCAGCGGCGTCTCGTCGCTTTGCAGCGACTGCCCGGTGAGATCGGCTTCTTGCAAGCCCGAGGTCCAGATGACCATGCGATCGGTGAGGATATCGACCGAGCCAAACTCATCGAGACCGTCGATGATCAGGTTCACGCCCGATTCGACCACGGCGATCCACTCGTTCCCCCCGGGACTGGGGAACCAGCGGATGCTCGGCGGCACGCTGCTGCGCGGGAACGCCCGCAGTCGCCGTGCGCCCGGCGGCAACGGATCGACCTGTGGCGTGTCCGCGTCGAACTCGGTGAACTGTGTGCGTTCGATCGCCGGGCGATGGTACGGATCGCGGCGCGCTACAGCCTGCTCGTACACGACAGGCTTGACGGTCGGTTCGCCGCCCGCATTTGCCACGCGGACGTCGACACCGTCGTCGGAATACAAGCGACCCAACCAACTCCGATCGGTATAGCGTGCGGTCTCGGCGCCGTCGGCGAGCAGGATTTCAACCTCGCCTTCCAGGTAGGCGATGATCTTGGTGGTCCCGCTGCCGTCGGCGTTGTGCTCGATCCAGAGAACGGCCTCGTCGGCGCGTGCTTGCGACCCGCCTTGCGCGATCCGGCAAGGTCCGCGCAGCAGCCACACGTCGTAAACGCCTTCCTGCCAGTGATTGGCCGTGGCGGCTTCGACGACGATCGGACCCCGCAGCTCGGTCAGCGGCAACTCGATCTCGCCGGCCACCGCGCAGCGAGAGCCGCCGCTGGTGAAGAGCACCACCAGCGCAGCGACGAGCGCGACGCGCAGAGCCAGCCGCGCGCGCCGTGAGCAGCGAGCAAACAATGCCCCAAGGCGTAACAGGGGACTGCGTCCTTGCAGGCGCGAGTGTTGAACCTCCGGCTGGCATGCCGGGAGTTCATAAAATGAGATGAGACAACCGCTTGAGACGAGAGACTTGAAGCGGCGGATTATAGATCTGGCCGCCGCCGACGGTCAAGGTAGATCGGGGGTCAGTCGTCAGTCGATAAAGCCTGTGTAAACCTTGGTTTGCGTTTTGATATTCGCCCTGCTAGCACGCTCGCACCAACGGCCGCCGCCAGCGCGAGCGAAGGGACCGCCGGTGCACGCATTCGCATGTCGGTCCAGAACAGTGCATGCACCACCGTGAGCGCCAGCCAGAGCGCGACCGCATAGCCCCACGGCGGCGCGAACAACTCGCTGCGCATTGCTAGTGCTGCGCGCAGCACCAGCAGCCAGCCGGCGATGTACCAGATGGCCACCGCGTACCGCGCGAAGCGCGCACCTGGAGACTCGTCCTCAACGGTCGCCAAAGGCAACACGCCCCACAATCGCGACCAGCGGTAAGCGACCGCCGCCGCCAGCATGTCCGTTTCGGCGCGCATCGCTCGCCACGCAGCGCGATAGGCGGCGTCTTGCGATTCGAGCTCCTGGTGCCTTGTACGCCGTGGCAGGGTGGCTGCCCATTGCTTGTTGAACTCGGCTGCATCCCAAGTCGTGAACCACGACTGGGTGCGAAGGTGTTTGTAGAAGCTCGCGTTGTTGGCCAATAGCAGCGTGAAGCCGCCATGCGTGGTGCCGACAATCGGCCGGCCGAAGCGGAGTTGATTCCTCAGCACCCAGGGAAAGAGCAAGATCGCCACACCGGCGAGCAACGCAATCGCTGCACCGACACGCAATCTCATACGGACGTCCTTCGGTCGCGTGACGCACACCGGCGCGACCAGAGCGATCCAAACCAGAAACGTCGGACGCGTCAGCGCCGCCGCGCCCAGCGCACCCCCGGCGATGACCCAGCCGGGGATGGACGCTTCCTGCGATGCTCGGATCAAACACCACAGCGCGAGCGCCGCGACGAACGCCGCCGCCGTCTCGGTCATCACGGCGGTCGATTGCCGCAAGAGAATCGGATCGACGGCGACCAGCAGGCCCGCAAGCGTTGCGAATTCTGGCGACAGGCCAAGTCGGCGTCCTGCGGACCATGTGAGCATTACCGTCGCCGCGCCGAATGCGACGTGCAACAACGCGATGCCCGCGGGATCGAATCGTCCGCCCCCTGTGGCAGCGACGAGCAGCAACGGATACAGCGGGGGTCGAAAGGCCGTGGGCTGCTCGCCGTATCCGAACGTGCCCTGGTTTACCAAATGACTGGCCAGCAGCCGATAGTCATCCACGTCGGCGCGAAGGCTGTCGTCGTCGAGCAGCGTGAAGCCGCCGCGCACGATGCAGGTCGCCAGCAACAGGCACCACCAGCAGGTGCGCGCTGACCACGGCGGCATCCACATGACATTCCCCCAGCAGTCACACCGCGCTACGGCGGCTTTGATCCGACACGTTGGATTGTACAATGCGGCAGTTTCCGAGATGACGCTGCGCACCGGTACGCGAGCAATGCGGCGCGCGATTCTGGACGACACTGCTCTGGACGACGGCATGACGCGCTCCCATCCCATGCAGCACGTGGCGCGATGGTTGATCGCCCGCCGCGCGACGCTGTTTTGCGTGGGGCTGCTGTTGTCGATCGCCGCTTACCGCCCGGCGACACGTCTGGCCTTCGATCGCTCGCTAGAGAACTTCTTCGCCGAAGATGATCCGCTGCTGGTGCCCTATCGCGAAGCCAAGCAGGTCTTCGGCAACGAATCGAT
>CALKYM010000148.1 GCA_938003525.1 uncultured Planctomycetales bacterium | reverse complement strand
GGCGACGAACGTCGATGCGGGCGGGCTGGACATCGACGCGAAGCGTGGTTGGCGGGCGACCCGCTCAGGCCGTGAACAAGCGAATGGCAGCCCGCACGTAGGCGATGCCCGATGTGATCGTCAGCAAGACGGCGAGGGACACGGCGGCGACGACTCCCCCGTAAAGCCAGTCGGGCGCGCTGCCGGAGGCATTCAGGTACAGGTAGAACAGGCTCAGCCCTGCGGCGATGCACTGAAAGACCATCTTCAGCTTGCCCGACATGGTGGCCGAGAAATCGGCACCCTGCTGTTCCAGAAAGCTCCGCAGTGCGGTGACCAACAATTCGCGGCCGACGATAATCACCGCCACCCAGGCATGAACGCCCGAACCCTCGATACCAACCAAGAAGATGAACGTCCCGCAGACGATCACCTTGTCGACAAAGGGATCGAGAATGCGGCCAAGTTGGGTCACCTGACCGTACTTGCGGGCCAAATAGCCGTCGAGCCAGTCGGTCGAGGCGGCGATGATGAACAGGACCAGGCTGGTGAGATACCACTTGAGCCCGACGAAGGCGAACAGCACCAGCGAGAGAATCAGCCGCGAGACGGTGAGCTGATTCGGCAGGTTGAAAAAGGCGGCGGAAACAGACTTGGCGCCAACCGACATTACGCTGTGCAACTCCTTCGACCCGCTGTTCGCCCCCGCATGGCCCGACCGCAGACCGCCGGCCATTGCGTTGCCTCAATTGTATCATCTGCCGCAAGAGGCCGTCGCTGTGGTGACGTCGATTCCCCGGATCAAGACTTCACTTGTGCCACACGTCCCGTTCGTCGTCTTAGCTGCCGCCTGCGCATCCGACGGGCCGATTACGACGGCGCCGCAATCAGATCGTACTCGTGCGTTGCCACCACTTCGCAGGCGACGAACTCTCCGGCTGCCAGGTTCGGCCCGGTGACGTAGACGACCGGATCGATTTCGGGGGCATCTGCATAGGTGCGACCCAACCAGACATCCTGCTCGTCGGGAACTGGGGCGTCGAGCAACACATCGAGCCGCTTGCCCAACTGGCGCTGGGCGAAGTCGAAGGCAACTGCTTGCTGGGCCCCCATCAGACGGTCGCGGCGTGTGAGCTTGACGTCTTCGGGCAACTGATCGGGCAGTCGCGCGGCCGGCGTGTCGGGCTCGTAGGAGTAGGTGAATACGCCCACGCGCTCAAATCGCGCACGCTCGACGAAGTCGACGAGCTCGTCGAACTGCTCGTCCGTCTCGCCGGGAAAGCCGGTGATGAAGGTGGTTCGCAGCGCCAGGTTGGGGATCGCATCGCGGAGCTGCGCGAGCAATTGTTCGGTTTGGGACTTTGTCACACGTCGGGCCATCCGCCTGAGCATCTCGTCGTTGATGTGCTGCAGCGGCAGGTCGAGGTAAGGGACGATCTTCTCGCTGCCGGCGATGCGCGCGACGAGCCCATCGGTGAAGTGCTGCGGATAGAGGTACATCAGCCGAATCCAGCGAACGCCGTCGATCGCCTCGAGTT
The DNA here is from genome assembly GCA_938003525.1 of uncultured Planctomycetales bacterium. Taxonomy (GTDB): domain Bacteria; phylum Planctomycetota; class Planctomycetia; order Pirellulales; family JAEUIK01; genus CALKYM01. The sequence continues at coordinate 131,418 of CALKYM010000148.1, read as the reverse complement.
CGGCCAGTAGTTCTTCCAGCCGGGGCCGTCCATACAGGTCGACGCCGTAGTACGTGGTGTCCTGGGCGACGATGTTCAACTCCCGGACGCCGTCAGATGCCAGCTCGCGGGCTTCGGAGACTACCTGCTCGAGTGGCTTGCTGGCGTGTTTGCCGCGCATGCGCGGGATCGCGCAGAACGTGCAGAGCCGATCGCAGCCTTCGGAGATCTTCAAGTAGGCGAAGTGTCGGGGCGTAATGCGGAGGCGTCGCTCATCAGCCAAAGCGAGACTCGGCGCCGGTCGAAACACCGAGCGCTGTTCTTCCAGGCCGCCCAGCAGCCGGTCGGCCACCTTCGTGACTTCTTCGCGGCCGAAGACGCCAATCAGGTGATCGATCTCAGGACGCTCTTCCAGCAGGGCCTCGCGCTGCCGCTCGGCGAGGCAGCCGGAGACGATCAGTCCCCGCAGTTGGCCGGCACGTTTGCGGGCGATCATCTCGTCGATCACCGCCAGCGACTCCTGCCGGGCGGCCTCGATGAAGCCGCAGGTGTTGACGATCACGAAGTCCGCCGTCTCTGCCTCGGCGACCATTTCGTAGCCGTCGAGCTTGAGTAGGCCGAGCATCCGTTCGCTGTCGACCAGATTCTTCGGACAGCCCAGGCTGACGAAGGCGTAGCGGCCCTTGTAGTTCGCCCGACCTACGCCCTGCGGGTACGCACCGGTCTGGTGTGGGGCATCGCTGTCGCAGTCAGCGGGAACGGTCTTGGGCATCTGTGGTCGCGTCACGCGCGTGCTGGATCAGTATCACCGAGCCCTGCATCGTAGCCCTTTGCCCTCATTCCCACGAGGCACCGTCGGGGCCGTATTCGCCGCGCCGCGTATTGACAAATCGCGCAATCGGAATAATATACATTTGTACACTATTTCAGGAGTTCAGATCGCCATGCTCGTGGATATCCCTCACCAACAACTGAACGCCGTGCTCGAGGACACGGCAGCCGAGATTCTGGGGACGGCAGGCGTCGTTGAGCCGCCGGTCGATGCTTTGCAGGTGGCCAATGCCCTGGGGCTGTTGGTCGCGTGGGACGCCCAGCAGCCAGGCCGTGCGCGCTGTGTCGAACTCGCCGGGGACGGCGGCCATACGCAGCGGGCTGCTGTGCTGTTGCGGCCTGAGCTGCGAAGCGAGCGCAAGCATTGGGCCGTTGCCCATGAGATTGGCGAATTGTGGGCGTCCGAGGTGTTTTGCCGGTTGGGAATCGATCCAGTCGACGCTCCGGGCGACGCACGCGAACAGGTGGCCAATCGGATGGCGGCGCGGATCCTGCTGCCACGCGATTGGTTTTCAGCCGATGCGCGGCAGGTCGACTGGGAACTTTCCGACCTGAAGGAGCGCTACGCGACGGCCAGCCACGAATTGATCGCGCGGCGGATGCTCGACTTCCCGCCGCGGGTGATCATTACGATCTTCGACCAAGGGCGGCAGACCATGCGACGTAGCAACGTGAGGGGGCGCGTTCCGCCGGTATCCGCGCTGGAGCGGGCCTGCTGGAATGCGGCCAATGCCCAAGGGCAGACTCAACAGCGGTGTGGCCCGCTCTCCGATGTGCGTGCCTGGCCCATTCACGAACCGCACTGGAAGCGCGAGATCCTGCGCACGACGGCCGAATCAATCGTCGCCCACGCCGAGCATGAAACGGCCGACGAAGGATGATGCCGCCCAATCGTGAGGCGTCAGACGTCCAGGACGGGATGGCCCACGTAAAGCTGCAAGACCTGGCTCTGTACCTTGATGGCTCGAATGAGCACCCAGATCTGATCCATCGTGAATTTCTGCGGATCGGAGCTGGCCAAAGATTCGAGATCTTCGGTCATCGCGGCGTGTTGGTCGGTCGCCGCTTGCAGGCGGATGCCCATCTCTTGCCAGGCCTGCTCGAGCGTCGTTGCGTCTTCCAGGTCAGCGATGTCGTCAACGTAGTTGGTGAGCAGCAAACAAAGCCGTGCTACGTCGCGCGGCAGCGCGTCGGGTTGCATGGCTTCAATGCGACTGGCGAGCTCATTGCAGGTCATGGTTGCCTCTTGGTGTCGGTCTTGGGTGCGATGTCTTGATGTCAAGGGAGCTTGCGAGTGCGCTGCTGCGGTCGTTGTGGGGAAAATGGGCGTCGACGGATTCACTTAGCGCGGGGCGCGGTTTCCTGCCAATGGATGCGGTGACGCCGAAGGGAGGAGGCAACCCGGGACCGCATCCGGGCGGCTTCGGGTGGCCGCGATTGTGCTGCGACTTTCGGATGTACGGATGAGATCAGCTAGACGTGACCGCCTCGTGGGCGGTTGCGGCCACCGATGCTCGACCGCTGGCCTGAGAAAGTTTAGCTTAAAGTGGAGAAACAAGCGGCGATTGTGCAAGCGACTATCCCGTAACAACTTAACGTCAGCGGGTTGTCGGCCTTCGCCGGCGGCGGGGTGCGTTGCGAGTCCGGCTGCGGGCTGATAACGTCGGGGCGCGGCGCGGATCTCCGGTCCGAGGTGACCGTCAACGGTCCGCTCGCAAGTGCCGCGTACGGCGTCCTTTTCGGATCCGCCGAGCGATCGGCCGCCGTTGCAACGGATTTCCACAGCCCACGACGGTTCATGCCACAGTGCCCCGCATGTCAACGCGAGTACGACGTCCCTCAGGGCGTCGGGTCGCCCGAAGAGGGCACGATCTCAGTCTGTCCACACTGCGGGCACGAGCAGTCCGCTGAGATCGACGGCACACCGCGCACGGCCATCGCCAACATCACCAACCTGGCCGAGCTGGGTTACTTCGAGGAGATCTTGCATCAGGCGGGCTTCGACATCTTCGTCCGCCAGCGCGACGACTACAGCGCCATCGACGGGCAGTGGCGGCGTCGGTTCATCGTGTTCGTTCCCGACGAACAGGCCCCCGCGGCTTGTGAATTGCTTTCCGATCATCTGCGTGCGGAGGAAGAAACCGCGAGCGGCGAAGGTGCAATACAGGCTGGCGCACCGCCGCGGCAGTTCGCCAGTTTGCCGCAGCGCGAACCTACAGACGACGATTTGTCTCTTGATCCCTCGAAGTACTGGGTGCCCGCCGCTATGGTCGTGTTGGCCGGTGGGCTGTTGTATTGGGTGGTTGTGCAGAACGATGACGCGAGCCGGCGCCCAGGTGCGCCTGCATTGTGGGAAGTCCTGTCCGACGAGCTTTCCGCACCGCTGCTTTCGGACGGTGTGGGCGAGAATCTACGGCGGTTGTGGCAGGATCCGAAGACGGGCCGCATCGTGCTCGATGAAGATACCGATGGCGACGGCAAGTTCGACCGCCGCCGCGAATTCGTCGGTGGATACCTGGATCACGAAGGACCGCTGTAGCCCGCGGCGTCTGACTTGCGGATCACGATGAAAGCGTTTTCAGTCGACGACGGATGGAATGCGAGGATCTGCCGATGGCGCGACTGGGCGTCAACATCGATCACGTAGCCACCGTGCGACAAGCGCGTCGGACGCACGAACCCGATCCTGCCTGGGCTGCCGCGCTGGCAGAGCTCGGCGGCGCCGACTGCATCACATTGCACATTCGCGAGGATCGCCGCCACGTGCAGGAGCGCGATCTACTGGTCTTGAAAGAGACGGCGACCGTCAAGCTGAACCTCGAACTGGCCTGCGCCGAGGATGTGTTGCAGATCGCGTGCAATGCGCGCCCCGAGCAGGCCACGTTGGTGCCCGAGAGTCGCGAGGAAGTGACGACCGAGGGCGGGCTGGACGTCATCTCGCATCGCACTCGGGTCCAAGACGCGATCGCGCGGCTTCGGGAGGCGGGCATCGAAGTCAGCCTGTTCCTCGATCCTGATTCGGAGCAGATCGCGGCGGCGCGTGAGGTAGGGGCAGACGCCGTGGAATTGCACACCGGAGCCTACGCGCTGGCCAAGTCGGGGCCCACTCAGACAGCGGAGTTGGTCAAGCTCACCACCGCGGGCGAAGCCGTTCGACGCCACGAGATGACGCTGCACGCGGGGCACGGGCTGACGTACCGCAACGTGGTGCCCGTCGCGCGTTTGCCCGAGATGTGCGAGCTCAACATCGGGCACAGCATTGTGGCCCGCGCGCTGATGGTGGGATTCAAAGAGGCCGTGCGCGAGATGAAGTCGTTGATCACCTGACGCGTGGCGCCGGCGGCTTTACACTCTTCGTCGCGCGCTTCTATGATGCTCGCTCAGCGCTGCGGCTGGCAGCCGGCGCGGTGATTCGCAAGCGGGAGACCATACGATGGCCACACGAGGTGAAGCCTTCGCCGGACTGTCCGTCGCAATCGTCACGCCGTTTCGCGACGGTGCGGTCGACTATGAAGTGCTGCGCGCGCAGATCGAGTTCCAGGTGGCGGCCGGCACGAATTGCGTGTGCCCGGTGGGAACGACGGGCGAGTCGCCGACGCTTTCTCACGAAGAGCACGAACGGGTCATTGCCGAAGTGGTCGAGATCGCGGCGGGCCGCATCAAGGTGATGGCGGGCACCGGCAGCAACAGCACGGCCGAGGCACTGCGACTCACCAAGTGGGCGGCCGGGCGCGGTGCCGATGCGGCGCTGGTCGTGGCACCCTACTACAACAAGCCGACGCAGGAAGGACTCTTCGAGCACTTTCGCGCGTTGGCCGAGGCCGTCGATCTGCCGATCTGCGTCTACAACATCCCGGGCCGCACGGGCCGCAACATCGAACCGGAGACCATCTGTCGTCTGGCCGAGTTGCCCGCCATCGCCATGGTCAAGGAGGCCACCGGCTCGATGGACCAGGCCTCGCAGATCATTTCGCAGACCGAGCTGACGGTGTTGTCGGGCGACGACAGTCTGACGTTGCCGCTGTTGGCAATTGGCGGGCGGGGTGTGATCTCGGTGGTCGGCAACATCGTGCCGCAAGACATGCTGGCCCTGTGTCGGGCCTTCGATGCGGGCGACATGGCCGGCGCACGGGCACTGCACGCCAAGCTGTTTCCGCTCTGTCGCGACATGCTGGGGCTGGCGACCAATCCCATCCCCATCAAAGCGGCCATGAAAATGGTGGGCCGCGACACCGGCGAGCTGCGAATGCCGATGACGCCGCTCAGTGACGCAGAAGAGAAGACGTTGCGACAGACGCTCACCGCCTACGGATTGCTGTAGGCGATCTGCGGCTGGCCCCGATTTGCGTCTCGCGACCGTTGGGTGCAACGGCACTGCGTCCGGAGAAACCGTCGCGATGAAGCGCGTGCTGTGGGTTTGCGAATTCCCGGCCCTCAACGGTGCAGAGCGGTCGCTGTTGGCGACGCTGCCGGGCATCCGCGCTTGTGGCTACGAGCCTGTCGCGCTGGCTCCGAGTTCTGGGCCGTTGCGCGAGGCACTGGAACAGGAGCACGTTGAGGTCGTCGGATTCGAGATGCGCGCGGCGGCAACTGGCGATCGTCGCACTCAGCCGGAGCTGCGCCGGGCGCTGTGCTCTGTTTTCACGCGATTGAGTCCGGCACTCATTCACGCGAACAGTCTCTCGATGGGGCGTTTATGCGGTCCGGTAGCCGTGAAAGCCGGCCTCCCGATCGTTGCGCACTTGCGAGACATCGTACGCATGAGTGCGACCGCGGTAGCCGATCTGAACAGATGTGATCGACTATTTGCCGTGTCTGGCGCGGTGCGCGATTTCCATCTGGCTGGAGGCGTCGATGCGTCGCGGGTCGTTGTGCTCTACAACGGCGTGGACCTGGGCGCGTTTCGACCCGACGCGTCGACCGGGTACTTGCAACGGGAGTTGGGGTTGCCCGCAGATGCTCGACTCATCAGCACGATCGGCCAGATTGGCCTTCGCAAAGGGCAGGACGTGCTGGTCGAGGCGCTCGCTCATGTCGCCGCACGCCATCCCGATGTGCATCTGTTGATTGTTGGCGAGCGGCATTCGCAGAAGGACGAGGCGCGACGATTTGAGTTCGAGTTGCGCGATCGCGTCGCGAGTTCTGGATTCGCCGAGCGGGTTCACTGGCTGGGAAATCGCAAGGACGTCGCTTGTTTGCTACGCGAATTGACGCTCGTGGCGCACGCGGCGCGACAGGAACCGCTGGGGCGCGTGTTGCTGGAAGCCGCCGCGAGCGGCTGTGCGACGATTGCCACCGAGGTGGGCGGTACGGCGGAGATCTTTCCGGCAAGTGTGAATGCCGGTTGTCTTGTGCCTGCCGACGACGTGCGTGCGCTGGTGAATGCGTTGGACCGGCTGCTGACCGATCCGGCATTGAGGAGCGCACTGGGGCAGCGCGCCCGCGCTGTTGCAGTCGAGCGCTTTGATGTCGGGCTTGCATCGCAAAAGCTGGCGGGGGCGTACGACGAAGTTTTGCGTGTGGCCGCGACATGCTCGGGCGGCGTATGATGACCGCGAGAGCGCGATGCACTGACCCGGAGAAAGGCGACAAGATTGCTATGACGACTGCGCCGACGGATTCCAAGATCGTCGATGCATATCGTGCCCGCACGCCCACTTCAGCGCGGCTGGCAGAGCGGGCGCGCGAACGACTGCCGAGCGGCGTGACGCACGACAGTCGCTACTTCGAGCCGTATCCGCTGTATGTGGAGCGCGCGGCCGGCTCGAAGAAATGGGACGTGGATGGCAATGAGTACGTCGACTACGCCGGCGGGCACGGCGCGCTGCTGTTGGGGCACAACGATCCGGCCGTCGTCGAAGCCGTCGAGCGGCAACTTGCGAGCGGTACACACTACGGTGGATGCCACGAGTTGGAAGTCGACTGGGCCGAATGGATCTCGCGGTTGATCCCGTCGGCCGAACGGGTTCGCTTCACGAGCTCTGGCACCGAAGCGACTCTGCTGGCACTGCGACTGGCCCGTGCGTTTACCGGCAAGACGAAGCTGCTGCGGTTTTTCGGACACTTCCACGGCTGGCAGGATCACGTCGCGCAGGGCGCTGCCGCGCCTTTCGACATCAGGCCGCCGGGCGTGCTGCCAGGCATCGCGTCGGAGGTCGTGATGGCGCCAGCCGGTGATGTGCAGGCGACCCAGCAAGTGCTGGACGAACACGACGATCTTGCGGCGGTGATCGTCGAACCGACGGGAGCCAGTTGGGGACAGTTGCCGCTGCGCCAGGAGTTCCTGGTTGCGCTGCGAGAGATGACGGCGAGCAAGAGCGTCGTTTTGATCTTCGACGAAGTGATCACGGGCTTCCGCTGTGCGCCGGGCGGGGCGCAGTCGGTCTTCGGCGTGACGCCCGACTTGACGACGCTGGCCAAGATTCTGGCTGGTGGGTTGCCCGGGGGTGCGGTGGCCGGACGGCGCGAGATTCTCGAGCATCTGGCGTTTGTCTCCGAGAACGTCTCGCCGGAGAAGAAGATTAGCCACCATGGGACGTTCAACGCCAATCCGCTCTCCGCGGCGGCTGGCGTGGCGACACTGGAGATCGTCGCCGCGGGCGAGGTTTGCCAGCGGGCCAACGATTACGCGGAAAGACTGCGCAACGCGTTGGATGAAGTCTGCCGCGAGGCGAGCGTGCCGTGGACCGTGTATGGCGCGTTCAGCGGGTTTCACATCTACACGAATCCGAGCGGCGTCGAGCTCACGGCGCAGGACATCAACGAAGGTCGATACGATGCGCAGGTCCTCAAGGCACGGCAGCGGCCCGAGTTGCTGTTCAAACTGCGTCTGGGCATGCTCCTGCACGGCGTGGAGATCTTCGCCTGGCCGGGAGGGCCAACTTCGGCCGTGCACGACGAGAACGATCTCGACCGTACTGTGGAAGCGTTTCGCGCGACGCTCGACATGTTGAAGGAAGAAGGCGAAGTGGCCTGAACGCTTAGCGCCGGTCGCCCCTCTATTCGATCAACGAGCTCTCTCGTGCGGCGAACAATCGCCGCGCCTCGCTGGGGCCCTCGACGGCGCGGAGTTCCTGCAGGAAGTCGGTGTCGGCGATCACCCGGCTGAGTCGCGCCAGCGTGTGGAGATGCACTCGGTCGTCGGTCGAGCAGATCAGAAAAAAGATATCGGTCAGCACGCCGCGTCCGCCGCCGAAAGGAATTCCCTGCGGCGTGATGCCCAGCGCGATGAACGCCTCGCCGAGAATGCCACCTTGTGGACGTCGTGGGTGTAGCAACGCCACGCCGCTATCAAGGGACGTGGGATGCAGCTCTTCGCGTTGCAACACGGCTTCGATCATTTTGTCGGTATCCCACAGCCAGCCGGTGCGGGCCGCGAGCTCGACCATCTCGCGCACTACGGAGTTGCGGGTGCGCGCCAGCAGGGGAGCCGCAATCGCTGCTTCGGGTAGCTGGTCGCACAGCGATGTGCTCCCCTCTTCGTGCTCGGGCACGCCGGTAGCGAGGACTTCTTCCATGCGTTGCAACTGCGCAGGGTTCGAGTCGCCAATCTGCTCTTCGAACCAATGGTGAATGTCGGCCTGTGAGAATCGCCACTGGCCGCCGACTCTACGGCCCGGCAATTTGCCGCGGTCGGCCAGCCGCATGACCTGTGCAGGGTCCCACTGCAAGAAGGCCGCGAGACTCTCGACGGTGAAATCTTCTTCCGACATTCATTGTCCGCCCGGTTCGCGCCACGACGCCGCTGGCCAGAGTACTCAGCCTAGCATGGGATTCGGCAGGCGGAGCTGACAAGGGTCGTGCGGTGCGCATTGCGGCCGCCCGGCGCGTACGCTATGTCCTTTCAAGCGCGATACTGGCGGGAATCGGCTTAACGCGAAACGCCAAAACGCTCCATTATTACACGGTTTAGGGCGCACAAACCCGGGTTGACCGGTGCTGGGGAAATCGAGACAATCCGGCCCGCATTTACACGACCGGCATGGCTAAGCCGTTCGGCAACGCCACGTTTTCTGCCACGCCGGCCATGCGGCTGTTCTGATGCGGACCCGCGAGCGTGCTCGTGGCGGCCCGCGAAAAACCCCTGAGGCTGCGCACAACGTGCGCCTGTAGGCACGGAGGCCTGGCGTCGTGGACGACAGTACGTCTGCCGGCATCGGCGTGAGTTTACGCGGGCTGCTGCCGGATGCGGACTTCGCGGGCGCGCGAGACATTCGCGTCGTGAGCTGCTGCGCAGATTCGCGACAGTGCCGAGCCGGCGATTTGTTTGTGGCGCTACCCGGCACCACCGACGACGGCCATCGTCACATCGAGCAGGCGATCGAGCGCGGTGCGCGGGCAGTGCTTGTCGAGCGGCCGCTTGCCGGCGCGCAGGTGCCGGCCTGTATCGTGCCTGACACGCGGACTGCTTATGGCCTGCTCTGCCTGGCGCTGGCAGGCAATCCGCAGCGGGACCTGAAGCTGATTGGCATGACGGGCACGAACGGCAAGACGACCACCAGTTTGCTGGTGGCCAGCGTGCTCAGCTCAGCAGGATTCGCGACAGGGTTGATCGGAACTCTCGGTTGTTGCGACGGAGTTGATTTTGGGCCCGCGCGGTTGACCACGCCGTCGCCGCCTGAGCTGGCCAACTGGCTGGCGCGAATGGTCGCAAACGGCTGCTCGCACGCCGTGGTCGAAGTGTCGAGTCACGCCCTCAGTCAGGCCCGGGTGGCAGGGCTCGAGTTCGACGTCGCCGCCGTCACGAACGTGGCGCACGACCATCTCGACTACCACGAATCGGTGGATGCCTATCGCACGGCCAAGCGGCGGATCTTCGATCACCTCTCGGACGAAGGCATGGCCGTGCTCAATGCCGATGACGACGTCTGCACGCGCTATCTCACGCAGATCGATTCGCCCGCGCTGAGTGTGGGGGTCGAGCGACCGGCCGAAATCTCAGGGGCGCCGATTGAACAGCTCATCAGCGAGCAGACGTTCCTGCTGAGCGCCGGCGACGAGACCGTGCCGGTGCGGACGCCGCTCGTCGGATCGCACAATGTGTCGAATTGCCTAGTGGCGACCGCAGTCGGCCTCGCCTACGGCATCGATCTCCCCACGATCGTGCGCGGGCTCGAAGACGTTGACAAAGTGCCGGGTCGTCTGGAGCGCATCGAGTGCGGGCAGCCGTTCTCAGTGTTCGTCGACTACGCGCACACGGCTGAAGCGCTGGACTGCGTGCTCGACACGTTGCGCGGACTGACGTCGGGCCGGGTGATTTGCGTTTTCGGTGCCGGTGGCGATCGCGATCGGCGCAAACGTCCGGCGATGGGGCGCGCGGCTGAACGGCGGGCCGATGTTTGCATCCTGACCAGCGACAATCCTCGACACGAAGATCCGAGGCAGATCGCCGTTGACGTGCTGCGCGGTTTTCGTGAGCCGGATGTTGTCCGTGTACTGTTCGAGCGGGCCGAGGCAATCGGCACCGCGTTGGAGCTGGCTCGGCCGGGCGACTGTGTGTTGATCGCCGGCAAGGGACACGAAGATTATCAGCTCGTTGGCGACGAGCGGCGGTACTTCGACGACCGCGCTTTCGCTCGCGAGTGGCTGTACGAACAACAAAACGCGGCACCGACCTCGCGTGCAGCGTGACTTGGTTGCGGAGAGAAACCGGGGGGTGAAAGACCATGAGCGAATTCACGCTGGAACAACTCGTGCAAGGTGCTGGCGGGCGACTGCGGGTGCAGGATGCTGCGCAGAAAGAGTCGCTGTTGGCGCTGCCGTTGGGCAAAGTCGTCACGCATAGCGGCGAAGTGACACGAGGCGACGTGTTTTGGGCGCTGGTCGGTGAACGACACGACGGGGCGGACTTCGCCGCCGAGGCGATCTCGCGTGGCGCCGCAGGGATCGTCGCGCGCAGCGGAAGTGTGGTTCCCCCGCCTGGCGGTTGGGTGGTCGAGGTCGACGATCCGCAGAGCGCTCTTTGGCGGCTGGCGCGGTGGCAGCGAGCCCGGCTGGTGGCGCGCGTGATTGCCGTGACCGGGAGCGCCGGCAAGACCACGACCCGGCAAATGATTGCGGCGGCCCTCTCGGGCGTCCTGCGCGGCACTGCCAGTCCGCGAAACTTCAACAACCACGTGGGCTTGCCCCTCAGTCTCTTGAGCGCCAGCCCGCAGGACGACTTCGCCGTGTTCGAACTCGGCGCGAGCGCTGCCGGTGAGATTGGTCGCTTGGCTGCCTTGTGCCGCCCCGATATCGCCGTGATCGCTTCAGCGGGCGACGCGCACCTACAGGGGTTTGGCAGCCGAGAGGCGATCGCGGCTGCAAAGGCCGAGATTCTCGAAGCGCTGCCCGAGGATGGCTGGGCCGTGCTGGCCGGTGACGATCCGCAGCTGCGGCGGGCGGCGGCCGGTCATGGGCGGCGAACGATTTGGTTCGGTCGGAGCGCCGACTGCGACGCGTGTCCCGAGCACGTCGCGCACCACGACGGGCTGTTGTCGTTCGTGCTCGATGGCAGCCGTTTCGAGGTGCCGGTGTGGGGGCGGCATCATCTCGGCGCCGCTTTGGCCGCCGTGGCCGTGGCCAGGATTTTCGAGCTCGACGATGACGAGATCGCCGCAGGCTTGCGCCAGTTCCGCCCCCTGCGCGGGCGATGCAGCGTGGTTCGCCGTAACGACGTGACAGTCATCGACGATTCGTACAACGCATCGCCGGCCGCCATGCAGGCAGCACTCGACTTGTTGGGTCAGTTTCCCACAACCGGGAAGCGGATTGCCGTCTGCGGAGAGATGGCCGAATTGGGCGACGCGGCGGGTGCCTTACACAGGACCGCAGGCCGAGACGTCGTGCGCCGCGCGGCGGCCGACGTGATGGTGAGCTGCGGAGAGCATCGCGACGAGTACGCACGGGGTGCCCGCGATGCCGGGATGCCGGGCGACTCCGTCTTGAAGTTCGAATCATCCGGTGATGTTGCGGCGGCCATAGAAGGGGTCGTTGCTCCCGGCGACGTCGTGTTGGTCAAGGGCTCGCGCGCTGGACGGATGGAGCAGGTTGTCACTGCTTTGTCCGGCAAGGCGCCTGCGGGCAGCGCCCCGCTGCGCACTGCGACGATGACTCCCGCGAGTATGCAAGTCACCTAAGCAAAACACGGAGAGACCATTTGAAGTTCCGTCGTTTGCGTCGAGAAGTGCGGGAACTCGACGCAACCCGCCCTCCTGGGTTGGAGCATGATACCTGTCGGTAGCAGCGGTAACTGGGTCGATCGCTGCGATGGGTGCTTCGCGACGGAACTTACGACTGAGCGCCGGGGTGGCCACGTGCCACCCCGGCGGCTCAGGGAACATCGACGCCGCGCCTGGCACGCGCGGCGTCCTTTTTTTGTGGGCGCGATGCCGATGAGCGGCTTGTCAATTGCTTCGTGGGATCCCCAGCACCTGCTACTGCGCGCGGCCGTGGCCGCAGGCTTGTGCCTGCTGTTGGTGCTCATGATCGGGCCCGCAAGCATCGCGTGGCTGCGGCGGAATCTTCGCGAGCCCGCGGATGGCCGCAGTTCGCGGCTGGCGGAACTCCATGCGGCGAAGGGCCCAGTCCCGACGATGGCCGGGCTGCTGCTCGTGGCGGCGATGGTTACCGTCGGCGCCGTGATGCTGGAGGCATCCGATTCGCGCGCTTGGGTTTGTCTGCTGGCGCTGGTTGGCTTTGCGGGCGTCGGCGCCATCGACGATCTGCTCAAAGTGCGGGGTCGCGGGGGACTTGCAGTTCATCACAAGCTGGCCGCTCAAACAGCCGCCGGCGTCGGAGTCGCGATAGCTGCGTACGCGATGGGAGCGCTGCCACTGGCGGCCGGCGGTCCTGATCCGTTCGTGGCGGTCGTCGGTGAGTATGGAGCTTGGCTCGCCTTGCCGTTGGTTGTGATGTGGCTGGTCGGGTTTGCCAACGCCGTGAACTTGACTGATGGGCTGGATGGGTTGGCGGCGGGATGTCTGTTGTTCGCAATCGCCGGGCTGGGCATCCTCGCTCTCGCTGCCAGTCACCCTGCGACTTGCGGTTGGGTCGGTTGGGCCCAGCCGCAGCCAGTGGCCGGAGTGGTCATCGTGCTCGCCAGCGCGTTAGGTGCCGTGTTGGGCTTCATCTGGTTCAACTGTCATCCAGCTCAAGTGTTCATGGGAGACACGGGCTCGCAGGCTTTGGGTGCTCTCTTGGCCATCGCCGCGATCGCGCTGGCCCGGCCCGCGCTATTGCTATTATTGGGCGGCGTCTTCGTCATCGAAGCGCTGAGCGTTGCCGCGCAAGTCATCTCCTTTCGATGGCGCCGTAAGCGGGTGCTGCTGTGCGCACCGTTGCATCACCACTATCAGTTTCGCGGCTTGCCCGAGTCGCGCATTGTGGTCCGGTTTTGGATCGCGGCGGCCGTGTGCATGGTGGGCGGGCTGGGGTTGGCCGGCTGGCAGCGGCCTGCGCAAGAGGCTTTCGTGGCAACATCCAACGCCCCGTCGGCTGGATGGTTGGCTGGGGAACGCGTTGTGCCCGCATTGCAGAGTTTGTGGGCGTCAAGGGCTGCGCAGTCGAAGGTCGCGATCGATGCGCCAGGGCAAGATTTGCATTCGCTGGCCGAATCACCCTGTAGGCCCGCACCGAGGGCTGAATTGAGACTTGCGAGCCGCCCCACCCTGCCCCATCACGCCACAACCCGAGCGCCGCAGCGAACCCGGCGCCCGAATCCCGCGTCGTACTAGGTGCCATGCAAACTCTCTTGGAAGCTCCCGCCGACGTTGCGCAGCGCCAGGGCCGTGGTGCGCAGATCGTCTTGTGTGGCGGTGTCACCGGCGGTCACCTGATTCCGGGCTTGGCCGTGGCCGACGAGCTGCAGTGGTTGTTTCCTGACGCCACGATCACGTTCGTCGGCGCCGGAAAAGCCTGGGAACGCCGGCTCGTCCACGAGCGGGGCTACGAGTACATGGCCGTGGCTTGCCGACCCAAGCCCGAAAGCGTGTGGGGAACCTGGGAGTTTGTGTCGGCCCAGTGGTCGGGCTACCGGGCCGCCCGCCAATTTCTCGACCAGCGGCCGACGGACGTCGTGATTGGGTTGGGTGGCTACGCCAGCGCTCCGATGGCGCGAGCCGCCTTGCGGGCCAATGTGCCGTTGGTGCTACTTGAGCAAAACGTGATTGCCGGCCGCGCCACGAAATGGCTGGCGAGCGAAGCGTCGTTGGTGTGCGCAGCGTTTCCCGAAGTACGCCGCCAATTGCGTTCGTCGAGCAATCTGCGAATTACGGGCAATCCCCTGCGGCGTGCGTTCAGCCAACTGGCCCGCGAGCAACACGCGCACCGCAGCCCCTGTCGCCGGGATGTGCGACGAGTCGTCGTGCTGGGCGGTAGCCAGGGAGCAGCACAACTGAATGAATCGGTACCGCGCGCACTCTACAAGGCCGGCGCTGCGCAGCGCGGCTGGAGTATCGTTCATCAGTCGGGCGAGCCCGGACAGGCAGCAACTCGCGCGCTGTACAGGAAGCTCGGGTTGCGGGCGATCGTCGCTCCGTTTATCGAGCCGATGGCGGAACTGCTGGCGGCTACGGATCTCGTCGTTTCGCGTGCCGGTGGCACTGCGCTGGCGGAATTTGCGGCAGCCGGAGTTCCTGCAGTGCTCTTGCCGTATCCCCACTCGCGCGACAGGCATCAGGCTCGCAATGCGGAGTATTTCGCGCGCAGCGGTGCGGCGGTTGTGGTTGATACGCGCGCGAAGCGAGCGCGGGTCGATGATGCTTGCGCGGCTTCGGTCGTCGCTTTGGCCGACGATCGGGCGAAGCGTGTCTCGATGCGCGAGGCGATGCTGCGGCAGGCGCGACCCCACGCATCGGCCCACGTTGCCGAAATGGTGGGCGAGCTTTTGGCGCTGCGACGGACGGGATAGCACGCTTGTGCTATCGCCAGCTTGGCGGCTGCGGTCTGCATTGACCGGGCGGCTTGTGCGGCGGTACTCTCCTCACGCCCCAATCGTGTGTCGGTGACTTCAATGCATGCGCACGCTGCGGCGATGCAGCGGTGCGCATTGAATGGAATGCCGCTCACCAGTGCCACCGCGCCTTGAGGATTCGAGTTTGACCGCTGAGATTCTGAGAGTGCCGGGCCGTGTGCACCTGGTTGGTATCGCCGGGGCGGGCATGCGCGCGCTGGCGGAGATCTTGCTGGCTGCGGGTTGGCGAGTGAGCGGATCGGATCTTGATCTGAGCAGTGTGCACTGGCTGCGACAGCGTGGCGCGCAAATTCATGAAGGTCACGCGGCTGCGAACGTCCCCCGTGACAGCACACTGGTTGTGTACAGTGATGCCGTCGATGCAGAAAACATCGAGCGTCGCGCGGCGGCGGGACGCGAGATTCCGCAGTTCAGCTATGCCGCGGCCATCGCCAAACTAGGACAGGGTCGCCGCACGATCGCCGTGGCCGGCACGCACGGCAAATCGACGACGACGGCCATGTTGGCGCACGTGCTGCGCGGCGACGGTCGTGACCCAACGGTGCTCTTCGGCGCGACTCCAATCGGCGAACATAGCGGAGGTCATCTCGGTCGCGATGCCGAGTTGGTGGTCGAGGCATGTGAATACCGCCGCAACTTCCTGCAGCTCGAGCCGGCGACGGCCCTTTTGTTGAACGCTGAGTGGGACCATCCCGACACGTATCGCTCGGCGGAGGACGTGCGAGCGGCGCTGGGCGAGTTCGCAGCGCGCGTGCCGTCCGACGGTCACCTGATTGTCCCCTGCGAGGACACCTTGGACGCAGCGATCACCGCAAGCGGCGGCCAACGATTCAGCACCTGGGGGATGAGCCCGGCGGCGGATTGGTGGGCCGCCGAAGTCGAGCGTCTGCACGGCACATACCGCTTTGGACTGATGGGAGCAGGCCGGCTACAGGGTTACGTCCTGCTGAAGGTACCTGGGCCGCACAATGTCCATAACGCAGTGGCCGCGGCGGCCGCCGCGGCCGCCGAGGGCGTGGACGGCGCGACCATCTGCGAATCCTTGTCCACGTTCCCCGGTCTCGAACGTCGTCTCGAAGTGGTGGGCGCCTTGTCCGGTGTAACGTACGTGGACGACTACGCGCACCACCCTACAGAGATTCGCGCAGCAGCAACGGCCGTACGAGAGATGTTTCCGGCCCGGCGCCTGTGGTGTGTCTTCGAGCCCCACCAGTCCGCGCGGTTGCGGGCGCTGCTAGACGACTTTGCCGCGAGCCTCCACAATGCACACGGTGTACTGGTCACGGACGTCTTTGCCGCGCGGGAGAGCGAGGGCGACCAGTCTGCCGGCACCGCGCTCGTCGAGCAGTTGACGGACGCGGGCGGGCAGGCCTTGCGGATTTCGGGGCAACAAAACGCCGTTGTGGCTCTCGAACGGATGACGACCCCGGGCGACGTGGTGCTGACGCTGGGCGCCGGAGTGGTGCGAAGGATTGTCGATGAGCTGGCTGAGCGGACTGGAAGATATCGTCAAGCCGGCTGAGCCGCTTGCCGCGCATACGTGGTTGCGAATTGGCGGACCGGCCGAACACTTTGCTGCGCCACAGACGCGAGAGCAACTTGTCGAGCTGACGCGGCGGTGCAATGAAGAGGGGGTGTCGGTACGCCTGATCGGTGGTGGCTCGAACATTCTCGTATCCGACGAGGGTGTGCCGGGTATGGTGGTTGAGCTCACCGCCGATTGCTTCACCGGCGCGACGACCGACAAAGAGACGCTGACCGCCGGCGGCGGAGCCAAGCTGGGCCACGTGATTTCGAATGCTGTCCGCGATGGATTGGCAGGGTTGGAGTCGCTGGTCGGGATTCCGGGTACCGTGGGTGGTGCCCTGCACGGCAACGCGGGCGGACGAGGGGGAGATATCGGTCAGTGGACCGACGCGGCCACCGTGATGACGCGCAGCGGCGAGATCTGTGTGCGCAGCCGCGAAGATCTCGTGTTCGCCTACCGACAGAGCAGCCTCGACGAGTTGGCCATCCTGGAAGTTCGGTTTCGGCTGGAGCCCACCGACCCGCAAGAACTCACCCGGCGCATGCAAAAGCAATGGATTCTGAAAAAGGCGGCGCAGCCGTTGGGGCATCAGAGCGCCGGCTGCATTTTCAAGAATCCGCGCGGCATGAGCGCGGGCATGTTGATTGACCAATGCGGTCTCAAAGGAACTCGCGTTGGCGGCGCGGAAGTCAGCGAGCGGCATGCCAACTTCATCGTGGCCGCGGCCGACACCAGCAGCCAGGACGTGCTCCGGCTGATCGAGTTGGTGCGCAGCCGAGTGCACGAGCGGATGGGAGTCGAACTCGAATTGGAGATCGAAGTTTGGTAGGGCCGCTCTCCGTCTCTGCGTGACGGGAGCGGTCTGCGACCGGCCCAATTGCTCGCGATCGGCCGGGCAACACACCTTTAGCTGCCCCGTACCACAGACGCCGTCATGGAGGATGGCTATGTTGACGAGACCCCCTGAATACGCCTGGAAGCTCGCCGTATTGGCGGGCGGTGATTCGCCCGAACGCGCTATCAGCCTGTCCAGCGGTGACCAGGTGGCTGCAGCTCTGCGGCGTGCCGGGCACACCTGCGCGCTCATCGACCCCCGCGAGATCGCGCTGTCCGAGATTGCCTGGACGCGGTTCGATGCCTGTGTGATCGCGCTGCATGGCGGGGCGGGCGAAGATGGCCGCGTGCAAGCACAGCTCGAACAACTGGGCGTTGCGTACACCGGCAGTGGACCGGTCGCGTCGCGGTTGGCGATGAGCAAGTCCGCCAGTAAAGAACGATTCGTCCAAGCGGGCGTGGCGTCGCCGCCGTATTCCCTGTTTCACGTCCATGAGGGCGACGATGATCTCGGGCGGCGATTGAGTTCGCTCGGATTCCCACTGGTCGTCAAGCCGGACAGCCAGGGCTCCAGTGTCGGGCTGGCGTTTGCCGCCCACGAAGGCGAACTGGCTGCGGCAGTCGCGACCGCAGCAGAGTTCGACAGCTTCGTTTTGGCCGAGCCTTTTCTCTCAGGACGCGAGTTTACGGTGGGACTGTTGGGGCGCGAGCCACTGGCGACTCTGGAGATCATCAAACCCGGCGCGCTGTTCGACTACGACGCCAAGTATCGGGCCGATGGACCGCACGCCCGGATCGCCGATCTGACTGCGACACAAGCCGCGCAGATCCAAGACGCCGCCTTGGCCGCGGCCCGGTCGCTCGGCACGCGCGGAATTGTACGAGTCGACGTGATCCTCGACGACGGCGGCCAGGTGTGGGTGCTGGAAGTGAATTCCGTGCCCGGGCTGACCGCCGGGAGTCTCGTTCCGCAAGCCGCGGCGGCTTGTGGCATGGACATGTCGGCTCTGGCTACGTGGATGGTCCGCGACGCGCTGCACGAGGAAGTCGCACTATGACGAGTAGAAAGGCGTCGACGAACAACTCCGTTTTCGCCCGGCTGCTGCGGGTGGCTCTCTCGGGGCGTGGTCGTTTCGTCACATTCGGGCTAGTTGTCGTGGCAATGGCCGCGGCCGCGGTGGTGCACTATTGGCCCGACCTGCGAGCCGGCATTCTCCGCAATCCCGATTTGTGGCTCGCAGAGGATGCGGTGCGGATCACGCCGCTGCCGCCGTGGATTCGCACCGACGTGCGTGGGGAAGTGTTGCGCGACGGAAGTCTCGACGGGCGGGTATCGATACTCGATCCCGATCTGGCGCGACGCCTGTCGGAGGCGTTCGCTCTGCATCCTTGGGTGGCGCGGGTCACGCGGGTGACGAAACGGCATCCTGCCGGCGTGACCGTCGACCTGGAGTACCGTCGGCCCGTATGCATGGTGAAGGTCGCCGGACGTCTGTTTCCGCCAAACGCGGAAGGCGCCCGCGTCCCTGACGGGTATTACCCGATCGACGTCGAAGGCATCTTGCTGCCGACTGCGGACTTTTCGCCGGTCGAGACGGCGCGCTATCCGCGACTGGTGAACGTCGACTCACTGCCGGTCGGTCTGCCAGGCACACGCTGGGGCGACATGCGGATTCAAGGCGCGGCCGCGATTGCGGCGCTGCTGGTCGATGTGTGGGCCGATTGGGACTTGGATCGCATGGAACTTGTAAAGGGCGCCCAGCCGACGAGTCGTGACAACGCGCACGAGTATCGTTTGCTGGCGGCCAGTGGCGCGCCGATTCGGTGGGGACATCCGCCGGGCCAAGAGACGGCGGGCGAGGTAACAGCCGCTGAGAAGTTGGCGCGTCTGGAGGCGACGCAGGCGGAGGGCCTGTTGGACACTGCCGACGGTCGCGCACCGATCGATCTTCGCTATCCGGATCCGTCCGCTGCGCGCGGGGAGACGGCAGACCGCCGCAACTCACGTGACGAATAGCCGCGCCCGATGCCGATCAAAACAACTCTTTGATCGGGTGTACGCCGTAGTCGACTAGCGGGAACGGCCGCGACTGCGGGCCCGGTAGTTTTGTTTCCAGATCGAGCCCCAGGCTGTGGAAGATCGTGGCCACGACCTCGGCCGGTTCGACGGGCCGTTCGACGGGAACTCCACCAATCGGATCGCTGCGGCCAACGACCCGCGCACCTTGGACACCGCCACCGGCGAAGTGGCTGGTCCAGCATTGCGGCCAGTGATCGCGCCCGCCGGCTGGATTGATGCGCGGCGTGCGGCCGAACTCCTGGAGATTGCAAACCAGCGTATCGTCGAGCAGGCCCTCGCTGGATAGATCATCCAACAGCGCACCCAGACCGGTGTCGTAAGCCGGTGCGACCTTGGTCTTCATGCCTTCGATCGACGTGAACGGCTTAGAGCCGTGGATGTCCCAGGTGATCTCGTCGAATACGGTGAGGAACGTGTTGATCGTGACGAATCGCACGCCCGACTTGACCAGTCGCGTGGCCAGCAGGCAGCACTGGCCAAAGCGGGTCAGTTTGCCTTCGGGATCGACGCCGTAGCGTTCTCTTTCGGCGCGGGGCACGCTACCCAGATCGAAGGCCTCGCGGGCCTGCTGGCTGGTCATCAGGCGATACGCTTCCTGGAAGTTGCTGTCGAGCAACTGCGCATCGGCCGACGATTCGAACTGGGTCAGGCCTTCTTCGACGATATCGCGCAAGCGGCGGCGACGATCGAGGCGGGCTTCGATCTGCGGAGGCGGGAGCAAATCGGGCACCTTGAAGTCGGGCTGCGACGGATCGGCCATCAGCGCGAACGGGTCGTAGCTCTTGCCCAAGAACCCTGCGTCTTGGCCGTGCGGGAGATTGCCACCAGTGCGGCCCATCGGTTCGGGCAGCAGCACGTGGGGCGGGAGGTCGCTGCCGGGGCGACGTCCTCGTAGATAGGACAAGACACAGCCGGCGTGCGGCGTGTTGATGCCGCCGGTGAACAGCCGCCCGGTCTGCAGCATCTGGTGGCCCGTGTCGTGCACCGCAGCGGCGGTGTGGTAACAACTACGCACATAGGAGATCTTGTCCGCGTGGTCGCACATCCGCGGGAAGAGTTCGGAGATCTGGATGTCCGGAGCGGACGTTGAAACCGGGCGGAACGGTCCGCGAATCTCATCGGGCGCATCCGGCTTCATGTCCCAGGTGTCCAACTGGCTGGGAGCACCCAGGTTGAAGATCATGATCACCGCGCGATCGTCGTGACCCGGCGCAACGGCGCCCTGCGCCTTGGCTGCGGTGAGGTGGGCCATTGAGAGGCCGACGGCGCCAAGCGTGCCGACTTGCATGAAGTCGCGGCGCGACATGCCGTCGCAGGTCCGCGGTGTGCCACGAGCGGTCAGTTCGAGCATGACCCGATCTCCCGAAGAACGCAGAACCGCTGCCAGCGGGCAACTACGTCCCGATGCTACCAAGCCGTCGCCCTAAGATCAACGCACTGAGGCAATTGGGGCAGTTGAGCCGTAGCGCCGATGCCGCTGGCGCGCGTTGATCGGAATGGTTTGTTCACGCGAACGGGCATGGGCGTCACTCGCCTGGCGCCGTCTCGCGTACGAGCTGGCTGATCGTTTTGAACTCGGGAATGTCGGAGCGTTCGCACCATTCGAACAATGCCGATTCCGTCGTGGTGAGCACTGCGCCGCAGGTTTCCATCCGCCGGAGGCCAAACTCGCGATCGTCTGCAAAGCGCGAACCGACGGCATCGGCCGCGACATAGACGCGATGGCCGGCCGCCAACAGATCGAGCACGGTCTGCTGCACGCAGACATGGGCTTCGATGCCGACCACGAGAAAGCGATGCACGCCACGCTCGACGAGCGGTGCGAATACCTCCGTGCAACTGCTGCAACTGAACGTCAACTTGTCGGGCACCTCGCCCAGGCGTTCTGCCAGCGGCGGGATCGTATGTCCCAGGCCCTTGGGATACTGCTCGGTGGCTACCACCGGAACACTAAGTAGCTCTGCGCTGTCGATCAGGCGGCGGATGTTCCAGACGATTCGCTCGTGACCGGGGATGAGACCGATGAGCTTTTCCTGCACGTCGACGACCAGCAGGGCCGTGTCGTCGCGGCTCATCAGTTCGGGGCTGCGGGGCAACGTGTAGGTCGCGGGAGATGTGGTTTTCATGGCATGAGAATAGCAAATACTTGCGGCCACTGGCCAATCGGGGAGTAACGCGATGAAAGCAGCCCCGATCGCTCGCATCGGGGAGCCGCCAGACCGTATCATGTGGATAGTCGTCGTGCGGCTTCCGGGGCCGACAGAACGCACTGCGTCGCGACGAGAGGCTCCGTGCATCCCGTATCCGGGCAGAATCGATGGCGAACGAACCGGCTGATGCCGCCGCTGCCAGTCCGGACTGGCTCGATCGCACCTGGGACACCGATCCCGGCCTCAGCGATCTTTCGGCCGAACGGCCGCAGGTGGAACTGGTTCACGGGCCTGCGCCGCGGTTGGCGAGCGAGACGCGAGCCCTGCTGTTGGTCCGGCTGCGGGCCGCCACATTGGTTTTGCTGGGAGCCTTTATTCTCTTCGCGCTCCGCGGTTTCGTGCTGAGCTTCTGGGATGACGACGTGATGGGCGAAAGCCGCACGGTGTTGGTCTCCCGAATCGTGTGCGGCATCATTCTCGCCCTTTGCGCCGTCGCGTTGTGGACGCGTAGCAATCTCACGCTCAAGCAGCTTCGCGGCTTCGAGCTGATTGTGTTCGGTTCAACGTGTGTCTCGCTGGGACTCGTGCACGAGCGGTTGTTGCAGCAGGCCGCCAATGCGCCCGGTCCGGCGGTGGTGCAGACTGCGGTGAGCAGTAGTCTGGTGATGTGGTTTGCGATCGTCGTGATCTACGGCACGTTCATTCCCAATCTCTGGAAGCGAGCGGCGCTGGTCGCAGGTACGATCGCCCTGGTACCGTTCGCCGCGCTCACGTGGGCCTACTTTCGCGAGCCCGCGCTGACCGAATACATCGAAGCTGACCACTACGCCACGATTGCCGCCGTGATGCTGATCGGATTGGCGACGTCGGTCTATGGCTCGCACACCATTGGCGCGCTGCGCCGCGAGGCATTCGAGGCGCGGAGATTGGGCCAGTATCGACTCACCCGGCGGCTGGGGCGCGGCGGCATGGGCGAAGTCTTTTTGGCAGAGCACCAGATGCTCAAGCGCCCATGCGCGATCAAGACGATCCGCGCGGGGCGTGAATGGGACGGCACTGCGCTGGCGCGCTTCGAGCGCGAGGTGCACGCGATGGCCGCGCTGAGCCATTGGAATACTGTCGAAGTCTTCGACTACGGCCGCGCGGAAGACGGCACGTTCTTTTACGTCATGGAGTACCTGCCGGGACTGAGTCTGCAAGAAGTGGTGGCCCGCCAGGGCCCTATGCAGCCGGCTCGGGCAGTGCACTTGATGCGGCAGGTGTGCGATGCGCTGGTGGAGGCCCATGCCAGCGGCTTGGTTCACCGCGATATCAAGCCCAGCAACGTGATGGCTTCGCATCGTGGCGGGACCTACGACGTGGCCAAGCTGCTCGATTTCGGGCTGGTCGAGCACGCGGTGGTGCCCGACGACGCCCGCACGGCCGAAGGAGCGGTCGCCGGCTCACCCCACTTCATGGCTCCGGAGCTGACGCAGGGGGCACTGCCCACGCCGCAGTCGGACATCTATAGCGTGGGGGCCGTGATCTATTTCCTGCTGGTGGGTCAGCCGCCGTTCTCGGGCAGCGATCCGGTGGAAGTGATGCGGGCGCACGTCGAGCAGGACGTAATTCCGCCGGCAGGACGGCAACCCGGCACTCCGGCCGATCTGGAGGAGATCGTGATGCGCTGCCTGGCCAAGCATCCCCACGATCGCTACGCCAGCGTCGCAGCGCTCGACGAGGCGCTGGCCCACTGCCGCTCGGCCAATCAATGGACCCAAGAGCTCGCCGCCCACTGGTGGGTTGCCCGAGAAACCGCCGGCGAAGACACCACGATTCACGAGAGCACGATTACGAGCGCGTAGTCTCGCACTTGGGTTGCGTTAGGCTGACATCGTTCGTGTAGCAGCTATCATGCTTGGCGTGGCCGCAGAGTACCCTAAGCCGGCAATCGACGCGTGTTCGCGCTCGACGTTGCCTCTCTGGGGATACCCCAGGGGATCGTGAAGGGCTAGCTTTTCGGCGCGTGAACCAGACTGCGCTCCGCGCAGATACGTTCACGCTGGACCAGACTCGTTGGGGTACTCTGCGGCCCGAGTTTCGTTATGTCTTCGAGAGTCGCCATTGCCCGCGCGCTGGCTGTCGCGTTTCTGGCCGGTCCGCTCGACTCCGATGACATGTTCGAACGAGGCGCGCGGCTGTTAGGACGACGCTGGCGCTGGCTGCGTCCGCTGTCGCGGCGCGTCTCCGCGCGATTCGCGCATGGTCCTCGGCCTCGCAAGGCGGATGTGGTCCAGTTTCTACTGGGCGATGATGGGTTTGTTCGCGCATGCAAAGCGCATGAGCTGAAGCTGGTTGGTCGCTTGGGCGTGCGGCGCGCGATGTTTCCCGTCCAGAGTGCGCAGTTGTGGTCCGTGCCGGCGATCTGCAACTCGCGCGACCTGGCGAATTGGCTGGGAATCGGGATTCAGGAGCTGGAGTGGTTCGCCGACCTGCGCGGCACCGCAGCCCGGCAGGTGCCCGGACGCTTGTCGCACTACCACTATCGCGTGTTGGCTAAACGCTTCGGACAAGTGCGGCTGATCGAAGCTCCCAAGCCGCGGCTGAAGGCGGTGCAACGACGAATTCTGAAAGGCATTCTGGAACAGATTCCGCCGCATCAGGCGGCGCACGGGTTTCGGCGGGGTGGATCGATCAAGAGCTTCGCCGCGCCTCACACCGACAAACGCGTGGTATTGCGGATCGATCTACGCGACTTCTTCCCGTCCATATCGCTGACGCGCGTGCAGGCGCTGTTTCGCACTGTGGGCTATCCGGAAGAAATTGCCGACTTGCTCGCCGGGCTGTGTACGCATGTGACGCCCGCTGCCGTGTGGGAAGACGACACGCTCGATTCATCGGCAACATCCACGGGCGACGCCCAGCGGCGCTACGCACGTGCCCATCTCCCACAAGGCGCGCCGACGTCGCCGGCACTGGCGAACTTGTGTGCCTACCGTCTCGATTGCCGACTAGCGGGGCTGGCTCGAGCGTCGGGCGGAGTCTATACCCGCTACGCCGACGATCTGGCTTTCTCGGGGAATCGCGAGCTCGAACGAGGCGTGAAGCGGTTTCATGTGCACGCCTGCGCAACCGCGATGGAGGAGGGTTTTGCCGTGCACCACCGCAAGACTCGGATCATGCGGCAAGGAGTACGTCAGCGGCTGGCGGGAATCGTCGTCAACAAGCACGTCAACGTCCTGCGAGCCGACTACGATCGCCTGAAGGCCACGCTGACCAACTGCATTCGGCGCGGTGCTGAACATGAGAATCGGATGACCTGCCCCGATTGGCGCAGCCATTTGTTGGGGCGCGTGACGTTCGTCGAGTCCGTCAATCCAACGCGCGGCCGGCAGCTACGCGAATTGTTCGAGCGGATCGACTGGTGACGAGCCGTGTCGAGTGCATCTCACACATGCTGATCCAGCAGAATCGGGTTTCCGTCGGGATCGATGACGATGAGGCTGTCGGGGCCGGTCGTCGTTTCGTCGGCTTCGGTATGGATTGCGACGCCCTGCTCTTTCAGTTGCCGTTGCAGTTGGCGGACGTCGGTGAACGATTCGAGCGGTTGGGCGTTGGAGTCCCAACCGGGATTGAACGTGAGGATGTTCTTGTCGAACATGCCCTGAAAGAGGCCGATGGCGGTCTCACCGTTCTTCAAGATCAGCCAGTTCTGTGCGGCGTCGCCGGCGAACTCCTTGAAGCCGAGTTTCTCGTAGAAGCTCTGCGAAGCCTGCAAGTCCTTCACCGCCAGGCTGACTGAGAATGTGCCGAGTTGCATGGTGGGTTCCCTGTATTGTTCGGTGTTACTGCCACCTGCGCCACGAGTGGACCAGCAACGATGCCAGTCGTTCTCGACCGCCGCCGGTGTACCGGGCCACGAGCCGCGCAAGGGGGAGTAGTGGCGGCCGAAAGATACACCCGCGAACGGATCTCTGCATACTATCGCCTGCGCAGCAGCCGGCGATCATCTCGGTCCCAGGATCCGCATGCCGTTGAAGATCACCAGCAGGCTGGCTCCGACGTCGGCGGCGACGGCCATCCAGAGCGTGGCCTGGCCGGCGGCGGCCAGCGCGAAGACGGCCAGCTTGATGCCCAACGCGATAGCGATGTTTTGCCAGAGCAGCGACCGACAACGGTGGGCAAGCCGGACGAGATCGACGAGCCGGCTGAGTCGCGGGGTCATCACGACGACGTCGGCGGTTTCCAGAGCCGTGTCGCTGCTTTGCGAACCGAGCGCGATGCCGATGTCGGCGCCAGCCAAGGCGGGAGCGTCGTTGACGCCATCGCCGACGACGGCCAGGCCGTCGTGCTTCGCGGCAAGTTGCTCGACAATGCGCAACTTGTCCTCCGGCAACAAGTCCGCGTGCAGTTCGTCCAGTTCGAGCGGTTCGGTGATTCGCACGGCATCCGCGCGGTTGTCGCCAGTGATGGCGACGAGCTGGCGAACGCCCAGCCGGCGCAAATCGTTGAGCGAGGATGTCGCGTCTTCGCGTAAACGGTCCGAAAGCCTGATGGTGCCCAGCAACTGGTCGCCGCGGGCGATGTAGACGCGACTCGCTGCGTTGTGGCTCGTGGCCCATTCATCGTTGCCGGGAACTATTCCCAAGTCTCGCATCAAGCGTCGGCTGCCGATGTGGCAGAGGGCGCCGTCAATCTCGCCGCGGACTCCGAAGCCGCGCAAGGCGGTCGCTTCTCGCACTTCGGGAATCGCAACGCCGTGCTCCTCGGTCGCGCTCACAATGGCCGCCGCAAATGGGTGCTCGCTGTGCTGTTCGAGCGCTGCGGCAGTCGCGAGCAAGTCGCTTTCAGAGAGGTCGGCGTGTGGCAGAACGGCGGCTACGTGCGGTGTGCCGACGGTGAGCGTTCCGGTCTTGTCGAAGGCCATCGCGTCGATCAAGGCGGCCTGCTCCAAATGTTCGCCCCCTTTGATGATCACCCCCTGCCGTGCGGCCTGGTGAAGTCCACAGACAATCGTGACCGGCGTGGAGATGACCAACGCACAGGGGCAGGCGATGACCAGCAGGACCAGCCCTCGATGAATCCAAGGCGTCCACAGGGTGCCGTCGGACGCCGGGAGCAATCCGAGCGTGACGGCCAGCGGTACGACGCAGGCGGTCAACAGCGCCAGCAGCACCACGACCGGCGTATACACGCGGGCGAACTGATCGACGAAACGCTGCGTCGGCGAGCGGGCGGCGTGGGCCTGTTCGACGAGTCGCGCAATGTGGGCCAACGTGCTCTCTCGCGCCGGCCGCAGGACGCGGACCTCGACGGCCGACTCGCCGTTGAGCGTGCCGCCGTAGAGCGTATCGCCGGGTGACTTCTCGACCGGCAGGCTCTCCCCGGTGATGGGGGCCTGATCGACGACCGTGCTGCCCGACTCGACGATGCCATCCACCGGCACGCGCTCCCCGGGTCGGACCAAGACTCGGTCCTCGGGTTCGAGTTGATCCGGGTCGACGTCGACCACGTCGCGACCGTTGAGGCGATGCGCAACCAGGGGCGTCAGCGTCAGCAACGAGCGGACGGCGTGCCGGGCGCGATCCAAGCTGTGCGCTTCAAGCCAGAGAGCGACGCCGAAGAGGAACATTGCCGTAGCCGCTTCGAAGTGTTCGCCCAGCGCAATGGCACCGCAGGCGGCAACAGTCATCAGCGCGTTCATGTCTAGCGCCCACAATCGCACGGCGCGAAGCGCTGCGCCGGCCACAAAGACGCCGCTGGCGAGCGTCGACAGAATTAACAACGCCGCGATGACGAATGCACTTGTGTCCGTCGCCAAGTGCAATAGCCCGGCAGTAAGCAACAGCGCGCCGCCCGCAGCGGTCGCAGCATCGCGTACCGACGGACGATCCGGCTTGCTGGTGGACTCCGTTGCCGCCATCTGCGCTGGAAAGCCACTGGCTTCGAGCCGGGCGGCGATCTCTCCCGATGAAAGTTGCTCGGGATCGAAATCGACGTATAGCTGGCGGGCGAGATAGTCGGGCGTGACCTGTTCGAGACCCGGCAGATTGCGGAGCGCCTTCTCGATCAACCGCAACTCTTCGGCGCAGTCGAGCGCCGGCACGTGAAAGGCGGTCGATCGGGTACTCGAATCGGACAAGGTGTCTTCTCGCCGGGCAGGAGAGCGGCCGTCGTTGCGTCGTGGTTGGAGCAGCGAATGGCTATCTGATTATACGTTTCGGTTGGCAGTACTTCGGTCGTGAGCCGGCCGGCAGCGATGCTGACAGCACGCGCGGGGCCCTGGTCGCCGATCGGACAGTACGGCAGAATGCCCTGGGATGGTTCACGGAGCCATGGCGCGCTAGCCGCGTAGTAGACCGAGTACGAGAGGTTGCGACGACGCGATGAAAGTACGCAGCACGACGATCCTCACGGTGCGCCATCGCGGCCAGGTGGCTGTCGGCGGCGACGGGCAGGTGTCGCTGGGGGATTCGATCATGAAGGCCGACGCGAACAAAATTCGACGCCTGGCGGACGATCGGGTGATCACCGGTTTTGCCGGTAGCAGCGCGGACGCCTTTGCACTGCTGGAGCGGTTCGAAACCAAGCTCAAGGATTACCCGCAGAATGTGCCGCGCGCCGCGATCGAATTGGCCAAGGAATGGCGGACCGATCGCGCATTGCGACGCCTGGAAGCGCTGCTGGTGGTGGTCGACGCGCAGAATTCATTGTTAGTGACCGGCACGGGCGACGTGATCCAGCCTTCGGACAATGTGATCGGCATCGGCTCCGGCGGGCACTATGCCATCGCGGCGGCACGGGCGTTGATCGCGCACGCCGATCTCTCGGCGGCCGAGATCGTCTGTAAGGCACTGGAAATCGCCGCGGACATCGACGTCTACACCAATCGCAATCTGATTATTGAAGAGTTGCCATGCGAGAGTTGACACCCCGGCAGATCGTCGAAGAGCTCGATCGCTATATCGTGGGGCAGGGCGCCGCGAAGCGGGCGGTTGCCATCGCCATTCGCAATCGTTGGCGGCGGCAGCGACTGGCGGAAGAGATGCGCCGCGAAGTGGCGCCGAAGAACATTCTCATGATCGGGCCGACCGGCGTCGGCAAAACGGAGATTGCCCGACGGCTCGCGCGGTTGACTGGCGCTCCTTTCGTGAAGGTCGAGGCGACCAAGTTCACCGAGGTAGGCTACTACGGTCGCGACGTGGAGAGCATGATCCGCGAACTGGTCGAAAACGCCATCGGGCTGGTCCGCGAGTCGGAGCGGAAGAACGTTGAACAAGAGGCGCAGAAGCGCGTCGAGGCGAGGTTGCTCGATCTGCTCGCGCCCGCACCGGCGAGCATGGACGTGACGCCCGAGGGTCCCGATGCGGCCGAACGCTACCAACGCACGCGCGAGAAAATGCGGGCCATGTTGGCTTCCGGCGAGTTGGACGAGCGGAAGGTCAACATCACCGTCGAGAAGAAGGCCGCGCCGATGATGTTCACCGGCATGGGCGCCGAACAGATGGACGTCGACCTGCAGGGCATGTTCGAAAAGTTGATTCCCAAGTCGAGCGTGACCCGAGAGATTTCGGTGGCCGAGGCCCGCCGTGTGTTGTTCGAACAAGAGTGCGACGCGCTGATCGATCCCGACAAGGTGCACGCCGACGCCATCGAGCTGGCCGAAGATGTGGGCATCATCTTTCTCGATGAGATCGACAAGGTCGTGGCCAGCGAATCTTCGCGCGGCGCCGATGTTTCACGTCAGGGCGTGCAGCGCGATCTGTTGCCGATCGTTGAAGGCACCACGGTGCAGACGCGATATGGCTACGTGCAGACCGATCACATCTTGTTCGTGGCGGCCGGCGCTTTTCACCGCGCGAGCCCCAGCGATCTGATGCCCGAGTTGCAGGGCCGGTTTCCGATTCGCGTCGAGCTGCAGGATCTCACGCAAGAAGACTTCTTGCGGATTCTCGATGAGCCGCAGAACGCGCTGACCAAACAGTACACCGCTCTGCTGGCGACCGAAGGCGTAACCCTCAGCTTCACGGCGGATGCAATGCAGGCCTTGGCCGAGTACGCGTACCGCGTGAATCAATCGACGCAAAATATCGGCGCTCGGCGGCTGTATACGATTTTGGAGCGGCTGCTTGAAGAGCTGAGCTTCGAGGCTCCCGACATGAAGATGGGCAGCGTGGAAGTCAATGCGGCCTACGTCAAAGAGCGGCTCGATGAGTTGGCCGGTGACGAAGATCTAAGCCGCTTTATTCTCTAATCGCCGCGCCGCGACGGCCAGAAGCGTTGCCACAGTCGCGTTCGCCGCCGCTCGGTCGACTCGAACTGGCTGACGAGCATCGGCACATAGAAGCCCGCAGCGGCTGCCGTCTGCCGCCACCGTTCG
Source organism: uncultured Planctomycetales bacterium (assembly GCA_938003525.1). Taxonomy (GTDB): domain Bacteria; phylum Planctomycetota; class Planctomycetia; order Pirellulales; family JAEUIK01; genus CALKYM01. The sequence goes on along the minus strand of CALKYM010000148.1, from coordinate 101,706 downwards.
TCGGCGTCCGCTGCTGATTTCGTCTCGGCTGCGCGCGAAGCGGAAACGTTCGCGGCGGCCGGCACCTTCGCCGACGCAGTCGTCCCGAGGGATGGATCGGTTGCTTCCAGGGCGGCGGTTGTTTGTGTCGAGAGACGGATGGGAGCCGACTCGGTACTGGGAGCCGACCAAGCATGATGCCGGGTGTAAGCGCCATCGGTTTGCAGTTCGATGTCGAGCAGATCGCCGTCGAAGCGGGCCGCACCAGCATGGGGTCCACCGCGCATCTGCGTCCAGCGGGCGACGGGTCCGTTGACGCCGCTCGTGCGACTGCCCGACCAGTGGGTCGGATCGGCCCATTCAACCAGCGGGTCATCCCAGGCATCGAGAGACCACGACGTGGTCGATTCATCTTCGTTCGGCTGCGCCGCATCGGATGATTCGAGCGACGCGTCGTCGTCACCTTCTGCCGGCTCGACGTTCGTAGCCGGGGCGACACCGCTATCGGCGTCTTCGTCCTCCTCGCCGCTAGCCTGCTCGACACCTTCATCGTCTGACGTACCCGAAGAGCCGAGGGGCTCCATGCGACCCAGACCGGTATCGGCGCCGAAGTTCAATGATCCGAGATCCAAACCGCCGGACAGGCCCGTCGCCGTGCTCGCCGCAGCGGCCTGACTCAGGGCGTTTTGCTGGTTCTGATTCGAAGTGGCTGCGGCGGTGGCGAAGAAGGCGGTGCGAGTGGAGTCGGTGAGGCCGTCGAAGGGAGAGCTCCCGTCGAGGTCGAAACGGGAGTCGCCAATTCCCAGGAAGTCGCGGAAATCCAGACCCAACACTTCGACTTCGATGTCGCGCGTGGTGGCGAGCGAACCCGGTCCGACCTCGGAGACGCGCACCGTGAACGTCCGCACCCCTGGTAGCGCAGTTGGGAGTGGGGCAACGCGCAGCTCGCCGGTGACCGGATCGATGGTTGCTTCCGAGGTCGGCGTATCGAGCGTGAAGCGCAGCGGAGCCGGCGGTGTATCGGGGTCGAAGGCCGCGACAAACGCGCTCACATCGCGGCCGGCGATGACGCTCAGACGACTCACCGGCGCCACGACGGGCGCCTGGTTGGCACGCTCCAGCACTTGGAGCTCAAACGAAGTCGTGCTCGATCGATCGGGATCGGCGATCTCGAACACGCGCACGTCGATTGTGAACGCCCCTGTCGGAGTTTCGGCGGGCGGCATAATGCCGATACGGCCGGTGACTGCGTCGATCGAGACGAACGGCGGCGCTCCGTTGACCAGGACGAAGCCAATCGGTTGCGGAACTGGATCGGGGTCGACGCCGACGACATCGACGAACAGTTCTTCGCCGGCGGCGACTGTTTGATCGGCTATGGGATTGATGATCGGGTCGAGATTGTCGACGACTTCGACGTTGAAGCTCACCGCTGTCGAAGGTGCTCCGGCGCCCGGCCCCGCGACGTTGACGGTAATGGGTACCGCACCCAGCGCATCGCCCGAAGCTGATGCAAACGTGAACAGCCCGCTGTTGGCGTCGATCGACGCACCAGCGGGGGCGCCCGCCGCCAAGCTGTAGACGAACGGGAGCGCAGGAATGTCGGGGTCGGTGGCGGGAATCAGGAACTGAACCGTTTCTCCCCGCAGTACCTGGCGATCGGCGACGGGCGGCACAATCGGTGCCTGGTCGTTTTCAATCACATTCACGATGAACGATTCATCGTCTGACGCCCCGCGACTGTCCGTGACCCGGACCGTGATGGGAAACGAGGCCCCGCCCTGGGTTTCGTCCGGAGTGAATGTGAAGAGTCCGGCGGCGTTGAACGATGCGTTGGTCGGGAATGTGCCCACCGGCGCAAACGTGAACGTCTCGCCCGGGTCGCCGTCGAACACCAGCGGAGCGACGTCGATCGTGAGCGTAGCGCCTTCGTCGACGTCTTGGTCGGCGATGGCGCCGATGCTGGGCGCGGAATTCACGCTGACCTGAAAGCTCTGCGTGGCCGAGTTGCCTGCCGCGTCGGCGACGCGTACCACGACGTCATTCCCTCCGGACTGATTGGGGCTGGGCGTCCAGGCGACTTGGCCGGTGGCCGCGTTGAGCAGAACCATGCCGACGGGGAACGTCTGCAGACTGTAGGTCACGCCGCCGGCGGCTTCGCCCGTGCTTTCGACGTCGTACTGATACGGCACTCCCGGATTGCCCAACAGCGGTGGCGAGCTGGTGATCGCTAGCGAACTGACAACGGTCACAACGATATCGGGCGCTGGCGCACTCTCGGCCAGAAACTCGCCGAAGTTGCCGAACTCGAGTGTGTTCCGCACGACCTGGCGAGCCGTGAAACTGTGGTCGCCGTCGGGGATGGCGCTAACGCCATCCATCGAGATGTCGACGCTCGTGCCGGCGGCAACGGCCGTTCCCACCACCTGTCCGGCCAGCAGCAGTTCCACTTCCACTCCCGGTGTCACCCCCGTGATGCGGAAGTCGAGCGGGACGCCGCCGCTGTTGTTGATGTTGGTGAGGCCGTCGGTCGGACTGGTGCCGGTATCGCTGAGCAGAGTGATCGAGCTCGGCGCGGTGGGCAGCACAGTGATGGGGACGAGCTGGAAGTCTTCCGGCGATCCGCCGACTTGCCGCACTTTCAGCAGGACGGGAAACGTGCCGACGATATCGGCGGTCGGCGTGACGGTGACCTGCCCGGTGCTGGGATTGACGTCGACCAACAGATTGGGGTTCTTCGTCAGGCCGCGGACTTCGTAGTCGTTGTTCGCACCGACGGACGTTCCTTCCAGGAACTCAAGTGGGTCATCCTCGACGTCCACGGCCTGGAGCACGAAACTGGTTGCGGTATTGAGTTGGGTAATCTGCGGCACAGGGTCTGGCGAGAAGAACGGACTGCTGTCGATTTCATTGCCGAGCGCGTTTTCATCCGGCCCGAAGTTGACGGTGACGAGCCGCGATGTCGACTCGCCGTTGGAATCGGTCGCCACGACGTTCAACGTGGCCGTGCCGACCGCGCCGTGAGGAGCGCGAAGCCGCAACACGCCGTTGGACGTGTCTTCGAACAGCTCGACGTTATTGATGGTGACGGGATTGATCGGAAAGCTGTTCTCCCCGGTCACCGGATTCGGCTGCACAGCTACATTGTTAATCAGGAAGTCCTGGGTGACCGACGTAGCGATGCCAAACGGAACGTGGTTAAAGTCGAGGCCGCGCGTCGCGCCGAGCGTGATGAAGATCTGCATGTCGAACGTGTCATCGACGCTCTTGGCCGTCGATGCAAAGCCAGGCGCGACATGCTGCCCAAAGACCGAGAACTCGTCGTCGATGCGCGTTCCCGTGCCGCCGGTTCCGAGGTTGTTCGGGTCGCCGAACTGAAAGACACCGTTGGCCACGATGCGAAAAATCTCCAGGCCGTCGTAGGCCCCTTGCTCTACGAGGTTGATGACCTTCGACGTCGTGGCCGGCGCGATATCTTCCAACAGCTCGAGCGTGAACACCGAGTTGAAGGCGGGGTCGATGCTGGGGTCGCCGGGAACCGTGCTCTCATGGGAGACCGAAAACCGCAGGCTGCGATTCCCCTGCGGAATCGCAGCCACAAGCCCAGGGATGTCGCTGTCGACGACTTCGACGCTGAAGCTGATGGGATCGCCATCAGGGTCTTCGGCTTGCAGGATCTGGTGAAATCCGACCCCGGCCGGAATCGCAAGGTTGGTCGGAGGATTGAAGCCGAAGTCCGGCGCCGCCAACAGGCAGCGTGGCTCGAGCCATTCGGGCGCCTGCGCGGTCAGCGCGGCGTCGCTCACCGCAGTGGCCCGGGAGGTGAGGTGTCCACGTTGTTTGGTCGCGGCGGGAGTTTCCCGCGGGCACCGGTGCGTTTCGCTGGGGAGCATGTAGGCCAAGCTTGTGGAAGGCGGATGATTGCGCAACGGCTCGGCAACGCGCGGATTGTGGCGCGCTACTCTGCTGAATCACAGTAAACCTAAGCGCAGCAAGGCGGGCAAGCGTCCGGTCCGTTCGGGGTCGGGTTGGCTGCCCCTCGACAAAGTCGCGAGCCCCTACCGTCGGCACAAACGGCAAACTTGCCATCGCCACCCAAGCTCCTCACCAGAGCAGCGGCCATCCCATGGGATGCCGCAGGCTTGCTCACCCGCCGGCGGGCAACTTGGCGGCGATGTGCCGCACGGCGTCCACGTACTTCGCACCGGCAGCAGTCAGCGTGAACCTCCGCGACGTGGGACCGGTAACACGAATCTCGATATCGAGATGCTCCTCGGGCAGACAGCCCCTGACCCGGTCGGCCCATTCCACCAGTGAGATGCCGGCGCCGTCGAAGTACTCTTCGACGCCGAGTTCGCGGAACTCGTGCTCGCCCGTCAGACGGTATGCGTCGAAGTGGAACAGATCGGTGCGACCTCGATAGACGTGCAGCAGGACGAACGTCGGACTCGACACCTCCCGTGGCGCGATCCCGCAGGCCTGGGCGATGGCGCGGACCAGCGCAGTCTTACCCGCCCCCAGTGTTCCACGCAGCGCCACGACACTTGGCACGGGTAGTGCGCTGGCGAGCACCCCGCCGAGTAGCGCTGTGGCCGCTTCATCGCCCGCTTCGTAGACGAAACTCGTACCGTTCACGAATCCGCCCCGTGCCGATAGCCGCGCGGTTCGAGCGCTGCGGTGCCGCCGTCTGCTTTCCTTTGCCACAGTCCGCGCTCGGCGACGACCGTGCCGATGTTCGTCAGCGCCACGTCGAATGGTTGGTCGGCGAGCAATTGCTGGGCGCCGTCGGGCGGCATGGCCAGCAACAGCTCGAAGTCCTCGCCGTCGCCGATCGCTCGATCGGTGGCCGAGAGTTTTTCACCCGGCCGGCTAGCCAACTCCCGGGCGGCCGCGGAGATGGGCAGCGACGACACATCCACGATCGCGCCGCATCCGCTGGCCTCTGCGAGCCGCGAAAGATCAAGAGCCAGGCCGTCGCTGATATCCATGCCGGCGTGCACGTCGTAGGCGCGCACGAGGCGCATCGCCTCACGGACCCTCGGTTCGAAATCGAGATGATGTCCCAGGGCACTCCCGCCGAGCGATCCTGTGACCAGCAACCAGTCGCCCGCTTGTGCACCTGTGCGACGCAGAGGACCACCCTTTGGCGGTTCGGCCAGGATCGTGACTTCAATCACGAGCGGTCCGTCCCAGGTGTTCGTATCGCCGCCGGCGAGGGCGACATCATAGTTTGCGGCCAGTTGTGAAAGTCCCTCGTAGAGATCGCGAGCCAGAGCGAAGCCAGCCGAACGCGGCAGCAAAACCGAAACCGTGGCAGCGACCGGCCGGCCGGCCATGGCGGCTACGTCACTGAGATTGACGGCCAGGGCTTTGCGTCCGATGCGCTGCGGCTCGGTCGTCGCCAACTCGAAATGTACCGCGTCGGCCAGAAGGTCCGACGCGACCAGGAGCCCGCGGTCACCGGCCCAGTCGACCAGCGCAGCGTCGTCACCGATTCCGATCGCGAGACGGCCGTGCGGGCTCGCTCGACCGCGCAGCCACTGGACGAATTCGTCTTCGGTCAACACGCCAGGTTCCGCTCGCTATCAGCCAGCGGCCCACGAGGCAGACGGTAGTCGACGCTACTGATGTGTCGACGATTCAACGGCGATTATGGGCACCGCATGCCAGGCCGATCAAATGCGCTTCCAGCTCGAGTTGCCGGCGCGAGGAGACATCGTGAAAGAGATGGTGCGACGGAGTGTGCGCGACACGATGTGCCAATCGCCGTCGGCTAGCGGCGATTCTGGGTGGCGGCCGCGCGTTCGTTTTGCAGCGAGACGGTCATGTGCCCGTAGAGCGTCTCGTTGCCGCGCAGGATGTAGAACTTCACCGGATCGAATTGGTCGAAATCGCCGCGATTGAGGACCCAGCGAACGTGGTCGAGCGACACCGTCTCCCAAACGTGCATGCCGACCAGCACGTCGCCGCTGCGGATGCCTTGTTTGGCCGCGGGGCTGTTCGGGCGGACTGCCACGACCGACAATCCGCCGCGGTAGCCGCTCTCGAACTGGCGAAACCGTGCCGGGCTGACCGCCTTGAGTTCGAGTCCCAACGTCTCCCAAACAGGATCGTCTGTCTTCCGCCGATCTTCGGGTACGGTTGCGAGACGTAGAGGAACGGATACCTTCTGTCCATCGCGGCGCACGACCAGTTCAACGTCATCACCGCTGTGATGGTCGAGCAGCGCGCGCTCCAAGTCGAGCCGGCGATTCACGGAGCGCCCGTCGACCGCGACAATCACGTCACCCACGGCAAGTTGCGAGGCGCTCGCCGGGCTGGCTTCTTCGAAGTCGTCGACGGCGACGCCGTGCTGGTCGCCGCGTTGTTTGCGTGTCACGACCCCCAGCCACAGGTTGTTCACGCGGCGGGCGCTGAGCAGCTCGGCTGCGATTTGCATAGCTCGATCGACGGGAATGGCGAAACCGATGCCTTGGGCTCCGGCGCGGACGGCGACGTTGACGCCGATCATCTCGCCATCGATGTTCAACAGCGGCCCGCCCGAATTGCCGGGATTGATGCTGGCGTCGGTTTGAATCAAGTCGTCGTACCGCTGGCCTTCGCCGACTTCGACCGAACGATGCAATGCGCTGATGATGCCACGCGTCACCGTGTGCTCGTATCCATAGGCATTGCCGACGGCGATCACTGTTTCGCCCGTGAGCAGATCGCCAGAGGTGCCGATGTTGATCACCTGCAAGGATGTGGAGGCATCGATCTTAATGATGGCCAAATCCGTTTTGACGTCGTGTGCGACGAGCCGGGCGATCCGACGTACGCCGTCGTGCAGCGTGACTTCGATCTCGTGCACGCCGTCGACGACGTGATGATTCGTGAGGATGTAGCCGCGCTCGTCGATGACGATGCCGGTGCCCATGCCGTTTACGCGGCGATCGGCTTCGACGCCGGCTGATCGTGAGGCGGCCGCGAGCGTCTTTTCGCCGCGGATGTTGACCACCGAGGGCCGCGCGGCTTGCACGGCTTTGACGATGGGCGTCATCCGCAGTTCAGACGCAGCAAGGGGCAACGCGCGACTGGCGACGAAGCCACCCACGCATGCGAGCACGACAGGAACAAGGCGCAGCGGGGCAGCGTAGCGACCAGCGGCGTGCGACATCGGAGGCGCCAGGCGGGGTGAGATCGGTGGGGCAGCGGGCGGGATGGAGCTGCAAGCCGGCCGGTGTTGCAACACCAAAGCGTGCAGCCTCGCTCAGTAGATCGGCCCTGGCGTCCGGGCTGCGTTAGCAGGCAGTGCCGCCGCCGATACAGCTTCCCAGACTTAGCGCGCGTGCCGCCGAGGGATGATGGTCGCACAGCAGGCTGAGCGCAACTTTGACGGCTGCGCAGAGATTGCCGAGCGGCAGCGCCAAGCGAGACCGGGATTACCGGCGGCACCAACCAGAGCGTGGCATGATGAGCAGAAACAGGCTGCGGGCCGGCAATAGCAGCTAGCGGTAGGGCCGCCAAGTGGGGCGATGTCGCTGCATCCTGCGGTCCGGCACCGGACGCGGGTAATGGCGTCTCGGCGGAGGCGGGCTGAGCCGGGTTGGATGCCCGCTGCCGGGGCGCTCTGTCCAGCCAGCCGGATCGGCGAACTCAGGCGAATCTGCTTCGGCCGGTGACGGCACGGGCAGCTCATAACTTGGCGGCTGCGGGCGCGGAGCGGCGGCCGGCGGCTCGATCCAAATGTCACCAGGGGGACCGCCGTACTGGCCACCACGCGTCCCTGAGCCGTGCGGAGCCGGCGTGGGATTGCTGCCATGATCGTGCCACCCTGCGGGCAGGACGTGCGGGTCGAACACAGGTCCGACCGGCAGCGCATGAAACTTGGGATGCCGGTAAGGCTTGGCTGCCCAGCTTGGACCAACGCCGTGGCCCGCGTGATGACAGCCTTCCTCGCAGCCGTGATGGGCGGCGTGCCGCACGCCGAGGCTCCAGTCGCCGTGAAAAATGAGGCCCGGATAGCAGCCCGAGATCGCGACGCTGGCGGTGGCGATCAGGCCCAGTGCCAAGGTTCGGCGAGGATGGAAGCGTGCAATCATTTGGCGCAGGGCCGATCCAGTTCGACGTACCTGGTCTGCCGCACGGAGGCGCCGACAGACGTGGTTTCCGCCAAGAGGATCGGCAATCGGTCGCCGAAAGATGAGGAATAACCGACAAGCTTCGCCTAGATTGCCCAAACGGTGCCGCACGTCGCTCAACGGGACATTGACCGCCGCGGGCAGCCTTCCTAAACTGCGCATCCTCAAATTTGACAGCTACTTGCATTCACTGGGCCGGGCACAAGGCCGCCCAGATGAGCAGTGGAAACCGGTGATTTGTTCGCCGCGGCGGGCATCTACCACTTCGCGTGTCAGGGGCAGCGGATGGGCGAGCAGTCGAGCATGGAAGTGGCCACCCCCCTGCTCGAAGTCGTCGACCTGAAGACCTACTTCCGCACCGACGAAGGGCTCGCCAAGCCGGTCGACGGCGTGAGCTTTCGCGTCGATCGGGGGAAGACGCTGGCGGTCGTGGGCGAGAGTGGCTGTGGTAAGACCGTCACGGCGCTGAGCATCCTGCAACTGCTGCCGATGCCGCCGGGTGAAATCGCCGGCGGCAAGATCCTCTTTGGCAAGCGTGGCGACCTCTTGCAACTCTCGACCAAAGAGCTGCAAGCGGTGCGCGGTGGCGAGATTGCCATGATCTTTCAGGAGCCGGGCACCTCGCTGAATCCGGTTTTCACGGTGGGCCACCAGATTGCCGAGGCGATCCGTTTGCATCGCCCCAACCTTTCGCGCAGTGACGTGCGGCGCGAAGTGATTCGTGTGCTGACCGAAGTCAAGATCAGCGAGCCCCAGCGGCGCGTCAATCAGTACCCGCACGAAATGTCCGGTGGCATGAAACAGCGGGCGATGATCGCCATGGCGTTGGCGTGCGAGCCCGAATTGCTCATCGCCGACGAGCCGACGACGGCGCTGGACGTGACGATTCAGGCTCGCATTCTGGAGTTGTTGCGGCGCACGCAGGAAGAACATCACATGGCCATCCTGCTGATCACGCACGACTTGGGCGTGGTGGCGGAGATGGCAGACGACGTGGTGGTGATGTACGCGGGACAGCTCATTGAGCGCGCGGCGGCGCGCGACCTGTTCGCGCGACCCTCACATCCTTATACGCAAGGCCTCTTCCGCAGTTTGCCGCGCGTCGACCGCCGGGACGACACGCTGCTGGCCATCGAAGGCAGTGTGCCGCCGCCCACTCGGTTTCCCCAGGGGTGTCGCTTCCGCGAGCGGTGTCCGCTGGCCGCGGAGAAATGCGCGGAGCAGCCGCCCCTGGAGGAGGTGGGCCCCGCTCACACGTCGGCATGTTGGTTTGCAGCCGACCTTGCCAGCGGCAGGACGAAGGCCTTCGGCGAAAGTCGCCAGACCACGAAGACGAGCGACGCGTGAACGAACAAGCGACTGAAAAAACCGCATCAGCCCCATCGCCGGGCGCCGCGGCCGAACCGCTGGTGCGCGTCGAGGAGTTGGTCAAGCACTTCCCCATCCGCGCGGGCGTGCTGGCCCGCATTCGCGAGTGGGTGCGAGCGGTGGATGGCGTGAGCTTCACGATCGGTCGGGGACAGACTCTGGGGCTCGTTGGCGAGAGCGGCTGCGGCAAAACGACCGTGGGGCGGACCCTGCTGCGGTTGATGCCACCGACTTCAGGTCGCGTGTGGTTCGACGGGCAGTCTGTGTTCGATCTGTCCGCGCCCGAGATGCGGGCATTGCGACGCCGGATGCAGATCATCTTTCAAGATCCCTACGGTTCGCTGAATCCACGCATGACGGTGGGTTCGATAATCGGAGAGCCGCTGCGAATCCACGGGGTGGCCAAGGGCGCGACACTTCGCGATGCCGTGGAGAAGCTGCTGGACCAAGTCGGATTTGCAGCAGATGTCGCGTCGCGCTATCCGCACGAGTTTTCCGGCGGTCAGCGGCAACGAATCGGCGTGGCCCGCGCGCTGGCTCTGGATCCGGATTTCATCGTCTGCGATGAACCGACCAGCGCGCTCGACGTGTCGATTCGCGCTCAGGTGATCAATCTGTTGGCCGAACTTCAACAGTCGGCCGAGAGGCCAGTGAGCTATCTGATGATCAGCCACGATCTGGCTGTGGTGCGACACATCAGCCATCACGTTGCGGTCATGTACTTAGGCAAGATCGTCGAACAGGCGCCGACGGTCGAACTCTTCGACCACCCTCTGCACCCCTACACCCGCGTGCTCCTATCGGCGATTCCGATTCCCGATCCCCAGCGTCGACGCGAGCGCGTGGTGGCCTTGGACGACGAGATACCCTCGCCGATTCGCGTTCCCAGCGGGTGCGCGTTTCATCCGCGATGTCCACTCTACGCGCAGCGTGGACAACCCGAGGAATGTCGTCGGGAGATTCCGGAGCTGCGCCCGCTCAAACCTGGCGAAGATCACGTCGTGCGCTGTCATTTCGCCGAGCACTCCGACGAGCTGGTGGCCACCAGCGGCCATGCCGCGGGCGCCCCGTGAGCGGGATGTGGCTGACACGCCCCATTGCTCGGCCTGCGCTCTGCGGTAGATGCCGCCGCAATTGAGCCGATTGCCTCGGCTGCCGCGATGGCAAACTGCTCCGGGACTGGCTTGCGTGAGGTCTAGCTGCTAATCTCAGGCGGCGCTGAAGTTTGGCCCCCCCTCTGCGCTCCGGTGCGCCACCTGATATCGGGACAACGCCGCGTCCCTCAGGGCGGCATTTCGCAGGCCATGCGAAGCAGTCATCAGGCAACCCTGCGGCATTGGGCCGGGCTGCAGGAAAAGGAGACTCAAACGTGTACAGCACGACGTGGCGAATAGTTCTGGCGATGGTTGCGCTGGTGAGCAGCACGGCCGCCGCGGCCGATATGCAGCCCGTGGCGGTCGTCTCATTACGCAGCTATCAGAACCTGATTGACGATCTCGAATACTTCGGGTCGACGTCGGCCTTTCAGCCGACCGATCGCGAAAAGACGGGCACCGACTTCGTCAATAAGGTCGTCAACCGCTTCGTCGAAAAGCTGCTGGAGATCGACGATTTCAATATCCGCGAGCTGCCCGGCGTCGACTTCGCGCGCCCGTGGGGGCTGGCCGTGATGACCGACGAGGTCAACATCGTGCCCATTGGCTTCGCTCCAATCACCGACCTCGCGGCCTTGATCGAGCACCTCAAGCAATACATTGGCGAAGACAACGTCCAGGACGCCGGTGACGGCATGTTCGAGGTGAGCATCACCGAGACCGAAACGGTGTTTGTGAAGACTGAGGGCGACTGGGGTTACGTCGGCCAGAGTGCTGAGAACCTGGCCGAACTGCCCGACCCGATGGCGGTGCTCGGTTCGCTGCCCGAGTCATACGACCTGGGAGTCCAGGTTTACATGCAGCGGATTCCCGAGTTCCTGCGCGATATGGTCGTCGACATGCTGCGGCAGTCCGACGGCGATCTGCCCATCCCCGGCCTGAGTGCCCTGCCCCAACTGCCGGGAGTCGAGCCGGGCGAGCTGGTGGAACTGGCGCTCACGCAGGTCGACGAGATGACGCTGGGTTGGTCACTCGATGCCGAAGCGCAGAACCTGGGCTTCGAGATGTCTGTCAAAGCGGTGCCCGACACGGTCGTCGCCCAGCACTTTGCTGCCATGAAGGAAACGAAAACGAAGTTCGGCTCTCTGCTCTCGGGCGACGATCCTCTCAGCGGCCATCTCACGATGTCGCTGGACGAAGGCCAAATCGAGACGGCCACGGCGCTGCTGGAATCGTACCAGTCGCAGGTAATGGAAACTCTGGCAGGCAGCGAGGCCGTGGCTTCCGACGCCGAACGCGACGCGCTGCGCGACTTGGCCGAGCAGATGCTCGGATTGGCCAGGCAAACGATCGAAGCCGGCCAGGTTGACGTTGCCTTTCGTGGCATGGGCAACATCGGCAGCCTCACCTTGGTGGCCGGTGTCCGCGTGGCGGATGCGGACGCGGCAGATGCCTTGGCGCGCCGCTTCGCCGAGTTAGCCGCCGGCGACGCGACGTTCGAGAAGGTTCAGCTCGACGTGGCTGAATACAACGGCGTCAAGATCCACGGTTGCACGTTGGCGCTACCGGAACGAGACGCGGACGGGTTCAGCCAGGGGATCGCCGGCCAGTTACAGGGGCTGATCGGCAAGAACCTAACGACCTACTACGCGGTGGCCAATGATGCGGTTTACATGGCCATGGGGCGGAATCCTCTGCCGGAGCTGAAGGCGGCGCTCGACGGCACGGAGGCCGAAGTCCCCCCCATGGAGTTGGACATCGATACGATGCCGCTCGTCGATCTGTTGGGCAACACTGACAGCGACCAGATCAAGCTCGTGATGAGTGTCGTTAAGATGCAACTTGCCACCGCCGATCGCAATCTCAGTATGCGATTGGAAACGACCGATGAGGGCATCCTGTTCCGCGGCGAGGCGCGCGAGGGCATCCTCAAAGTGGCGGCCGTCGCTTTCCCCATCCTTCAACAGACGCTGATTGACCAAATCAAATCGGCGGTCGAGGGGCTGGCGCCGTAGTCCATCGGGCGGCGCCTCGCGCGTGCAACGAACATTACGACCCGATTTGGGCGAATCGATCAAGGAGACACAACATGTCAGAAGCCGCCACCGAAGCCATCGTCGTGGCTGAAGTCAACCAGCGCGTCAAATGGATTCGCTTCAACCGACCCCACGTCAAGAATGCCATCGGCCCTGAATCGGCCGACCTGGTCCGCGACGAAGTGAAGAAAGCCGGCGATGATGGCGCCCGAGTGGTGGTGATCAGCGGCAGCGGCGGTTCTTTTTGCGCGGGCGCTGACCTGAAGGCGCTCGCGCCGCGAATGGGCGAATTCACGGGCGTCCGCGACGTGTTGGTCAACCACTATCATCCGCTTGTCGAGGCCATGACTCAGTGCCCGCTGCCGGTCATTGCGGCGGTCGACGGTGCTGCCGCCGGGATTGGCTGCGACATCGCGCTGGCGGCCGACATGCGGCTGGCCAGCGAGCGGGCTTTCTTCGCGCAGAACTTTGTCAACATCGGGCTCATCCCCGATGGCGGCGGAACGTTCACCCTGCCCCGGTTGATTGGCCTCGGCCGCGCGCTGGAAATGGCCACCAGCGGAGCTCGGATTCAAGCCGAGCAGGCCTCTGCCTGGGGGCTGGTGAATCACGTCTTCGCGGTCGACGAGTTTGAGACCCGTGTGCAAGAGTTTGCGGCGACTCTGGCTGCCAAGGCGCCGCTTTCGATGGCGCGCTCAAAGGGCGCCATGCGAGCGGCCACATCCGGCACGCTCGAAGAGGCACTCACCCGCGAGGCCGACATGCAGCAGGAGCTGTTCGTCACGAGCGATTTCCAGGAAGGCGTGTCGGCGTTTCTGGAGAAACGGCCGCCCAACTTCGAAGGCCGATAGGCACCGGCCAAATGCCCACATAGCCGGCAGCACCGCCACGAGCTGTACGCCCGATGCGGGCTTCACGCTACTGGGGCGTGCCGTCTTCAAGCACGGGCACGGGCGCATCCGAGGATAGGATTGTCGCTCGCGCAGTTGCGTTTCGTTTTTGCGCGACGATGTAGTCCCACTCCTGTCTCGCCAGGCTGCTCGAGGTCCAACGTGCCTGAACCTGCCGAACAAAAACAAGGTGGCGACGAAGACCGTCCCGATCTTACCAGGGCCTCGCGAAGTCACGGCAATGTGATCGCGGAGAACCTGCGCCGCATCGATAGGGCGTTGCCATTGATGCCGCTTGCTCCCTCTGATGCGCCGTCGCCTTCGGCAATCGTCCGGCAACGTTCGAATGATTTGCGCGAGGATGCCGGTGAAGGACACGATCTCAAGCGACCTCACGGCGCGCGATCTTCATCCAGTTCAGAGACGACAGGCGGCGGGCCCAGCGTGCCATAGGCGTCCTCGTAGGCCGCGCAGAGACGCAGCACGGTCGCTTCATCGTGACGCCGACCCACAACTTGCAGCCCCACGGGCAAACCTGCGCCCGTGCGCCCCACCGGCAAGCTCGCCGCGGGCTGCCACGTCATGTTGAACGGCACGCAGAATCCCAGCCATGCCAAGGCGCGGATCTTTTGGCCGGCAATCTCGCGCGGGCCGAGCGTGCCGTTGAGTGGCGCGGCAATTCCGGCGACCGGCGTCAGTAGTGCATCGTACTCTTCGAAGATCGGCGCTATCTGCTCCCAGTAGCTCTCGCGCGACCAGTGCGCGGCCAGCAGATCCCGCATCGTGAACGTGTCTGCCTTGGGCAGCATCTTGGTCAGCGACGGTGTGATGACCTGCTGCCACTCGTCGCGACGGTCGGCAAACGCCGCGGCCGCTTCGCAGAGGACGATCGTTTGTTGCTCGGCGGTCAGGTCGGGTAGGTCGAGATCGATCTCTTCGACGTGGCAACCCAACTCTGCAAACTGCTGCGCTGCGCGTTGGCAAACGTCCCGAATTTCTGGCTCGATCAGGCGGCCGCCCAGGTCCGCAGACCAAGCCAGTTTGAGTTGGCCGACGGGAGCGTCGCAAGCCGCCTCGAAGCTGATGCCCGCCGGCGGCAGCGACCAGCGATCGAGTGCGTGGGGCCCGGCGGTCACGTCGAGCATCCGCGCGGCGTCGCGCACCTGACGCGCGATGGGACCGTGATGTGCGAGCGATTCCCAGCCAGGTGGTTGATGGATGTGCGGGACGCGTCCGTGCTGCGGCTTGATGCCGAAAACGCCACAGAAGCTGGCCGGCACGCGGATCGATCCGCCACCGTCGCTCCCCGTCGCGATGGGCACCATGCCGCTCGCCACGGCCGCGGCCGAACCGCCGCTGGACCCGCCGGTGTTGTGGTCGGTGTTCCAAGGATTGCACGCGTCGCCGAGTAGCCCGCTGGCCGTGAGCGGGATGAGCCCAAACTCCGAAGTGTTGGTCTTGCCGACCACGATGGCACCTGCGGCCTTCAACCGCGCCACGATCGGGTGATCGAACGTCGGCACGAAATCCTCGTACAGACGCGATCCCATCGTCGTCCGCAGCCCCGAAGTGTAGTGCAGGTCTTTGACCAGCAGCGGCACGCCGTGTAGCGGGCCCAACCGCTTGCCCTGCCGCACGGCTTCCTCCGCGCGGGCAGCTTGTTCTTGGGCTTCTGCGTAGCAGCGGGTAACGACGGCGTTGAGCGATGCATCGTGCCGATCGATCTGAGCGAGCGCAGCCGCGACGGCTTCCCGGGGCGAGATGTCGCCGCTGGCGATACGTGTTGCGAGGTCGATGGCAGAGAGCCAGTTCATATCTCGGCTGTCGTACGTCAAGATGTCGCTCCGCGGCGATGCTTGCAGGTGGCGGATTCGCTACTTGGCAATGTAGCCGCCGTCGACCATCAGGTTCTCGGCAGTGATGTAGGACGCCTCGTCCGAGGCGAGAAAGAGCACTGCGGCTGCGATTTCTTCGGGTTCGGCGAGTCGCCCCAACATGCTCTCTGCGCCCCAACCGGGCGCCGAATCGGCCTGTTCGCGGGTGAGCCCCTCTTCGCGCGTCAGCCGCTCGACAATCGGCGTCCATACCGTGCCGGGGCAAACGGCATTGACTCGGATGTTGTCGGTTCCCAGGTCTAGCGCCATGCAGCGCGTCATCTCGGAGATCGCTGCTTTGGTGGCGTTGTAGGTGATAAATTCCGGCTGCGCGATGAAGCTGGAAATGGAGCCGAGATTCACGATCGAACCGCCGCCACCGGCGCGCATGGTCGGGACAACGTGCTTGGTGACCAAGGCGGTGCCCACAACGTTCACATCCAGGCTCTGCCGCCACGCTTCCGCCGGTGCGTCTATACCGTGCAAGACGAAGACCGCCGCGTTGTTCACGAGTACGTCGATGCGACCATGCTCTCGCGCGACGGTCGCAACCATCTCGCGAACGTTGTTCTCGTCAGAGACATCGGTGACGATGGCGATCGCGCGGCCACCCTGCTGAGTGATCGTTTCGGCCGTTTCACGACCCGCAACCTGGTTGATCTCCGCGATGACGACCGAGGCGCCTTCCGCCGCGAACCGCATGCAGATCGCCCGCCCGATGCCCGAGCCGCCCCCAGTGACGATGGTGACCTTGTCTGCCAGGCGTCCCATGTGTGATCCCCTCGCCAATCGCACGCGGCCGGACGTCGAGACTGCGAATCCCGCCGAATAACAACTCTCGCGAATCCTCATCGCGTAGGTGGTCGATCGTGCCAGACGCTCGGAGGAAGTCAAGCCGAACCGGTCGTGGCGTTTGCACCCGCTGACCGTCCGAGTCTGCGTAACACATCGAGTTCGCCATTGAAACGGCCGCGACAACAGCGTGCTAGGGTTGGGTAGAAATCGGCCGACGACGAGTGTGGGGCATCAGTCACTTTCGTGGCCGAGACGACGCAAACTTGGGTGGCAGATTGACTGGAAACTCCATGTGCATTTGGTGTGTTCGCGTTCTTGGTCCATTGGCGACGTGCGTCGCGTTGTCGATCGCGCCGGGATGCGCGCGGGAGGAAAAAAGCTACCGCGGCCAAACGACCAGCCAGTGGGTGGAGCAATTGCGGCGACAGGAAGAGCCTCAGCAGGCGATGGCCGCGCTGACGCAGATCGGCGCTGAGTCGGCGGAGCCGCTTGGTGGTTTGTTGGACGATCGCGATGTCCGCGTCCGCCGTCAGGCGGCGCAGGTGCTCAATATGTTGGGGCGACGAGCTCTGGGCGCCGTGGACGAACTGGCCGAAGCCCTACAAGACAGCGACGAGTTGGTGCGGACTCGCGCCGCCATGGCACTGGGCCGGATCGGACCGGCGGCCAAATCGGCCAGCGACGATCTCGTGCGGGCGCTCGAAGCCGAGCAGGAACTGGGCGGCCTGCGGGCTCAACATGCCATGGTGCGGGCCATCGGCCGCATCGGCGTGCGGGCTCCCGGCACGACGACGCGACTGCACGAGACCATGAGCAATGCGCCCCGTCATACAGCAGAAGCGTCGGCGGACGCGTTAAATGCCGTGCTGCCAACCTTCGACGGTACGGCCGCTTCCCGAAAGCTGCCGCATCCGCGCGGTACGAACCCGCTGCGGCAAGAGCAGGCCTGGGAGTGGTGAGGCCCAGCCGTCACAACCGGCGGATGTGAAACCCGCCGTCGACGTGAAAACGCTGGCCGGTCGTGTACGGAAAATAGTCGCCGACGATAGCGGCCACGGCCCGTGCCACGTCTTCCGGTTCGCCCCAGCGCCGCATGGGCATGAGTCCGTCTCGAATCGCCTGGTCATATTTCTCTTGAACGGGCGCCGTCATATCGCTGCGAATCACGCCGGGGCAGATTTCGAAGACGCTGATTTTTTCTTCGGCCAACCGAACCGCCAACAAGTGCGTCATCATTTCAGAAGCTGCCTTGGTGAGGCAGTAGTCGACGCGGTTGGTGCTCACCGCATAGGCCGAGATCGAGGAAACGTTAATGATCTTGCCGTGTGCGATGGTGCGGTTGCCTATGAGTTCGATCATCGCGTTGGCGCACTGCTGGGCGAGGAAAAAGGGGCCTTTGAGATTGGTGTCGAAGACGCGGTCCCACGACTGTTCGGTCGCTTCGAGCAGATCGCGGCGGCCCGGGGAAGTTATGCCGGCGTTGTTCACCAGCAGATCGAGGCGGCCGAACTGGCTGCGCGTCTGCTGCACCAGGTGCGCGCGATCTTCTGTGCAGCCCACATCGCCCTCTACGGCAATGGCGGCACTGCCGCTGCCCTCGATCTTGGCGACGACTTCATCGGCCGCTTTTCGATTCGACGCATAGTTGACCGTGACGGCGTAACCCAAGCGGCCAAGTTCGACGGCGATGGCTCGTCCAATGCCTCGCGAACTTCCGGTGACGATGGCTGCGGGCTGTGCGGTCATGGGTGGAATCCGTGCCTGCTGCCAGGAAGGCAGGTGGCCGTGCGGGCTGGTCGCAGATTCTGACGTAGTGCGTCGATCTAATCGAGGGCCCGCCGCCTGAGTCGCAAGCTGTTCAGCACGACGGAGACGCTGCTGGCGGCCATCGCCGCAGCCGCCGCGGCGGGCGGAAGACGGAACGAGACGCCGGGAATCAGCGCCAGAGCGCCGGCCGCAACGGGCACCAGGGCGAGATTGTAGACGAAAGCCCAGCCGAGATTCTGCCAGATCGTGCGCAACGTCGCGCGCGATAGCCGAACGGCCCGCACCAGGCTCCGCAAGTCTTCGCCGACGAGCACCAGGTCGGCCGTTTCGATAGCGACGTCTGAACCCGCACCAATGGCGATGCCCACGTCGGCAGCAGCCAACGCGGGGGCATCATTGATCCCGTCGCCCACCATCGCCACGCGCTTGCCACGTGCCCGCAAACGATCGATGTATCGCGATTTCTCTTCGGGACGCACTTCGGCGGTCACCTCTTCGATCCCCACCTGGCGCGCCACCGATTCGGCAATGACACGATGATCGCCAGACAGCAGCGCCACTTCCAAGCCGAGTTGCTTCAAGTCAGCGATTGCAGCGCCGCTGTGCCGAGCGACGCCGTCGGCGATGGCAATCACGCCCAACACGCGCCCATTCCATGCGACGCACAAGGGGTTCGCACCGTCGGCGCGAATGGCTGACAAGTCAACAGGTAACTGGTCGGTTGCCATGCCGGCTTTGGCCAGCAGCACTTCTGTACCGACCAAGGCTCGTTTCCCGTCGACAACAGCACGAACTCCCTGGCCCGGCTCAACCTGAAGTTGCTCGGCCGGGGGAAGTTCGAGGCAGCGGCTTTTCGCCTCTTGCACGACACAGGCTGCTAGTGGGTGTTCGCTCATCTGTTCGGCTGCGGCGGCCGTGGCCAGCAACTCGGCGTCACTTGAGTCGCCAACAGGATGCACCTGCACGACCTGCGGTTTTCCCAGGGTCACCGTGCCGGTCTTGTCGAGCACGATGGTTGTCAGCCGACCGGCCTGTTCGAGTGCTCGCGCGTCCTTGACCAGAATGCCAAGTTCCGCGCCGCGCCCACTTGCGACCAGAACGGCAGTGGGTGTGGCGAGTCCCAGGGCGCAAGGGCAGGCCACGATGAGGACGGCAACGCCCGCAGACAGGCCTGTCGACCAGTTTGGGCCGAATAGTCCCCACGCCAGCAGCGTGGTCGCGGCGATGGCGAGAATAGTCGGCACGAAGTACGCAATCACGCGATCGGCGAGCCGCTCGACGTCCGCCTTCGATTCCTGTGCACGGCGGACGAGTTCGATCACTCGCGCAAGTGCGGAGTCGCCGACGGGTCGCAGCACCCGCGCTTTCAGCGACGCCGACCCGTTGATCGAGCCGGTGAGAATCTCGTCCCCCGGCTTTTTTTCGACAGGCAGCGACTCGCCGGTCAACCAGGACTCATCGAGCTGCGAATGGCCTTCGACGATCTCAGCGTCGAGCGACACGCGCTCGCCGGGCCGGACAAGAACTAGCTCACCGACTTCGACGGCTTCGGCGGGAATGCGATGGGTTTGCCCATCGGTGACAACAGTGGCCTCGGCCGGAGCGAGGTCGAGCAACTTGCGAATGGCGGACGACGCGCGTCCCTTGGCCCGAGTTTCGAGCAAGCGGCCGAGCGTGATGAACACCAGGATCATGCCCGCATCCATGAAGTACATGCCCGGCGTCCCGCGCAGCATGGCGACGAGTCCTGCGGCCACGGCCACGCTGGTTCCTAGCGCCACCAATGTGTCCATGTTCGTCGATCCATGCCGCAGGCGTCGCCACGCTCCGCCCAGGTACGGCTGGCCGACGTAAACCAACATCGCCACGGCGGCGATCGCGGAAACCCAGGCCGCCCAGACCGGCGTCGGCGCGAAATGCAACACGATGATGAGGCTCAATAGCGCCGCGCCGACTGCCAGCCGTCTCGCCCAACCCTGAAGTTGTCGGTCCAAGCGACTCTCGAGGTCGCCCCCCTGAGAAGGCGAGGCTAGCTGAGCCGAATATCCGGCGTTATGAACGGCATTCAGCAGTTGCTGTGTGTCGACCTGATCGTCCGAGTAGTCCACGCTGGCTTGTTCGGTTGCCAAATTGGCACGGGCCGCAACGACCCCAGGGACATCCGCAAGCGCCGCCGAAACTCGTTGCACACAACTGGCGCAGTGCATGCCCCCGATGTCGAGCGTGAGGCGAGATCGCGTGGCAACGTCCGATGGCCGGTTGCTATCTCCATCTCCCCCCGCATCGTCTCGCTCGCTGGTGGCCGCGGCAGCGAGGGGAATCGACGGTTGCTCGAGTCGCGACTTCGCAACGACCTGATAGCCGGCTCCTTCGACCGCGGCAACGAGCGCGGTATGTGAGCCAGTCTGGGGATCCATTTCCACGACGGCCCGGGCTGCTTCGAGGTCGACTGCCGCCCCGCGGACGCCGTCGACGTGCTCGAGTGCCTTGCGCACCGATTCCACACAGTGCGCACAATGCATCCCTTCAATGGACAGCTCGATTTGCTCAGTCACTGCTCGGGACATGGGGCAACTTGGTTCAGGCGACGACCCGCGCGGTCGAAAGGCAATAGCCGGTACTTGCGGACACCAATTATACGCAGTCGCCAATGGCCCGAACGGCAGGTGCCGGCGTGATGGAAGCGGCGTGATCGTTATGTCTGCGTGTTCGTACCTGTAGCCAGCGTGCTACCGATGGCGTGTGCCGCTCGTTCTGCCTGCCGCCACATGGCAGAATGGCAAGGTGCGCTTTCCCGCTTAGCCTGAAGGAGGGGCCGTCCGGATGTTGGCCGAAGTAATCTCGATAGGCGACGAGCTGACCAGCGGTCAGCGATTGGACACCAACTGCCAGTGGCTCAGCGAGCGGCTGGGCGAGTTGGGAATCCGCGTGATGTACCACAGCACGGTGGCGGACGATCTCGACGCCAACGTGCGGGTGTTTCTCGAAGCCGCCGATCGCGCGGACGTCGTCATTGCAACCGGCGGACTGGGGCCTACCGCTGACGATCTGACGCGCGACGCGCTGGCGAAAGTTCTGGGCACCGAACTCGTGCTCGACGAGGCGATGCTCGAGCACATTCGCAACCTGTTCGCGCTGTTCTCACGCGAGATGCCGGAGCGCAACCGGGTGCAGGCTCTGTTCCCCGAAGGCAGCCGTCCGATCTTCAATCCCGCCGGAAGCGCGCCGGGAATCGACGTCGAAATCGCCCGCGAGGGGCGCGACCCGTCGCGGGTGTTCGCCCTGCCTGGCGTGCCATCCGAAATGAAACAGATGTGGGCCGAGAGCGTCGCCCCCGATCTCGTGAAGCTTTCCGGCGGCCGCGTGATTCGCCACAGGCGGATCAAGTGTTTTGGCCAGGGCGAAAGCCACCTCGAGCAAATGCTGCCCGATTTGATTCGCCGCGGTCGACGTCCCATGGTGGGCATCACGGCGAGCAAGGCGACGATCACACTGCGCATCACGGCAGACGGCGTCGACGAAGCAGAGTGTCTGGCCTCGATGGAGCCGACGTTGGCCACGATTCGCGATACGCTGGGCGAACTGGTGTTTGGCGAGGAGGACGATGAACTGGAGCACGCCGTGGCCCGCTTGTTGATCGAGCGAGGTCGCACACTGGCCACCGTCGAGTGGGGCACCGGCGGTCAGGTCGCGCAGTGGCTGCACGATGTGCCTGAGATTGGCGACGCTTTCCTGGGAGGGGTGGTCGTCCGCAGTGCTAGCGGCGCCGCCAGAATGTTCGACCTTGACGAAACACGGGTCGACGCGAGTCGAGTGGAACATGGACCGCTGGTCGAAGCCATCGCCCAGGCGGCGCGGCGCCTGATGCCGGCCGATCTGGTGCTGGTCACCGGCCCGGTGCCGCTGTTCGAGCCTTCGATGAAGAAGTCGCCGAAAGTGTCTTATGCTTTGGCGTCCCCGGAGGGCACGATCGTCCGCTCGGCGCCGATGTTGGGCGATCGATCGCTGCACGTCGTTCGCAGCGCCAAGCAGGCGCTGAACATGGTGCGACTGGCGCTGGTGCGCGAGTCGTAGCAGACCCGTTTTGCCGAGCCGCTTCCGTTCAGGCCGAGAGCAGCTTGCCGATAGCGTCCATGCCCGACATGCCGGGTTCGATTCCCAGCTTGCGGGCCGGCTCGCTGGCGTCGACGATCTTGGCCTCGAACAGATCTTCGGGCTCGCAAAGCGGATTGTCCGGCGTGCCTTTAGCAATGGCGGCCACGATGCCGAATTCGCCCGCCACGTGAACGTCGTAGATGCCGCAGCCGATGAAGCCCTTGTCGGTGTGAATGGCGCAATACTGCCCTCCCGGCCAACGGTAGCTGGTGCCAATCGCATCTCCGTGCGGAGTTTCGATCACGCGATTGTTCTCTTTCAATCCGCCGAGCATCTGCATAGTCGCATCTCCGACGAGGCTGGTGACCGTGGTGGGAATGGGAAGCGGGCAGTCGACTACGCAACCTTGACTCGCGCCGCCTGAGCGTGCTTGATACTACGGCAATCGCGAGTGTGCAACACGCCGTGCCGACAGGACTTGCAGCCGAATCGCACATCTCGCGCGCTCGCAGTGTCCCCGCAGCGCCGTCGCTCGCAGGCCGCGCCGATGCCGA
This sequence comes from uncultured Planctomycetales bacterium, assembly GCA_938003525.1. GTDB lineage: Bacteria > Planctomycetota > Planctomycetia > Pirellulales > JAEUIK01 > CALKYM01. The sequence continues at coordinate 79,134 of CALKYM010000148.1, read as the reverse complement.
TTCGCTTGACCCCCTGAAGCGGTAGGATTTAGACTTTCGCACATCCTGCCAGCGCCCCCTGCGAAGCAATCGGCCGCGCCCGTTCGCGGTTCCAGCCTGCAAACTGTCCACCCTGCACCGCCTCCGCTTTGGCCGGTCGTCTTCTGGAGTTGCTGCCGCGTCGCTCGAGGAGAGCACGATGTTTCAGGTGAACGGTAGAGCGCATCGCTCTTGCGATGGTGTCCGTCGTCGTGACTTTTTGCGCATCGGCTATCTCGGATTGGGGGGGCTGTCGCTTGGGCAGTTCTTGCAGACCCAGGCGCGGGCCGGCTCGTCTGAAAGTGCCGGCGGGCGCCAGGCCCGTGACACGGCGGTGATCTACATCGAGATGGCCGGCGGGCCTTCGCACTTTGAAACGTACGACCCCAAGCCCGATGCTCCGGCCGAATATCGTGGTCCGCTGGGCACGGTGGGGACGTGCCTGCCGGGCGTGCGATTCAGCGAGATGATGGTCGAGCAGGCGAGCATCGCCGACAAGCTGGCTGTGATCCGCTCGGTGCACCACAACTCGAGCAGCCACCAGACGTCAGCACACCTTGTGCAGACCGGCTACTATCTCCGCGATCGCCAAAACCGCCAGAACGAAATGCCCTGCTCGGGTGCGATTACCGCCCGGGTCCGCCAAGAGGCCCAAGCCGCGCCCGAGGGGCTGCCCTCGTATGTGGCCGTGCCGAGCATCATGCGTTACGGCGATGCGGCTTTTTTGGGCAAGGGCTTCAATCCGTTCATTACCGGGGGTGATCCGAACAAAGACAACTTCGCCGTGAAGAATCTCGATCTGGTCGGCAAGCTGAGCTTCGACCGATTGGCAGATCGCCGCGGACTGCTGTCGACGCTCGATACCAATCGCCGGTTGATGGACAATCGCGGCGTGAGTGACGCCCTCGACCAGTTCACGCATGAGGCGTTCGAGATGGTCGCTGGCGATCGAGCGCGGGCCGCGTTCGACATCCACGCCGAGCCGGATGCGGTGCGCAATCGATATGGACGCTCGACCGTGGGGCAAAGCCTGCTCTTAGCACGTCGGCTGGTAGAAGCGGGCGTGCCGTTCGTGACTGCCCGTGTCGGGGGCTGGGACGATCACCAGAAGATCGTCCAGCGGCTCAAGCAGAAGGCGCCGCAGTTCGACCGCGGCGTGACGGCGCTCATCAACGACTTGCACGAGCGCGGGATGCAGCGCAACGTGCTCATCGTCGCCATGGGCGAATTCGGCCGGACTCCGCGGGTGAACCGCACGGCGGGCCGCGACCATTGGGGCTCGGTGATGAGCGTGATGCTCTCCGGTGGCGAACTGCAGATGGGCCAGATCATCGGCGCGTCGAGCCGGCGTGGTGAGAAGCCCGACGATCGGCCTTATCGTCCGGAGAATATTCTGGCGACGGTTTACCGCCACCTGGGAATCGACCCTGGACAGACGTTCGTCGATCACGCCGGACGGCCGCGCTACGTGTTGGAGAATGCGAGCGTGGTCGAGGAACTAGTTTGACGCTCTAATGCGGTTCAGTTGGCGGCAGCCTGCGTCGCCTCCGGGGCGGTCTCTGGCGGACTGAAATTGGCAACCGATTTGCCGTCGGCCCTGTTCCAAACGCGCAGAATTCCGTCAGCCCCTCCGGCCACGACCAGCGTACCGCCGGCATCGGTGGCCACGCCGTACATGTAGTCCGTCCCCCCGCCGTAGTTGCGCAGGTTCTTGCCGTCGTTGGTCTGGTGCAGGCGGACCGATTTGTCGGCGGCGCTGGCCAGCGTCTCGCTGGTGTCGGCGACAAACACCACGTCGGTCACCTGTTTGCCGAATCCGCCGATGGTTCGCTGCTGTTCGCCCGTCTCGAAGTTCCAGATCTTGAGCACGTTGTCTGCCCCGCAACTGGCCAACAGCGTGTCGGCCGCATTCCAGTCGACGCCCAGCACATGGTGCGTGTGGCCTTCGTAGCTGCGCACGACTTCGCCGGCTGTCAGATCGTAGACTTTGACGAACTTGTCGGCGGCAGCCGAGGCGAGGAAGCGTCCCTCGGCCGAGAATGCGACGCCGAACACGGTGTCGCTGTGCACGTCGGCCAGATCCAGCAAGAGGCTGCCGTCGGCCACGTTCCAGATCTTCAGTTCGCCGCTGCGCGACGGATCGCCACTGCCGGTGGCCAGCTGTGAACCATCAGGACTGAAACCCAGGGCCAGCACGCGATCGACGATCGCGGAGCTTTCGCTCGCCAGCGGCTCATCGGCCGGCGGTCCGATTTGACCGGCCAGTCGCCAGCGGCTCGAAACGTCCCAGCGTCGCGCGGTGCCGTCGGCCGTGAGCACGACGAGCTCGCGCGCTGAGGCGAAGTGCAGGCGAACTGATTGCGCACTTGCGTCGATCGTCCGCTGTGGCAATCCGCTGGCGCCGTCGTAGAGGGTGACCTGATTCGTACTTTCGGCGAGGGCCAACTGCGAGCCGTCGGGAGAGAAGGCGAGTGTCTGCGGTTGCGGCGCGCTTTGCTGGACGCTGTTTTGAGCCTCTGCCGATCGTGCGGCCAGCGCGGTGGCCAGTTCGGCGGCGCGTTGCGCCTCGGCTGTGACGCTTTCCAGCGTCTGCTGTCCGCGGACGACGCTGGCCTCTGCGTCAGCCAGCGCCTTCGCGGCGGCGGTCTTTTTGCCCGCCGCTTCGTTGGAAGCTTTGGTGGCTGTCTCGGCGGCTGTTGTCGCCGCCGTCAGTTTCTCGTCGGCTGCGGTCTTTTCGGCTGCGGTCTTTTCGACCAGGGCGTCGGCCTCCGCCTTGCGTTTGGCAGCCGCGTCAGCCAGACCTTTGCGGTTCTGCGACTCGGTGGCCGCCAGGTCACTGCTCGCGGCGGCTGCGTCGGCGGCAGCCTTGGTGTCGGCCGCGGTCTTTTCAGCGGCGGCGACGAGTGTCTTCAGCGACTCGTTCTCGGGATCGACAGCTAGAGCGGCCTTTGCCTGTTCCAACGCTGCGGCTGCGTTCTGGGCTGCGGTGGACGATGCTTCGGCCGCCGCGAGTGCGCTGGCGGCGGTCTTCGCGGCGGTATCAGCGAGAGCCGCTGTGTCCGTGGCGGCCTTGTCGGCGGCGGTCTTGGCATCTGCGGCTGCCTGAGCGGCATCTGCGGCCTGTTTGGCAACCGTTTCGGCCGCCGCTTTCTCGTCGTTGGCTTTGGTCGCTGCCGCGAGCGCTTCCGTCGCTGTCGCCGTCGCGGCTTCCAACGCCGTGGTGTTCTCAGTGACTGCCGTCTGACGGGCGGTGAGCGATTCTTGTGCGGCCGTTTGTGCGGCCGCGGCCTTGTCTTTCTTCTCTCCCGCGCGCTGCGACATGGCCGCCAGCCGCGTGGCAACGCCTGCATCGAGGAAGTTGCCGGAGAGCACGGCTAACTGTGCACCATCCGCGGCGTTCCAGAGGCGGGCCGTCTGATCTTCGGCGATCGTCGCCACACGCGTTCCGTCCGTGCGCACTGCCAGCGAAACGATGGCGCTTTCGTGCTTCCACTCACGCGCGACCTGTCGCGTGTTCACGTCCCAAACGCGTACAACGCCATCTGCACCGCCCGTCACAAGCTCGGCGGCTGGAGTTCTGGCCGCAGCTATCGCGCGAATCGGCGCTGGATGCTGCCAGGCGTCAATTGCCGCGCTGGGCGTTGCACGCAGTGTTCTGCCATCGCCGAGCGTCAACAACAACACGCCATCCGCTCCGCCGCTGGCCACTGCTTGCACCTTGCCGTCGTGGCGAGCGACGGCCTGCTCCGCGACGCCTGACGCGATGCGAATCGTGGTCGCCCGTCCGTCCTCGAAGCCCACCAGCAGCCGCTGACCGTCGTGTGTAAATGCGACGCTTGTTGGCGGCGCCGGCAAGCCGTCGATCGTTGCCTGTTCGCCGGGCGCGCCGGTCGCCGCTTGCCAGAGATGAACTACAGGTTCCGTACCGAGCGTGGCCAGCACCGCGCCGTCGGGGCTGAGTGCCAGAGCGGATGCCGGGGCCGGTAGTTGAACCGCGTACTGCTCGCCACCATCCGCCATCCGGACGCCGCGGAGCATTCCCGATGCGTCGGTTCGGTAGAGCGTCGTGCCGTCCGGCGATGCCAGTAAGTGCGTCGTCGTCACGGCGGTGTCGGCAGGCTGTTCTGCAGCGGGCACGAATTCGCTGAGCGTCGCGTGATCCTCGGCGAGTATCGAGACGCGCCCGGTCGTGTCTGCGATGGCGAATCGACTTGGATTCGCCAGCGCGGTCAGCGCCACGGGCTGAGCAGGGAGCTCGATGTCTGCCGTCGGTTCTGACGAATTCACCGACCAGACCTTCAGTCGGCCATCGCTCCCGCAACTGGCAATCGTCTCCAAGTCTGCAAATGCGAGGGCTGCGATCGCCCCTTCATGAGCGGCGAGGCTGCGCAACAGTTGACCATCCGACACCGTGATAATGTCGACGTGCCCATCGTCCCGCGCGGCGGCCAGGCGCTGGGCATCCGGACTCAAGGCAATCCCCGTCAGTTGGCCTGCGGCGAGAAGAGTTTTCGGTCGCACACTGGGTAGCGAGGCGCTTCGCAGGACTTGGTCGGTGCCCGCGAATACGAGCCGCGGTTCTTCGCCGATGAAAAGCATGTCACCGGCCGCGGCGGGGAGGTCAAGCCGTCCTTCGAGCTGCCCATCGGGCAGTTGCCAGACCAGAGTGGTTCCGTCTGCAGACGTCGAGACGAGTCGATCGCCGGCAGGATGAAATCGCAGCGCCGTGACCTGTTCGGTATGGCCCACCAGCGTGGCGCCCGGCGCAGCGTCGGGCAGATTCCATAACCGCACGCGGTGCTGTGCATCGGCGGCCGCCAGCCAGGTGCCGTCGGAGCTGGTTTGCACAGTGCCGGCGTCGATAGCGCCGAGCGCGACGTCGCCGAGTTGCGGTGCGGCAGGACGTCGCCACAGTTTCACCACGCGATACCCGCCGGAGGCGAGCGTCTGCCCGTCCGGGCTGAATGCCAACGACTGCACCAGATCGAGATGGGCCACGCCTTCGCGCTCGTAGATGCCGGCCTCAATCAAGTGGGGGTCGGTAAGCCGGTCGACGAGCCGTCCGCTGGGGATGTGATAGATGAAAATCTGGTTCGCGCGGCTGCAAGCGGCGAACTGCCCATCGGACGACAGCGCGACCGCGAAGATCGGGTTCATGCCCGGCGGTAGCGGCTGCCAGGCGATTTCTTCGACGGCCTCTGCCGGTCCCCCTTCAGCGCCCTGCTCAATCCAGAGCTTCAGAATTCCGAGCTGCTCGGGTGTGAGATCCTCGGCGCCGCTGTCGTTGTCCGGCGGCGGCATGAAGGGTTCTTCCTGGTGCGCAGCGACCTGCAGCAGCAGACTTTCAGCGGGCTTGCCGGGAACGATCGCAGGGCCCAAGGCACCGCCGGTGAGCATTTGCTCTGGAGTTTCGAGCACCAAATCGCTAGCGGCGTCGCTGGCGTTGTGACAGGCGAGACACGACTGCCGCAAAATGGGCATCACTTCATCAGCAAAGCTGACCGGTGCTTCGCGATCGAGATTGGCAATCTCGATGGGGGCCTCGTCTTCTGCCTTCGCCTGATTGCACAGAGCGAGCACGAACAGCGTGAGCAGGCAGGCGATGCACCGGGCTGTTCGCGGTCTCCGCTGTTTGCGCGATTTCGGCATCATCAGCTTCACCCCTGCGTGGCGAACCGTTTTTCGGTCGGTGGGACCACAAGCCCCTCTGAGCACACTTCCATTTTTCCTGTGGAACGCTGGGAGGCTTACTCTTGTACGTTAAGCGGTATTGGCTGGTGGACTTCCACCGTGCGCTCGTTCCAGTCGACGCGGGCGCGGATGGCGACGTGGGCGTGGTTTCCCGTGGCTGCGTCTTCAGCCGCGCGGATGACCAACTCGCCGGTGTCCTGATCGGCCGCAACCGTTACTTCTTCCGCGGCGACGCCCGTCACTCCGGCGGGCAGCATGAGCGACAACGTCACGGGGCCAGCGAACTCATTGCGCCGATTGATCTTCACCGGGACCTTGATTTCGGCGGCGCGTTTGATGGCTCCGTTGTCGGGGACGCTGGGGGCCAGCACGAGCGGTCCTGGCTGCACCGTGACCGTGACCGGCGTGGAAACCTCGACGACGTCGATCTGCTGGGGATTCCCGTCGTTGTCCTTACGCGGAGAGGGGACCTTGGCCGTGGCTTGCGCGAAGAGCGTGTAGGTGCCCGGCGGGGCATCTTGTTGAAAGTACAAGTGCAATGTGGCATCCGTTGCGTTCTCGGCGACGTTCACGTTCTCGTTGCCGACTTTGCCTGGCAATTGGTCGGGGGCCGCTGTTAGCGTAAAGGCGGCCGTGAATCCTTCGCGGCGCGCAATCGTCAGCGGAATGTCGAGCCGGCTGCTCTGCGCCAGCTCGACTCGATCGGCGCCGGCCGTGATTCCCAGCGGCGCGATCTGCCCGACGGAGAGCATCACGTTGCGCACCAGTCGCACGGCCGGTGGGGTGGCGTTGTAGACGACCGTGGCGCCGCGGGCGGCGTGCTCGACATCGGCATCGCCAATTCGGGCGCGGCCCACGATGCGGATCGCGCCGCTGGACTCCGGGGCATCTTCAGTCGCAGCAATGATCAGCCGCGCGGCTGTTTGACCCGCTCCGACGACGCAGCCGCCGGTCGAAACACCTTCGGGTAGTCCCTCAACGGTGATCTCCACGTCGCCGCTGAATCCATCGCGGCGGAACAACAGACAATCGAACCGTGTGGTTCCACCGCGGCGGAGGAATCCGGTCCAGGGGTTTGGGGCTGCCCGGCCTTGGTTGGGGAACTCAGGGATCGCCACCAACCGGAAATCGGGCATCTCGGGCCGAATGGTCAGGACGTAGACCAACTCTGCGCCACCCCGCGCTGCGGCGTAGAGATCGCGCACGCGCAACAGGTAGTTGCCATCTTCAGGTGCCTCGAAGCGGTACACCGGGTCGTGATGGGCCGTGTTGAAGTGGGCTCCGCCGATGTTCGTACCGTCGTCGTCGGCGTCTTGCAGGTCGACGAAGCTTGTCGCGCCTTCTTTTTCAACGATTCGCTGCACGAGCATGGCTGGGTCGGTGGGGAGCCCGAGCCGCTCGGAGACGATTTCTAGCCGGAGCACCGTGCCCTTGGTCGCCGAGAAGCGATAGCAGTCGAAGTCGTCCACCGTGGCAAACTGACCGGTGACCGTGGCCGGCGCGGTCAGTTCGAGAGCTTGCTCGAGACTGTCGTTGGGCTCTTGTTCGACCAATGGTGGCGCGACTGCCCTGGCGATGCGTATGGGATTCGACGTGAAGTGCTCGCCACGCAGACGGTAGTCGATCGCGTCGACTCCGGCTTCGGCGGGACGAACGGACTGCCCGCGTACGCCGCCGTGCCAAGCAGCCTCTTCGGCGGGGAGCTCGATTTCAACGCTGAGCTGTTCGAGCGGACGGCCCTCGGAGGTAACCTGTTCGCTCGGGCTGCCGCCGGGGAGATTGCGCCCATAGAGCGTAAAGGATCCGGTTGTCCCCGGCGTGCCGGCCGCCGGCAGGATGAAGTCGATGTGCGGCGCCACCGAAACGCTCAGCCGATAGACGTGTTCAGCGCCGCCACCGTACGTGAAGTCGTAGAGCCGGACGATGTACGCGCCGTCAGCGGGTATCACTAAGTCGATCAGCGGGTCGCGACTGCGGTCGTCGCGGGCGAGCGCCAGAACACGGCCCGACTGATCGGCTAGTTCGAGCGTGGCGTCCATCCGCGAATCGAGTTGCTGAGCCATACAGTCGATCAGCAGACGCTGACCGGCAGTTGCAGGAAAGCGAAAGCAATCGATGTCGTTGGTACCGCCCGAGCGACCGACGACGACCTGCCCTACCTGCGACTCAGTAGCCTGTTGCGGAGTATTGTTGGGTTCCGTCTCCGCGATCTGCGATTCACCGCCGACATAAAACAGCCGGGGATTGCTGACGCCATAGGTGCCCGCGGCACGGAGCTCGTAGACGCCGACCGGCACGTCGGCAGCGACGGTAACGACGAACTGATTGGCGACCGGTTGCGGTTCGGTGGCGCCTTCCGGGACGTGGGTCTTGGGTACGGCCGTGATGCCGGCATGATCGAAGAGTAACGTCGTGGCGCCGTCCAGATCGGCGCCGGCAGTTTCCAGCTCCACCGATGTTCCTTGTTGGGCACCGGGGGGAAAGATGGCGGTGAGCCGGGCGGTGGGAAGTTGCGCCACCGCAGTGCCGGCCACCGTGTGGCAAACAACCGCCATGCACAACAACTTCAGCGCGGGGCACGACCGATGGCGCGAAGCCTCGCGCGATTGAACAGGCAGACTGTGCGTCTGCTCCGCGCGACGAAAAGCCTGACGCCAAGCAACGCGCATCGTCGTGCTTCTCCTGGGGCGCCGAGAGCTGCCGCGAAGGCGACTCCCGTTGGCGTCCGCGCTGGGGCCGGCGGGCAAAGTGAACGCGAGAGTCGGCCAACACTCTCGCGCTGTGGGGCCTGTGTGTGATGCGGCTGCTGCCAGCGCGGATCAACCGTTCGCAGAAGCAGCACGTCACCGTTGAGACTACTATAAACCGCAGCCCGCTAGCGGGACAAACGCTTGGCCGGTCGCCGGAGACTTGTCGCCAGCAGGGCCTCGCAGAAACGATGAAACAGCTGGCAACCTGGACCGCTTACATGACGCAAGCGACGCGCAGCCGCCGGAACGATCAACGCGCCCCGACCCGCTCGCCGTGAGCGTTCGATCTGTCGCACAGCGCCGCGACGCCTAGGTTCTGTCTCGTAAGTGCGATCTGGCTTCGTGCGGCGAATTCCGCCGGCGGTCGGCGTCGGCCTGCATCGACGAATCTTGAGTGATTCGCCTGCTTCGGCCTCCTTGCCGCCAACTGAATTCTCGCGCACTCGGGCCGACGAGCCACTTGCGAGACAGAACCTAGTGGTTAAAGAGAAACTCTTTGGTGTTGATCAGCGCCCAGATGATGTCCTCGTAGGCCTGGCGCTTGTTCTCGGTCTTTTCGATGTGCGCCAGCGCCACTTGTTGCTCGTCTTCGGCCGGCTCGCGCGAGTAGACCCAGAAATACAGTTCACGAATCCGCTCGGCGTGCGGTCGCTCTTCGTCGGCAGCCAGCAGGGCCGCGCGGCCCCCGTCGGCTGAGAGCTTGTCTTGAATCTCTGTTGAGTTGAGCAGATGCAGGCTCTGCGCCAGGTTGGCTTCGCCCGATCGCTCGCACTCACACGCCGTATCGGCCTGTGGCCGACCAAATACGGTCAGGAAATAGGTATTGGCACCCTGGTCCGGTAGTTGCACGGCCCGCGTGCCCGGCGGCAGCCCCGAGAAGCTGGTGGTCGAGTTCGTCACCAGGTTGATCGAATCCAGCAACACTTCCGCCGGCAGCCGCCGCGGGTAGAAGCGAGAGAAGTTCTGCTTGTCGCTGAGGTTGTACTCGTTGGGATCGGTGCTGAGCTGGTACGTCTTCGAACGACAGATCGTGCGCACCAGCTCCTTGCGGTCGAAGCCGCTGGCCACGAAGTGCTCGGCCAACGCATTGAGCAGCGCTGGATTCGTGGCCGGGTTAGTGACCCGCATGTCGTCTTCGGGATCGACCAGGCCACGATCGAAGAAGTGTTTCCAGTAGCGGTTCACCAGCGCCGGGGCGAAGAACGGGTTCTCGGGGTCTGCCATCCAATCGGCCAGTGCCTGCCGCGGATCTTCGTCGATGGGCAGGTCGAGCGGTCCGCTGCCAAGACCCGTTGGTGGGAGTTGCTGGCCCGTTTTCGGGTTCTTGGCCTGGGCCTTGCCGCGTCGGTGGAAGATGCGCTCTTCGTCGGGTTGATTGCCGGGCTTGCGCGCGACGCGCGAGAAGAATGCCTGGAATCCGTAGTAGTCGTCCTGGCTCCACTTCTCGAACGGGTGGTGGTGGCAGCGCGCGCATTGGATGCGCAGGCCGAGGAACAACTGGGCTGCGTCCTCGACCTGTTGGTTGGCGTCCTTCACCTCGCGATACCAAACGACCGGCGGATTCTGCCCTGGCTCACCCGAAGCCGCGATGATCTGCCGAACGAACTGATCGTACGGCTGATTCGTGTACAGGCTGTGGCGAATCCATTGGTGGAAGGCGTACGTGCCGTGGATGTAGTTGCCGTTGGCCCGCTTGTTGCGCAGCACGGCGCTCCATTTGTTGGCGAAGTAGTCGGCGTAGTCGCCGCTGTCGAGCAGCTGGTCGATCCAGCGGTTGCGCTTCTCGGGGTCGGCATCGGCCAGAAATGCCCGCGTCTCGTCGGGAGTTGGTAGTCGCCCGGCAATGTCGAGCGTCACGCGGCGCAGAAACGTGGCATCGTCGCAGACGGGCGAGGGCGGCACGCCGAGTTCGCCGAGTTTGGCGAAGATGTGTTCGTCGACGAAGTTCGCCGGCTCGTGCATGTCATCCAGCTCGAGGCCCAAAGGCACGGTGGCTCGAAAGACTCCGACTTGCCCCTGATAGCGGGCCATGATGGCCACGTCGCCGGTCAACTCGGTGGTGTGGACGAGTCCCGTCTCGCTAGATTCGGCCATTTCCGGATCGTTCGGCTCGAACTGGGTCATCCGCGTCACGTCTTCGAAGGAGCCATCGGTATAGTGGGCGATCACGGTGACCTGTTGATCCGCCTCACGGGCCATCTGGCGAGTCGCCGGAAAGACGTCGATGCGGGCCACCGTCGGATCGTCGTCGTTGCCGTAGGGCATACCTTGCGCGACCCATCTCTCGAGCAGGCGATACTCGTACGACTCGGGCTCCAGGCGTTGTCCGCCACCGTGCGGGACTGAATTGGTGGCCTTCAGCAGCAGCAGGCTTCTGGACGGTGCCGCCGGGAACAGCCGACGGCCCTGAGCCTCTTTGACCAGATACTCGTAGTCCTCGGGTGGTTCGAAGCCGAGCAGCGAGAGCTTGAAGCCGTTTTGCCCGCTGGCCTTGCCGTGACATCCTCCACTGTTGCAGCCCAGCTTCGTGAAGACCGGTACGATCTGATTGGGGAAGTTGACCGGCAGTTGATCGTGGTAGTGTTCCACCCGCAGGGCGCGCTCGGCGGAGAGCCCATCAGGATTCGCTACGACGATGCGGCCCTCGCCGTCGTCCAGCGGAGTCAGCAGCCCCTCGGAGGCCACACTTGCCAGACCGGCGGGCTCAACGGTGTAACTCACTTCGCGCGTCAGGTCGCGAGTTTGCCCGGTGGCGTAGTGCCCGGTGATGACCAGTTGCTGGCGAGCGTCGCTGCCGCGGAGCAAGACGGGTTGATCATCGGGCAGGCCGCTGCCGATTTCGATCCGTTGAAGCTCTCCCGGATCACCCAGTCCCGGGATGACCGTCTTGGCGTCGGGATCGGCGTCTGTCTTGGCCAACTCGGCGGCGAACAGCGCTGCCGACAGAAGGCCTCCGGCCGCCATCATGGCCCCGCAGAGGACCGTGCTTCGTAGGCTTGGCGCCATGCGCTCAAAGCTCATCACCAGCTCCTGGGGTTTGCGTCGCAACCCGTTTTGGGGAAAGCACGTTACTGCACGCGATTATGCGAATTCAGCCATCAACATGCAAGCAAACGTTGATGGGTGGCGGTCTGGTGCATCGTGGTGGGGCCGCCGGCAGCCGATGCCAACGGCGCCGGTTGGCGGAAGTCGTTGACTGCAATGAGTCTGCGTGAGTAGGTTGAAGCGCTCCGCCGAGCACACCCATTGATCACGGCTCGTCGCCCAAGCGCCACCCAGCCCGGAGTGCTGCGCGTCGCCAGCTCCGTTGCGACCGCTGGTCTGGCTGGCACTGGGCGAAGCGCCGGTCCCGCCTCTTGTCGAAAGCCCAAACAATGAGACGCCTTACGAAACGGGTCGTCGTATCGCTGATCGCCGCGTTCTCGTTATTGGCGAGCACTCACGAGTGGCTGCTCGCGTCGGACTGGCCGACTTGGCGTCACGATGCGGCCCGCAGTGGCAGCACCGACCATGAACTGCCAGATCGTCTCACCCTGCAATGGACCCGGCAGTTGCCACCGCTGGAGCCTGCCTGGCCCGATCAGGACAAACTCGATTTCGACCGTGCTTATCAGCCAATCGTCGTAGGGCACCAACTCATCATCGGTTCGCCGCGCGAAGACACCGTCGTCTCGTACGACACGCGCACCGGCGAACGGCTGTGGAAGTTCTACGCGGGCGGTCCGGTGCGATTCGCGCCCGCGGCGCATGGCGGCAGGCTCTTCGTCGCGTGTGACGATGGATACCTGTATTGCCTGGGTGTGGCCGATGGCGAACTGTTGTGGAAGTTTCGCGGCGGTCCCAGCGAGCGGCGGAATCTCGGCAACGGTCGCTTGATCTCGACATGGCCCGTCCGCGGGGCTCCTGCGGTCTCGGACGACGGCGTGGTCTACTTCGGTGCCAGCATTTGGCCTTTCATGGGCATCTTTCTCTACGCGCTGGACGCCGCGTCGGGAGAGGTGGTGTGGACGAACGACGGCGACGGGTCGATGTACATCCAGCAACCGCACAACACCGACGCGTTCGCCGGTGTTGCGCCGCAAGGGCCCATGGCGCTGGCGGGCGATCGGTTGTTGGTGCCGGGCGGCCGCTCGGTGCCTGCCTGCTACGACCGACTGTCAGGCCAGTTTCAGTACTACGAGTTGGCCCGCAACGGAAAACGCGGCGGTGGCTGGGAAGTCGTGGTCGCAGGCGACGTGTTCGTCAATGGCGGGTACGCGTTCGACGTGTCGAACTGCGACGGTCTCAGTTCGCTGCGCGGTCCTGTCGCCTCCGACGGCCAGACGCTGTGGCACTACTCGAACTTCGACGATGCGTACGAATGCTACGACTTGGCAGCCGCTGAGATTCAACAGAAGGAATTCACCGATCGCAAAGGCAACAAGGATAGCCGTCCGGTCTGGTCGTTGCCCCTCAAGTGGTCGTTGGAAGCTCCCGGCGGCGAGGCGCTCATTCACGCCGGCTCGCGGCTTTATGCTTCCAGCGAAGAAGATGGTCTCGTCGCGGTCGAGTTTGGCGAATCGGAGCCCGCGATCGCCTGGAAGCAGGATCTCGATGCGCCGGCTGCGTCGCTGGTGGCGGCCGATGATCGACTTTTCGCCGTCAGCGCATCCGGCATCTTGTATTGCTTCGGGGCTGCCGACGCAGCAACGGGCAATGAGGATGCAGTTGTCGCGCATACGTGGTCGCCCATGTCGCTGGAAGCTGATGACCGCTACAAGGCTCAGGCCGCGGCGATTCTCGACTCTGCTGACGTGCACGGGGCGTACGCGCTTTGCTGGGGTATCGGCGATGGGGGCTTGGTGAGCGAACTTGTGCGCCAAGCGCCGAGCCTGCGGGTGATTGCCTTCGACCCGGATGAGACGCGGGTCAGATCGTTGCGCGAGCGGCTGCACGCCGCCGGCATCGAAGGGCAACGGGCGTCCGCCTACGTTGGCGATCCGGTCGAATTGGGTGTCGCACCTTACATGGCCCGGTTGCTGGTTTGCGCGACGCCCGATCAGGGCGGTCCACAGTTGGCCGGAAACGACGAGCTGCTCGCCGCGGCTTATGAACTGCTGCGGCCTTACGGCGGTGTAGCGCACATCGCGGTCGGCGGCAATTCGGAATCAGGGCTCAGCGCGGAGGCAGTCGCTTCGCTGACAGGCGCGGAGTTCGAAACACGCGATGATTTCTTGCGGGTGATTCGGGCAGGCGCGATCGCAGGCGCCGCCAACTGGACACACGAACACGCCGATGCGGCCAACTCGCGCGTTTCGCAAGACACGGTGGTCCGCGCCCCCCTCGGTGTGCTCTGGTTTGGCGACACATCGCACGAGGGTGTCTTGCCACGACACGGTCACGGACCGCAGCCGCAAGTGATCGACGGGCGCGCTATTGTCGAAGGTGTGGACATGATGCGGGCGATCGACATCTACACGGGGCGGCTGCTGTGGGAACGCGAGTTGCCGGGGGTCGGCAAGTTCTACGATTTCATGGGACACCAGCCCGGCGCGAATGGGACGGGGACGAACTTTGTATCGACGCCCCGCGGAGTCTACGTCGCATACGGCGACCGCTGCCTGCGCCTCGACCTGAACACGGGCGAGACTCTCCAGGAATATGTGTTGCCCGCGATCGACGGAGTGCAGCCCGGCTGGAGCTATCTCAATCTGGCCGGCGATACCATGATCGCCGCCGGATCTCCGTTGGTCGTGAAAGAACGGACCGACGGTTTACCGGCTCCCGGCAAGAATCTCAATCTTTCGGCCAGCAAGCATCTGTTCGTGCTGGATTGCGCCAGTGGCGAGGTGCTGTGGTCGGCCGAAGCCGAAAACTATTTCCGGCACAACGCCATCTGTGTGGGCGGAGAGCGACTGTTTGTCGTCGACTTGCTGGCCGCTGACGACATGGATCGGCTCAAACGGCGCGGCGAGGACATCGACGGTACCTCGCGACTCGTTTGTTTCGATTTACGCAGTGGCCACGAAGTATGGAGTACAACCGACGGAGTGTTCGGCACCTGGCTCAGTTACTCGGATGCGCACGAAGTGCTGATCGAATCGGGCCGCCCCGGGCGAGATGTGCTGGCAGACGAACCCAACGGCATGCGGACGTTCAAGGCCGCAGACGGGACGCTGATATGGTCGCACGACTACGCGGGACCACCGATTCTGCACGGCGATCAGATTCTGCTGGGTGGCTTCGCCTGCGATTTGCTCACCGGCGAAAAGGTACAGCGCGACGATCCCTTCACGGGCGATGCGGTCGACTGGCGCTGGACTCGCACGTATGGCTGCAATACGCCGATGGCATCGACGCACTTGATGACCTTCCGCAGCGGAGCGGCCGGCTATTTCGATCTGGCGGGCGACGGCGGCACCGGCAACTTCGGCGGCTTTCGCTCGGGTTGTTCCAACAACCTGGTCGTCGCCGGTGGAGTCTTGACCGCGCCGGACTACACGCGAACCTGCGTGTGCAGCTACCAGAATCAGACGTCGATTGCACTGGTGCACATGCCAGAGGCAGAAATGTGGACGACATTTCCTGTCGAGGTGCGGCCCAACCTGCGGCGTCTGCATTTCAATCTCGGCGCGCCGGGAGCTCGACGCGATGCCGCCGGACAGCTTTGGGTGCCCGAGGACGAGCGCGTGCAAATCGATCACGACCCCTCGCTGGGATTCTATTCGGGGCACTCGGCGAAGATCGACGGCAACGAACTCAGTTGGGTTGCCGCGTCGGGTTGTCGCGGCATCGCGCGACTCGAGATCGACCCGCGGTTTGAGCCCCAGCTCTCTGCACCGGCGCGATTCCAAGTGCGTCTGCACTTTTGTGATCCGGATAACGACGAGGCAGGCGCGCGCGTGTTCAACGTCCAAGTGCAGGGTAAACCGGTGCTGCGAAATTTCGACATCGTGGCCGCGGCCGGCGGGCGCAATGTCTTGCTAACCCATGCGCTGGAGGCCGTCGAAGTCACTGATTCGCTGGTGGTTGAATTCGTCGCGGCGAATGATGGCCAGCGCGACGCATCACGCGCTCCGCTGTTGTGCGGCATCGAGATCATCCGGCAGGACACGACGTCGCTCGGCGCCGATTGAACTGCGAAGGTACGCCTTCTGGTGTTGGATGCGCGACATCCGTCGCTGCAGCCCGCTTGCCATCATCCCGCCACGACGGCGGCTCGATACGCGTTCCCACCTTGGATAGACTGCACCCTAGGGCGACGGCGAGCCTATTTCGGGCCGCCCTGCCCTCCTCAACGTGATTTCAGTAGGAAACGTAACCCTTCGCCAAGCGACGCACGTGTTGACGCTCACGACACCCTTGTTCCCTCGCCGTCACGGTGGCGCAAATCCCGCCGTGCTGATGATGTTGGGGTCGCTGGTGCTTTTGGCAGGGCTGTTCTGGCTGCTGTTGCGCTCACCGGCGCAGAATCGTGCGACCACTGAACTGTTCTTCTACTGCGCAGCCGGAGTCCGCGAAGCGGTCGAGCCAATCGTTGCGGACTACGCCGAGCAGTACGGTGTTACGGTTCAGGTGCAGTACGGCGGCTCGAACACGCTCCTCAGTCAGATCGAAGTCGGCCGTGTCGGCGATCTCTATCTGGCCGCCGACGAGAGCTATACGACGCTGGCCCGCGAGAAGGATCTCGTTCAAGAAATCATTCCCGTGGCCGTGATGCGGCCTGTGATCGCGGTCCGCCAAGGCAACCCAGGCTCGATCCAGACAATCGACGACTTGCTGCGCGACGATGTCCGCGTGGCCTTGGGGAATCCCGGCCAGGCGGCCGTTGGCAAGCTGGCCCGCGAGTTGCTCTCCGCATCGGGGCAGTGGGAGCAGCTCGCCGAGCACGCCAGTGTGCTCAAACCGACTGTGCATGACGTAGCCAACGACATCAAGATTGGCAGCGTCGATGCCGGCATCATCTGGGACGCCGTCGTCGCGCAGTATCCGGACCTTGAGGCGATTCGCGTCCCGGAACTCGATCCCGGAGCGGCCCGTATCAGCGTGGGCATATTGAACTCGGCCGATGTGCCGACCGAAGCACTACGATTCGCCCGCTACTTGACTGCCCGCGACCGTGGATTGATCGAGTTCACGAAGCGAGGCTATGAAGTCGTCGATGGCGACGTTTGGGCCGACGAACCGCAATTGGTGTTTTACGCGGGCGCCGTCAATCGCCGCGCGCTGGAGCCCGTCATCGAGGCCTTCAGCCAGCGTGAAGGCGTCAGCGTGCAGACCGTCTACAACGGGTGCGGCATTCTCACCGCGCAAATGCGGTCGATCCTCGATCAACACACCAGCGGCTTTCCCGATTTCTACATGGCGTGCGACCAGTACTATCTGGACGAGGTCGAAGAGCTGTTCCAGGACGCCGTGCAGATCTCCACGACCGACATCGTCATCGTGGTCCAACCGGGCAATCCGCAGAACATCGAAACGCTCGACGACCTTGCCCGGCCGGGAGTTCGCGTCGTGTTGGGCCAGCCCGAGCAATGCACGATCGGCGTGCTCAGTCGCCGCTTGCTCGACGATGCCGGGCTGTACGAGAAGGTGCTTGCCGAAAACGTTAAGTCGCAGACGACCAGTTCGGCGCTGTTGATTCCGGCCATTACGACGGGCGCCGCAGACGCCGTGTTGGCCTACCGCAGCGATACCCTGGCTGAGTCGGACAAGTTCGATGTCATCACCATCGACTCGCCGCTGGCCCACGCGGTGCAACCCTATGGGATCGCGCGCACCAGCGAGTTCAAGCACTTGGGGAGGAGGCTGCTGGAAGCCATTGCGCGCTCGCGCGAGAGTTTCGAGGCGGCCGGATTCGCTTGGCAACTGGCAGGGCCATCTGCGCCCCCCGACGACGACTCACCAGGGGAGAATGCTGAAGCGACAGATACGTCGCCGGCGGTTCCGGCTGAATCGAACGCGGCCAGCCGAGCGACGCTCGGAGCAGATGGCACATGAGCGACACCGACGCGCCCGCCCGCCCGCTGCACCATGTCGGCTCCGATGTGCCGTTTCTGGTTGCGCTGGGCGTGATTGGCGGCGTGTACGTCCTGCTGATCGTCGCCATGCTCGTGGCGGATGCCGCCTATATGGGGCACACCGTCGACAATGCCCCCACCTCGACGTGGGTTTCGCCGGATAGCTGGCTGGCGCCCCTGGTGCACAATCCCATCGCCGTGGCGCTGGCCGATCGCAATATCCAGTACTCAATCTGGCTGACCCTCATTTCGTGCAGCATCACGACGATTCTCTCCCTGTGGGTGGCGGTGCCGATTGGCTATCTGCTTTCTCGGCAGCAGTTCTTCGGTCGCAACCTGCTCGACGCGATTCTCGACATCCCGATCGTGTTGCCGCCATTGGTCGTGGGTTTGAGCCTGCTGATTCTGTTTCAATATCTGCCGGTGGTCGTGCGGGAAGCCGTCGTCTACGAAATTCCGGCCGTGATTCTGGCCCAGTTCATGGTGGCCTGCGCGTTCGCCGTACGGACGATGCGGGCCACGTTCGATCAAATCGACCAGCGCCGCGAGCACGTCGCGCTGACGCTTGGCTGCACACGGGCGCAGGCATTCGGGCTCGTCGTCTTGCCCGAGACCAAGCGCGGCATGCTCACCGCAGGCACGTTGGCCTGGGCGCGGTCGTTGGGCGAGTTCGGACCGCTGCTGGTGTTTGCGGGCGCGACGCGGGGCAAGACCGAAGTGCTCTCGACGACCGTGTTCTTGGAGCTGAGCATCGGCAATCTGGAAGCGGCCGTGGCGGTCTCGCTATTGATGGTGCTGGCGGGCGTGGTGGTGTTGGTGGTTGCCCGACTCTGGGGTTCGCGTGGTCTGACGCTGTGAGCACCGCACCGTGATGCAGATCGAACGCCTCCATGTGCGCGTCGGCGAATTCGCCCTTCGCGACCTGTCGTTTTCGATTCCCGCCGGGCAGTACGCTCTGCTGATGGGCCGCACCGGCTGCGGTAAGACGACCTTGCTCGAGGCCATCGCCGGGCTGAAGCCGATTGAAAGTGGACGCATCCTGTTGGCGGGTGTCGACGTCACCGGCCGCAAGCCGGCGGAACGCAACATCGGCTACGTGCCGCAGGATGGCGCGCTGTTCCCCACCATGACCGTGCGCCGCCACTTGGGTTTTGCCCTGACCATTCGCCAGCGACCGCGCGCCCAGATCGCCCGCCGCGTCAACGAGCTCGCCGAGCTTCTGGAAATCGGGTACCTGCTCGATCGTACGCCGACAGGGCTTAGCGGTGGCGAGCAACAGCGGGTCGCGCTGGGGCGGGCCCTGTCGTTCGGACCGCAGACTCTTTGTCTGGACGAACCGCTCAGTGCCCTGGACGACCAGACGCGGCAACAGATCATTCAGTTGCTCAAGCGTGTGCAGCGAGAAACTGGCGTCACCTGTTTGCACGTCACGCACAACCAGTCTGAAGCGGAGATGCTGGCCGACGTGCGGCTGGAACTTGTCGACGGGCGCGTTCGCCACGTCGAGAAGCCGTCAGGTGGCAATGGTACGAGTGCGGGCGCGACGGGCGGCGGGGCATCCGCTCCGCAGTCAACCTCGGTCACCGGCGAATGATCGGCCGTTGGAACCCGTGCTGGCCCCGTGCCGGACCGATGCCAGTCTGCTGTCGTTGGTGATGCTCTAAACGTGTTGTTATTCTGACTTCGAGTTGGTGAACTGTTCTCGAAAACTGGTTCAACCGCATGACACGGCAACCGACGATTCTGCGAATCTGGATTCCAGCCACCTTGATCGCGGTGGCGATCGCTCTGTCCGGCGAAAAACGCGGCACCGCCTGCGACACGCCCGTCTATCGCTACGCGATGTACAACTGGACGCCCTCGTTCTATCACGTGCTCTACGTGCACGAGAAGAGCGAGGACGAAGCCGACGTCGCCGTCAACGGGATGCTGGATGATGCGGGGCGAGGTCAGGCTGCCGCGAATATCCTCTTTCGACGTATCGACGTGGCCAATGAAGACGCACTCGCAGCGGAACCGCGCGAGGTGCAGGCAGCCATCGCGCAGCTTGAAGACGTGCCGCGTCCCTTTCACCTGATCTTCTCCCCGCGTGGCAGCGTGTTGTTCGCCGACCGGCTGGATACTGACGCGGCGAAGCAATTGCTCGATTCACCGGCCCGGCAACAGATCGCCAGCCTGCTCGACGCAGGCAACGCCGGAGTGTTGCTTCTGTTCAAGACAGGTAGCGACGAAGCGAATGCCGCGGCGGAATCCGAAGTCCGCGCAGCCATCGAGCGCGCGTCCGCGGGCGAGATTGTCCCCTTCACGCTCGGCGGTCCCGAGGTGGTGGACCCCGAAGATGAGCAATCCCTGCGCGTCGGCTTGGTCGTCGTCGATCCCCACGACCCGGATGAGAGCTGGCTGACGACGATGTTGTTGGGCGTCGAAGACGACCTCGACGATTACGAAGAGCCGATGGTCTTCGGAGTCTACGGTCGCGGCCGCGCGAGCTGGCCGTACCTGGGCGGAGGCATTCAAGCAGAGAACCTCAACGAGTGCATTGCCTTCATGTCGGGGGCCTGCTCGTGCGAGGTGAAGGAGCAGAATCCCGGCATGGATCTGCTCATCGAATGGAACTGGGAGGCGACCGCTGAAGCGCTGGCCCGCCAGTTTCCCGACGATGAAGGTCAAGAGCTCTACCGTGTCGACGAGTTGTTCCCCGCGATTGTTGCAGCCCCGCCAGCAACGGACTCGGGCACAGGTGACGACTCTGCTTCAGAGGCGGCGGACGCCGGTCGTGCCGAAACGTCTGAAGAGACTGCCGTCGAGCTGGCTGCCGTCGATGCGTCAAGCGTCGAGGGTGCAAATGAATCGGCGGAGGGCGATCGCACACAAAGTGCTGCTGAGCGCGTCGCGAGCGCGCAAGATGCCAGCGCATCCTCCGTCGCTGAGCAACGGCCGCCCGACGATGCCGGGGAGTTCACCAATCGGGTCAGCGTTGGCTTGGGTTGGCTGGTCGGTGGCAGCTTCGTGGTCGCCCTGCTGCTGAGCCTCGTCTTCGTTCGCGGTCGAGCGTCGTGAGGCGCACAAGCGCGTCGCACGCCGCACCGCCCGCAGTCACGCCCCACCTCGACTAGCTACGCAGGCAATCCCGTGATCGAGCTCGACTGCGTGAGCAAGGTCTATTGCACGACCGAAGGTGAAGTGCGCGCGCTGGATGACGTTACCTTGCGCGTCAACGCCGGGGAGTTCGTCGCCGTGCGCGGGCCGAGCGGCTGCGGCAAGTCGACGCTCTTGGTGATGATCGGTGGGTTGGGAAGTCCGACAGCCGGTCGCGTCGTGATCGACGGTGCTGACTTGGCCCGCATCTCGGCGAGTGAACGCGCTCGCCTGCGGGCGGAGCGAATCGGCTTCGTGTTTCAGCTCTTTCACCTCTTGCCCTACGTCAGCGTGCTCGACAACGTGCTGGTTGCCGCTCCGCCCGGGAAGCGCGCAGCTCTACAAGGGCGCGCTCGGGAAATGTTGACGCAGTTCGGCCTCGCAGAGCGTTTGACGCACCGCCCCGCCGAGTTGAGCATCGGCGAGCGGCAGCGGGTGGCAATGGCTCGCGCACTTCTCAATCGGCCGTCGATCCTGCTGGCTGATGAGCCCACCGGTAATCTCGATCCGGACAGCAAGGCCGCCGTGCTCGAGCTGGTCGACGATTTCCATCGCGCGGGCGGCACTGTGCTGTTAGCCACGCACGATGCCCAAGCCGCCAGCCATGCGCAACGAAGCGTGCAACTGGCCCGCGGCCGTCTCGTCGAGGCGGATGCGGCAAAGGCTCCCGAGGGGGCAAGTCGGACGACTTCGGTCTGACACGACGCGCCCGGCAGGCGATCAACCCCCCGACACGGGGGCGACGATCACCAGTTCATCGCCATCGTTGAGCGTGACGTCGGAGTAGTTGCCCAGCGTTCCCACGTGTCGGCTGCCGACTGCAACCAGACACGATGCCGGTAGCGAAGATTTTTCAGGCAGATTGGCTGCAAGCTGCGCGAGCGCGGTCGAGAGCTTGCTGTCCTCTGGCAGTTCGATCTCCGACGGCAGATCGGCGGCCACATGATAACTGCGTCCTGAAACAACCACGGCCACGCGCATCGTAGGCTCCGCTTGCTGTGACTGCTGAGTTCGGGTTCGCCGGGAAGGGTTGCCTTCACGAGCCTGACACTTGAGTGAACGCGCCGCTCACCCCTTCTGCGACTCGCCGCAGGTTGCGCAATTCGGATTGCGCGACAGTTCGAGGTCACGAATGCTGCCGGAGTTGCCATCGAAAACCAACATACGCCCGGCCCTCGGCTGCCCGACCCCGCTCAGCAACTTGATCGCTTCAAGTGCCGCCAGCGAGCCGATAGCCGACGAAATCGCGCCGACCACCGGAAAGAGTTCCTCGAACGGGGGCTCCTCTGGGTAGAGACAGCGGAGGCAGGCTGTTTCGCCGGGCAGCACGACCACGAGCGAGCCCATCATGCCCCACTGTGCGGCGTCAATCAGCGGCGTGCCGGTCGTCACGGCCGCCTCGTTCAGACGCAAACGTTCGCCGAACGTTGGCGGGCAGGCCAAGATCACGTCGACTTGTCGCGCGAGTTCCAGCGCCTCGTCGTCATCGGGTTCATGGTCGATGGCGTGTACGGCGACGTGACGGTTCATGGCCCGCAGCGTGTCGGCGAAGTGTTCCGCACGCGGCTTGCCGACAGTGGCTTCGGACCCCAGCAACTGACGATTCAGATCAGGCGGGATCATGCATCCGCCGTGAGCAATCATCAACCGTCCCACGCCCGCCATCGCCAGGCACAGTGCGGCGGGACCACCCATGCCGCCCGCCCGGGTGACCAGCGCCGACGATTGTTTCAGGCGTAGCTGCGCCTCGGGCGTGAGCAAACCGGGAGCAATCTGGCGTGCGTAGCGCTCGAGTTCTTCGTCGTCCAGTTTGTCGGAAGAGATATTCACGCTCTGTTGCGATGTCGAGACGTCGTCGAGCCTTCAGGTTTTGTGTGGCAGAGCGGCTACTGTACCATGTCCGCGCCGTGCCGGTCGGCGCGCTCGCGTGTGTGGCGAAGTTGGCTATCTTATGATGCGGTCGCGCGGCTGGGGAGACGCAGCGGTTGGGTCGCCGAAGTGCGCGGATTGCGCTCTGGGAGTTGCACACCATGTGGCATGCCGGGTTCCTCGTTGCCGCCATCGGTCTGGAAGTCGCGGGCACGGCGTGCATGAAACTATCGCACGGTTTCGAGCGACTCGTGCCATCGGCACTCATGCTGGTGTTCTACGTGCTGAGCCTCGGGGCGCTCACCATGGCCGTCGAGAAGTTTCCCGTGGGAGCGGTCTACGCGATTTGGTCGGGAGTCGGCACAGCGCTCATCTGCGTGATTGGCGCCGTCGTGTTCCGAGAACCCCTCTCCATGGCCAAGGTCGCGTGCTTGGCGCTGATCATCGTGGGTGTCGTGGGCCTGCATGTCAGCGGCGGACTTGAAGAAGGCCGCGTCGCACTTTCCTCGGCGAGTGCAGAAGGTGCCGAGACGGACGAGCTGCCATGACCGCCGAACTCGTGCTCAGTGAGGCCAACGAAGAACAGCGTCGCGCGACGGTGGCCAGCATCTGGCCCTATTGGGGTGAAGGACTTCAGCGCGAGGAGTTTATCGAGAGTCGACTCGCTTCGCCCCGCTACGCGCGTTCGCAGCGCTATGTGGGATTGGCCGACGGCGAACTGGCCGTCTCGCTGGCATGTTATCCGATGGTGTTTCGCCTGCATGGTCAGCCCGTTGCGGGCGTCTCGATTGGCGCCGTCTACACCGTCGATCGCTTTCGCCGTCGGGGCTACGCATCGCAGTTGATGCGGTTCGTCGATAACGAAAACCAGCGCCGCGGGCGACAACTGAGCCTGCTCTACAGCGCAATTCCCGCCCAGTTCTATGAACGCCTGGGCTACATCACATGCGACTCGCTACAGGGCACCCAGTCGGTTGACGATCTCGATTCGAATGTCGATGGGATAGCACGGCTGAAGCTCGCTGCTTTTGCAGCGGATGACGAACTGTCCGCGCTCGAGGAGGCGTACTGCCAGTTCCAACAAGGCCTGGCGCTCTCGATCGACCGAGATCGCGAGTACTGGCAGTACACGCTGGCCCAGCGGCCGGATGACGAGTTCTTCTGGATGCTCGACGATCGCAACAAACGAGTGGGCTACGTTCGCGTGGCAAGGGTTGCCGACACCTTGCGCCTCGTCGACTTTACGATTCAGAATCGCGACCCTGACCTGGAGCGGGCCATGTACTGGACCCTGTTGACCGCAGCCCACAAGCGCGGTCTCACCAAGATCGACAGTTGGCTGCCCCATACGCCCGTCGCCCAAAGATCCTTCGACAGTCAAACCCGCAGCAAGGCCCTGACGATGGTCAAACCGCTCGACGAGTCGCTCGACATCAACGACGCTGTTCTTCGCGACAGTGGCTGGCTGGTCGAGGTCGACCACGTGTAGTCCTGGCGAAACAGGCACCAAGCGGGAGGAAAGATTCGGATGCAACTGGGATTCGTCACGGCCATTCTTCCGGAGCTGAGCTTCGAAGAAGTGCTCGCCTTCGCGGCGAAAGAAGAATACGACTGCGTTGAGGTGATGTGTTGGCCGCCGGGCAAGGCCGAGCGCAAGTTCGCCGGCGTCACGCATATCGACGTCACCGACTTTACGCCGGCGAAGGCTGACGAAATCAACGCGCTCTGCGACAAGTACGGCGTCGCCATCTCGGGGTTGGGCTACTATCCCAATCCGCTCTCGGCCGATGCGGACGAGGCGCAGGTTGCGGGCGAACATCTCCGCCGGGTGATGGACGCCGCCCAGACGCTCGGTTTGCGAAACGTGAACACCTTCGTCGGCGCCGATCCGCGCCAGCACGTTGATGACAACATCGCCCGTTTCGAGCAGGTCTGGCCCGAATTGATTCGCTACGCCGAGCAGCGCGACATTCTCGTCGGCATCGAAAACTGCCCCATGCTGTTCACCTACGATGAATGGCCCTCGGGAAAAAACCTGGCCTACGCTCCTGCGATCTGGCGGCGGATGTTCGAGGCGATTCCCTCGCCGCACTTCGGTCTCAACTACGATCCGTCGCACCTGGTGTGGCTGATGTGCGACTACATCGCTCCGATCTATGAGTTCGGCGAGAGGTTCTTTCACGCGCACGCCAAAGACATGCGCGTCGAGCAGAAGAAGCTCGACCAAGTGGGCGTGCTGGGGTTGGGCTGGAGCACGCCCAAGGTGCCCGGTCTCGGTGACGTCGACTGGAATCGCTTCGTCTCGGCGCTGACCGACGTGGGATACCAGGGGGCTCTCTGTGTCGAAGTCGAGGACGACGCCTTCGCCGCCACTCTCGAATCCCGCAAAGACTCGCTCCGCCTGTCACGCAATGTCCTCCGCCCATTGATCGTGTGAGCGTCAGCAGCTTCTCCGTGACAAGCTCCGATTCGAAGGGCGACGCACATCCCGAGACTGCCGCGGGCGGTTGCAAAGGAGGCCGAGTTCGTGCTGCACTCCGATGATGCCACCGGAATTCGTGTCTGGCTGCGGTCCTACCGCTATCAGATTCTACTGGTGTGGTTCACCATCGTCGTGTTGGCCGAACCGTTCGCCCGGGAAGGTGGCACTGGCCGCACCGTCTTAGAAGCGGCATTCTGCATTTTTCTGCTGGCTGCCGTGTCTGCGGCGGCCGAAGCAAGCCGCTGGTTTGCGACGGCGCTGGCATGCGCACTGATCGCCATCGCGCTCACATGGAGTGATCTGATTGTCCCCGCAGATGGTGGATCGTTGCAGGCGGGTCTGATGGGCGCGCAAAACGCCATCTACTTCGCCATTCTGGTCGCCGTCAACGTCATCATACTGCGAGACGTGATGCGCGCACGTCGCGTCACGTTCGATACTATCTGCGGTTCGGTCTGCGTCTACCTCTTGATGGGGCTTTGTTGGGCGATTCTTTACGCCATGGCTTCGCTCATCGAGCCGGAATCCTTTTCTGCCAAAGAAGAACTGGCGCCGCACTTCTCCACCTACATCTACTTCAGCTACGTGACGCTGGCGACGCTCGGGTACGGCGACATCACTCCGCAGCGTGGCGTGGTCCAAACGTGGGCCTGGCTCGAAGCCGTGGTTGGACAGCTCTACATCGCCGTGCTGGTAGCACGCCTGGTTGGCATCTACATTGCCCACGAGTTGCGCGGCGACCCACCTCGACAGTGACATCGGTTGGCCGGTGGCACGGACTTCGGCGGCGCAGTTTCGCTTTGCAGGGCCCTGAGACGTTCGCATTGTGGTTCAAGTCTCCCGGCGCTAGAATATCTGCTTGGCGACGCCGCCCATGCCCGCCAATTGTGGCGTAGACTGATGAATCGCTCCCAGGGGTGGGGGTGAGGAGTCAAAAAGTTGCATACCTATCGCTCACGCCTCGCGACTCTGCGAGCGGGCTTTACGCTCGTCGAGCTCATCGTTGTGATCGGGATCATCGCGATCCTGGTCGGACTGCTGCTTCCCGCGGCGCAGTACGTCCGCGAAGCGGGCAGGCGGGCCAACTGCCTCTCGAATCTGCGGCAGGTCGGTCTCGCCATGCAGATGTACGTCGATCGCCAGGGGCAGTTCGGAGTCTTTCCGTACGCGGCGATTCTGCCGAGCGTGACGCCCGAGCGCCCCAGTCTCGTTGAGGTCCTGGCGCCGTACATCGAGAGTAGCGACAACGTCTTCTTTTGCCCCAGCGACGTGACCTACTTCGAAGACGAAGGGATCAGTTACGAGTACCCCGCCACACGCCTGCAAGGAAAGACGCGGCCCGAGCTCTTGAACGACCGGCGGGGCCGCCCGGTTTACTCGTCTTCCCAGGTGTGGCTCGCCTATTGCTTCGGCCCCTTCCACGGAAAGGAAGGCGAACCCAAGTCGCGTAATTTCGTTTATCTCGACGGCCACGCCGAGCCGTTCTGACGCACTATCGGAGTCTGATTATGAGCATCCGCAGATGGATTGCGTTCACCGTGCTGCTTCTCGTCGCGGGTGGAAGTGCTTGGTACTACTTTGGCATCGATCGCGATTTGAATCGAGCGCGGGCGGCGCGGGACGCGCTGTTCAGTGAAGAGAATCGCGATCTCTCGCGGGACGAACGCCGGCAGCAGTTTGCTGCGTACCGCGAGCAAGTCGAGGATCTCTCCGACGAACAACAACAGGTGCTGGCTGATGAAGGCCGTGCGCGGATGATGGAGCGCTTCGAACGACAGATGGACGAGTTCTTCGCCCTGTCGCCCGAAGAACGGGTCGCGTACATCGACGAGCAGCTCGACGAGATGGAAGAACGTCGCCAGCAGTGGGCACAGCGGCGCGCCGAGAGTGACAACAACGGGCAGGGTGAACAACGCCGTCGCGGCGGACGCGGTTGGGGCGGACGTGGTGGCAGCCCCGATGCGAACGCGCGCAACGAATGGCGCCGTTCGATGCTCGACCATACGACACCCGAATTCAGGGCCAAAGCGGCCGAGTATCGTCGCCTGTGGCGCGTACGCATGCAGGAACGCGGACAGCCTGGGCGGTCGGGCCGAGGCTGGCTGTAGTCGAGCCTGCGTTGTCGGCGTCGGTCGACTGGTAGGTAGCAACAATGTGCTGACGGGCCCGCTGTAGAGAGTCAGTCTACGAACTGCACATCGCGAACGATCGCTGCCTGTAGTCGCGTCAGGAATCTCTGGCGAGGAATCTCGCGGGCGCCGAGACGTTGCATGTGCGATGTGAGCTGCTGGATGTCGAGTAGCTCGTAGTCGCGATCGCGTAGTCGCTGCACAAGGTTCACCAGCGCGACCTTCGACGCATCGCGAAGGCGATAGAACTTGCTCTCGGCGGCAAACATCGCGCCGATGGCCACGCCGTAGAGCCCGCCGGCCAATTGCCCGTCTTGCCAAACCTCAATACTGTGCGCGTGCCCGAGTTCGTGCAAGCGACAGTAGGCCCGCTGAATGTCAGGCGTAATCCACGTCGCGTGGCGACGGTCGTCGACGGTGGCGCACCCCTGAATGACAGCGGCAAAGTTGCGGTTGACGGTGACGTCGAACTTGCCGCTGGCCAGCGTTCGCCGTAGACGCCGCGACACGTGCAAGTCCTCGAGCTCCAAGACGGCTCGAGGGTCGGGTGACCACCACGCCAGGAAGTTGTCGCTCAGGGGCCAGGGAAAGATGCCGTGCCGATACGCATCGAGCAGCCACCGGGGATCCAACTTGCCACCGATCGCCAACAGACCATCGGGGTCGGCGCAATGCACCGGGGGAAAGAACTGCGGATCGCCACTGGGCTTCATGGGAGTGGGGCTTCGACGAGCGTGCCGCTAGTCATCGGATTCCTCGTCCGCCGTCGGGCGCGGCGTGATCCACGCGTTGTGCGTCCACGCGCGATACGGCACCGCTGCTAAATCGACTTCGGGATCGATTAGCAGTTTCGCGCGATAGTGGTTCATTGTCACATAGTCGGTGACATACACGCTCGGGCGTTCACCAAACTCTTCCTGCCACAGGTCCGCGACGCGATGCACATACTGGTGCATCATCAAGGGGAATTTCTGCACAGTCTCCATCTTGAATCGCTGCAAGTCGACGCTGTGATTCCAGTAGTAGAACGCTTCGCTTTCGGGTGGGATGACCGGTACGATTTGCGGAAGATCCTGCCACTGCTCACGACTGAGTCGCTCAAAGTCGGTGTACACCTGGGGCGGTTGGTTGGGCCAGCCGTATTCGATTCCGATATCGGGGAAACAGGACATCGAAGTCTTTGGGTGCTGTGCTCCGGCCAAAGCGAGAGGATCGACAATCAACAGCCACTCGCGCACTTGCTCGCCGTATCGAGCATCGCGCATCCATGCATGTATGTCGAACTGCAACTTGCCAGCAGCGTTGGAAACAGCCCGGCGGGTGAGTTGAGCATTCTGCAAGAGGCCCGCTTGTTTTCGCGCGTCATTGAGATGATTCGTCAAGTGGGGTGGTGCATGCCCATCATCAAGGCGCTCGATCCGGTCGAGCAGCTCTTTCAAAGTGATTGTTCGGACGTGAGTGGCATCCGCTGGAAGGTCTTGGCGTTGGATCTGAGCCTGCGACCGGTTCGTTGCGCCCGCCGCCGCGCTGGCCGGATTCATGATCGTCCGTCGACCGATTAGCGAATCGAGGCAGACGAAGTACTCGGGAAGTTGCGCCCAATCGATCGCACGCGCTTCAACATGTCGATACACCTCTATGTACGACGGATGGCTGCTGGTGGCTGTATGGGTCCGCATTCGAACCGCGAGCTGGCTGGGAATCTGCGCCACCGTGGAATCAACCACCTTGATCCGCAGCGGCCCTGTCCCTTTGGCGCGGGCCTTCATCCGCCAACTGAATCGTTCGCCTTCACCGGTCCAGCCGGCGTCGCCGGCGATGCCGTAGTGCCGCAGCGGGACGATGAACTGGACGGCCAACCAAAAGGCCACGAACACGGCCGTCGCGCGGGACACCACGCTGGGTCGGCTTTCGTTACTCCCGGCTCCATCTGTCTGCCGCCAACCCAGCAGCGCGCCGATGCCTGGAGCTAAAACCAGTCCTGTTAGAAACCACGACCATTGCGGCGCTTTCCAGGTCGGTGCGCGCAGCCAGCGTCCCAACCGCGCCGGCCAATCGGGCGCCAGGAAAACGGTCGTCGCGCCGATCCCGAGAAACGGGAACGAGCCAATGTCGTCGAAGAGCAGGAAGTGATTGAGCCCGTGAAAAACGACGGTCAGCGCCAGCGCCAAAAACCGAGTGCGTGGTACGAGCAGCAGAAAACCGATCGCCAGATCGTATACCAAACCGGTATAAGACAAGAAGTAGGCAAGCTGGGTCTGCGACACCAGCTCTGGCAGCGGATCGAATCCTGTCTGCGTCAGTTGCGTCTGCATAGGCTCGGCGGCGATCAGCCAGTCGCGGCTCAGTTTGGCCACGCCTCCGAAAAAGTAGACACAAATCAGTTGGCCGCGCAACAGGACAATCGGCCACCGGGGCACGTTCGCGCGGTGCCGGCCACTTGCCCGATGTCGCAACCCATCGAGACTGTACCGCCTGCCACACGGCGAAACGGCCAACAACAGTGCCATCAGGCACAAGAGATAGTAGTGGTTGTTGAACCGCGTGGCTTCCAACAAAAACACGTAGATGTACGTGAAGAAAGCCAGCCAGGCCGCAGGTCGCGTGAACAGCCCGACCGCCAGCAACAGCCCGGAAACAGCCAGGGCGCCCACGTGGACGCGCATCAGTATCTCGGGCCAAACGGGCAGCCACTCGAAGCCGGGATACGGGACGTTCCACTGCACGTCGCCGGACGTGAAGAGAATCTCGAGCAGGCTCGAACCCGCCCGGGGCCTCAACAGCGCCCAGGCTTCCCACGCCAGCACCGCTCCTACGACCATCCGCACGATTGCCAGGGAGCCAGCGTCGACCGGTTGTGCAAGCTGTTGGCGGAATCGCTGCCACATCACGCGGATCTATTGGAGCGTTGAACGTACGTGAGCGGTTCAACGGGCGACAGGACAAGGTGCACAACAACTGCGGCGGTGGTGGCGCAACGACACTCCGTATAATAGTAGCAACTCGGTCCGGTTGTGATGAGTGGGCCGCTCCCGCAAGGACTCATCCTGCGATCCTCATACGCTCTGGGCACAGGAGCTCATGTCCCAAGCCTATCGACCAACACCTTCTGAAAACCGCAGTGCGTGGCTCATCTGGATTCTGGTCATCCTGGTATTGGCAATCGGCGCACGTTTCTTGGCCGAACAACTCTCGTATGCCATTGCCCGCGGTCGTGAACGGGCGGAAGTCGAAATCGCCCGCGGTGAACTGGCTAACCTGCCGGAAACGTCTCGTCTTTTCTCGTTGGTGGCCCAAAGCATCGGGCCGAGTGTCGTTCATATCGATCGGCGCACACTGGCACCTTGGCGGCGGCCCGGCGACGAGATTGCCGCTCTCTATGGCGCCGTGACCGGTCAAGGCTCCGGGGTCATTGTCGATGAGGCGGGTTACGTCATCACGAACTTTCACGTGGTTCGCGATGCCGGCCAGATCGACGTGCTGCTCAGTGATGGGAGACGCATCGCCGGGGCAGAGGTCATTGGCGCCGACGAGGCCACCGATTTGGCGGTGCTCAAGATACCCAGCGGCGGACTGATCGCGGCACCTTGGGGCGATAGTGACGCGTTGGAAGCGGGTGATTGGGTGCTGGCTGTTGGCAATCCGTTTGGACTCGACCGCTCGGTGACTGCTGGAATCGTCAGCGCCACCCAGCGCAATATCACGCAGTCGGTCTATCAGGACTTTCTCCAGACGGATGCTGCGGTCAATCCGGGCAACAGCGGTGGTCCGCTGGTGAATTTGCGCGGCGAAGTCGTCGGAATCACCACTGCGATCTGGGGCGAGAGCTACCGGGGGATCAGTTTCGCCATCAAGAGTGACCTCGCGCGTGACGTCTACGAACGTATCCGGCAGAACGGCAGTGTCACGCGCGGTTTTCTGGGCGTTGAGCTGGGCGATCTGACGCCTGACCTGGCAGAGCAATTGAACATGGACTTGACCGAGGGCGCGTTTGTCGTTCGAGTGCAACCTGGCGGTCCGGCCGCTGCCGCAGGCATTGAATCGGATGACCTGATCATCGAGTGGAACGGCCAGCCGGTACATGACAAGACCGAGTTGGTCCTGCTCGTCTCCCGCTCAGAGCCGGGCACCGATGTTCAAGTTGGCATTCAGCGAGGCAACCAGCACATCGAGATCACCGTCCGTGTCGGCGAGCGGGTCGACGCGATGGCAAAGTAGATCGACGGAGTGGGCGTGCGGGGCTTCGGCAGACGCCAGTTTGGCCTACCAGCCTCGTCGCCGGCCGATCGAAACTTCGCAGTGCGGCAGCACCCGCCGCGCCCGCAAGCACGGTCGAATCAGCCGATCAATTGGGCCCGAGATAGCTTTGGGGGCATTGTTGCAAGGTATTACAGAATAGGGGTTTGTGATGATGTGTCAGTGCGGCGTTGCGCGGCGCCCTCCGCGTTGACCCCCTGCCGCGACCAGGGCTATAATCCCGCCCGCATTTCGATCGGACTTCGACCCAGAATCTCGGACCCGTCCGGTCGTGCAGGAGTTAGTGGGGGCTTCTTCACGGGCCCGATTCCGGATTTCGCCCGCAACGGCCGTGCGGTTGCACGGTGACACGGAGGCGTTTGTGGCTCCGGTTGAATTCTCGGATGCCAAACAGCGCGTCAAAGAGGCGACCGATATCGTCGACCTGGTGCGCGAGTACCGTGGCGAATTGCGGCGCGAGGGCCGCAACTTCAAAGCGCTTTGCCCCTGGCACGATGACCACGCGCCGAGCTTGCACGTCAATCCGGAGCGGCAGACCTTTCGCTGTTTCGTCTGCAACATCGGTGGCGACGTGTTCAGCTTCGTCGAACGCATGGAGAACGTTGCTTTTCCCGAGGCGCTGCAGATTCTGGCCGAACGTGCCGGCATCCCCATTCACAGCGGACGCGGCGACGGTGGGCGGCGTCGCGCTGATGAGAAGTCAGCGCTGTTGCGCGTGATGAAGTGGGCGGCCGACGCGTACCAAGAGTACTTGCTCAACGATCCTGGCGCTGAAGTCGCGCGCCAGTACGTCGTAGGACGTGGAATCTCTCCGGACGCCGTCCGCGACTTCTCGCTCGGCTTTGCGCCCCCGCAATGGGACTGGCTGCTCGCGCGGGCGCGGGATGAGTCATTCACCGCGGCTGAGTTGGAGGTCGCCGGGCTCGTCAGCCCGCGCCAGTCGGGCAGCGGACACTACGACTGCTTTCGCGGCCGCCTGATCTTCCCCATTCGCGACACACGGCGTCGCCCCATCGCATTGGGTGGGCGCATCCTGCCGGAGTTTGAAGACGAGAAGTCACCCAAGTACGTCAACTCGACCGAGACGCCGCTGTTCGTCAAGCGCAATACGCTCTACGGGCTCGATCGTGCCCGCGACGCTATCGCTCGTAGCCGGGCGGCGTTGATTGTCGAGGGCTACACCGACTGCATGGCCGCCCACCAATTCGGATTCGAGAACACGGTGGCCGTGCTGGGCACGGCCTTCGGACGCGGCCACCTGCCGCAACTGCGCGGGCTGGCCGATCGAATCGTGTTGCTGCTCGATGGAGATGAGGCAGGCAAGCGTCGTGCCAATGAGATTCTCGAAGTCTTCGTTTCCGAACCGCTCGACCTGCGCATATTGACCTTGCCTGAAGCTGCCGATCCGTGCGAGTTTCTTGCGTCCCATGGACGTGCGGCCCTGGCCGAACTTATTGAATCATCGGTAGATGCGCTGGAGCACAAAGTGCAGATCGTCCACGGCCGGCTCAGTGGCGAGCCGGGTCCCCACGAGTTGAACCGAGCGGCCGAAGACGTGCTGGGCACGATGGCCAAGGTCTCGCGCGAAGCCACCGTGACGAACTCGGCGGCCCGATTGCGGGAAGAACAGGTGCTGCACCGTCTGACGATGCTCTGCGGCGTGCCCGAAGATGCGCTGCGAGCGCGGCTGGCCGACTTGCGGCGATCTGGCCGCCGACGCAAGATGGGCACCGACGAACCGACTGGAAACACGGAACAGCCGCGGCGCGAGGATCCCTGGCAGCGCGAACTCGTCGAGATTCTTGTGCGTCGTCCAGATCTTTTGGCGGCCACACGTCAACGGATCGATGCTGGCCACTTCACGGCCGATCGTGCGCAAGACGTCTACGCCACGTGCTGCCGGTTGCAGGACGCAGGCGTCGAGCCCACGTTCGATCGTTTGATGTTGGAATACGAGGATCCTGAGCTCAAGTCGTTTCTCGTCGATTTAGATGAGAGCGCGCAGCAGAAGGAACATGGCGGCGATGCCGTCGAGCGAACGTGGGAGGCGCTGGTCGAGCGCTACGAACAGAGGCAGCTCGACCGCTGGAACGAGGATCATCGCCGCCGGCTCGATGGTGGAGATGTTGATCCAGAAGAGGAAAAAGAGATTCTGCGACAAATGATTGAGCAACAACGAGCCCGGCGACGCATCAACTGACTCATGGAGGGGTCGGACGTCGTCGGGTTGGTCTTCACCGCGACCGCACGGTGCAGGCCTTACTATCCCGCTTGGCGCGTGATTCGCCGAGGAGGAGTGCGAGGTGGATTACTTGGACACGGAGCTTCAGTCGCTGCTTGAGCGCGGAAAAACGCAAGGGTATCTCACTTATGATCAGGTGAACGAATACCTGCCCAACGATGCCGTCGACCCCGAGAAGCTGGATGCCATGCTCGTGGCCATCGAAGAGCAAGGCATTGAGCTCGTCGAAGAGGCTCCGGAGACCGAACAGGTCGACGCTTCCTCGGGGCTTGGGTCCGAGGTGGTCGCAGATGCGTTCGACGACAATGAGGCCGAGACAGAGTTCCCGCAGCAGCGCGAGGCGGAGCCCGCTCGCAGTGCCTTGCTCGATGAGCCGGTGCGCTGGAACGAAGATCCCGTGCGGATGTATCTCACGCAGATGGCTGAGATCCCACTCTTGGCCCGCGAAGAGGAAATCGCGCTGGCCAAAAAGATCGAAGTCACCCGCAAACGCTTTCGCCGCAGCGTGCTGGGCTGTGCCTATGCCATGCAGCAAACCGTCGAAACGCTTCGCAAAGTGCACGCCGGAGCGTTGCCGTTCGATCGCACGATCAAGGTCTCGCTCACCGAGCGGTTGACGAAAGAGCAGATTCAGGCCCGCATGCCGCACAATCTGCGGACGTTGGACCATCTGTTGGCGGGCAATCGCGGCGATTTTCGCCAGATGATCCGTCGTATCGACCGCCGGGACCGTGCTGCGGCCCTGCGTCGCTTTCGCCACCGCCGTCAGAAGGCGCTGGTGCTTGTTGAAGAACTCAGCCTGCGGACGCGGCGCGTGCAGCCGCTCATGCAGCGTCTGGAGGAAATGGCCCGCGAGATGGTCTCGCTGAAACGGCGCATCGATGCCCTGGCCGACAACACGGCCGCCAAAGATGAGCGGGCCAACCTGCGCAAACAGCTGCGCGACCTGATGCTGGAAACGCAGGAGAGCCCCTCTTCGCTGCGCCGGCGATGTCAGCTCATC
Source organism: uncultured Planctomycetales bacterium (assembly GCA_938003525.1). Taxonomy (GTDB): domain Bacteria; phylum Planctomycetota; class Planctomycetia; order Pirellulales; family JAEUIK01; genus CALKYM01. The sequence goes on along the minus strand of CALKYM010000148.1, from coordinate 44,556 downwards.
GGGCGGCAGTTCGTCGACTACGAACGTGCTAAGCGCGAGCTGTCCGGAGGCAATCTGCGGCTCGTCGTCTCCATCGCCAAGAAGTATCGCAATCGCGGGCTCAGCTTCCTGGACCTCATACAGGAAGGCAACACGGGCCTGATGCGTGCCGTCGACAAGTACGAATATCGGCGTGGCTTCAAGTTTTCGACCTACGCCACGTGGTGGATTCGTCAGGCCATCACGCGGGCCATTGCCGATCAGGCGCGGACGATTCGCATTCCGGTGCACATGATCGAGGTCCTCTCGAAGTTGCGTAACGTGGCGAAACGCCTGCAGCAGGAATTGGGTCGCGAGCCCACGACCGAGGAAACCGCGCGCGCCGCAGACTTGACGACCGATGAGACGCGTCGCGTGCTGAGCATCGGGCGGCATCCGGTGAGTCTCGACCGGCCCGTGGGCGAGGGCGAGGACAGTTCCTTCGGCGAGTTCATCGAGGACACCGCCAGCGACAACCCGATCCGCTCGGCGGCACAGGGGCTCTTGCGCGAGCGGATCGAGAATCTGCTGAAGACGCTCACGTACCGCGAGCGGGAGATCATCCGGTTGCGATACGGATTGGGCGACGGCTACACCTATACGCTGGAAGAGGTGGGCCGGATCTTCAAGGTTACCCGCGAGCGGGTTCGGCAGATCGAAGCCAAAGCCGTCCGCAAGTTGCAGCATCCTGTGCGGAGCAAGCAACTAGAAGGCTTCATAGAAGGCATCGCAGGCTGACGGCACATCGCCGGCCCCGGGGCCGGCGATTTTTTTTGGTATACTCCGCTATGAGATTGGCAATCGGCACTGGCAAGGAGTTTGGCCGCATATGACGCACGCCCCGGGAGCGCTCCGCGACCTGCATCGCATCCATCAGCAATTGCGCGACCTGCGCGATCGCATGGCCCGCGGCCCGCGCCAAATCAAAGCCCATCGCGATAATGTGGCGCGGCTGACAAGTGGACTCGAGCAGGCCGAAGAGGATGCCAAGTCGACGAAAATGCGCGTCGACCAGAAGCAGCTTCAACTCCGCAGCGGCGAGGACAAGATTCGCGAGTTGGAGAACAAGCTCAACAGCGCCAGCACCAACCGCGAATTCCAGGCGCTGCAGGAACAGATCGCTGCGGACCGCATGGCGGGCAGCGTCCTGCAAGACGAAATCCTCGAAGCGCTGGAAAAAATCGACGAACTCGACGTCGCCGTTCGCGAAGCGCGACAAAAGGTCGAAAAAGGCCAAGAAGAGTTGGCCAAGTCCGAACGTGCAATCAGCGAACAAAACGAGCTACTCGAGCGCGACGTCGAACGGTTGCAAAAAGAGCTGCAGACGGCCGAGTCCGAGTTGCCGAAGGACCTGCAAGATGCCTATCAGCGGATCGTCAAATCCAAGGGCTCGGACGCCATGGCGTGTGTCGAAGATGAAGTCTGCGGCGGCTGCTACCAGAAGGTAACACCCAACATGCTCAACGAGCTGTGCCTCAACCGTCCCGTCTTCTGCAAGAGCTGTGGTCGACTGTTGTACCCTTCCGAAAGCATGATTCCCGGCAAGCGCGACTGACGGTCGGATGGCGGTTGTCGCATCGGCGCTGACACGACGTTCACCATCCACTGTACTGTAGGTCACCGACTCGGTGGTATTTACACCTCGCGACTGGTACTACAAAATGCCACGACCGGCCTGCCTGCGGGGGAGGCCGGTTTTCTGTTTTTGAGAATGCATGAGGTGCTCTATGTCCGACCGGATTCCCATGACCCGGAAAGGCTACGACAAGCTCAAGAAAGAGATCGAGCATCTCGAAAACGTTGAGATGGAAGAGGTCACGCAACGGATTGCCAATGCCCGCGCCGAAGGCGACTTGAGCGAGAATGCGGAGTACCACGGCGCGCGAGAGACGCAGGGGTTGTTGCAAGCCAAGATCGACACGCTCCGCTCGAAGCTGGCGAACGCGGAAATCATCGACACCAGCAAGCTCCCCAAGGACTGCGTGACGTTCGGCACGACAGTCGTCGTCAAAGACCTCGACTTCGGCGACACCGAAGAATTCACCCTCGTGGGTGCGGGTGAAGAGGACTACGACGCCGGGCGGATACTCATCAGCAGTCCGCTGGCGCAAGGTCTTGTCAATCGCAAGGTGGGCGACAGCGTCGAGATCGAAGTTCCCGCCGGGACGACGCGGTTCGAGATTCTCGATATTCGCTTCGACGACGAGTGACGTCCGGCTGCTCGGCCAACGCGCTTCTTTGCGATTCCCATCTGGCTGCCATGAATGGCAGCGTCAGGCGAATCGGCGACGGCGCTTCACGAGACCGCAGAAGAAGGCGGCGCCGATCACCGAGAGAGCCCATGTCGATGGCTCAGGCACGACGGTGAAGACGATGTCGTCGATGCCCCCTGATGACGTCCCCGGATTCGCCAGAAATGCAACTTCGAGTTGGTGGACATCCAGCGGATTGAACCCCGGATCTTCAGTGGCAGTCGCATCACCGCCCGACCCTTCGCCGTCCTGCGGTGCGAGTGTATTGAGCATCAACGTGTCGAAGCCGACGGGGGCGACTGTGACGTCGTTGGTCCACTTCTGGGGCACGTCGTACACGCGTTCGCGGCCGTCGCCGTCGACCATCGTCACGATCACGTTCACGCCGCCGTTGATGTCGACGAGCACGATCGACTCGAGTTCCACGGGCACGAGAAAGTCGAGCACCAAGCTGCCGTCATCGTCTGCACTTCTTTCGTCGTTTGGCACGTCGAAGATGAGCCCGAACGTCGGGTCGATGCTGGAGCCTGGGCTATCGTCGTTCTGCAAAATGAGAATGTTGCCGCGGTCGACCAGTAGATCGGGGTCTTCGGCAACCGGCTGCACGCCCCCGTCGTCGTTGGGGCCGTTTGGCGTCGAGTCGAAGATGGCAGCGCCCAGATGGCCATCGGAACCAAACTGGTTCGTACTCAGATTGAAGAGGTTGCCGAACTCGAAGACGGTGTCGGTCGGCTGTTGATCGACGAACGTGCTCACCGACTGGCCGTTGACCAACGGCGTGGTGAGGTCGTCCTCGGTCGACCAGTCAATCGTGATAGGCGCGGCGGCCGCGCCGCTCGCGAAGAGAATAATGTTGACGAGAAGTCCCAGAGTAACTCTGGACCAGTAACTCATTAGCGTGCCCCTGTACCCAGGTTTTACCCTGCTTCGTGAATGGTCCCCCTTCCTGGGCGAACTCCCCCCGGCCCCTTCCCTCCGGGGGAGCTTGAGTCCCCTTGTTAGCTGGCCATGCCAAGTATGTCCAATGAAATGCGTGAAAAAGTCTGTGTTTTTCTGGTTGACGTCGCACAACGTGCCTCGTCGTCCGCTGCAAGTCTTTGATGCGCAATCGGTTGCGATACCAATCCCAGGTGGCTTGCCGCACTGCAGGAATGCCCAAGCCTCGGGGCTGAAGTTGGTACTGCCAACGGCCACAGTGCAGTTGCCCGTCGAGAGTAGATGTGGGCACCAGATTCGCTGAGCTCGCCCCGACTACGAGCGGCGGATGCCAAGCGCTGCCAGTTGGCGACGGTCGGTCCAGTTGTGCACCAGGCTGTAGCACACGGGAATCACGATCAGCGTGAGCACCGAGGCCAATATCAGTCCGAAGACGATGGCGCCGGTGAGCGGCTGCCAAAACTCGCCACCGCCCGAGAGATTCAAGAGCATTGGCAGCAGGCCGCCGGCCGTCGTGGCGGTCGTCAGGTACACGGCCCGCAGCCGGTTGCGGCCCGCTTCTAACAGCGCGCTGCGGACGAAGAGCCCCTTGCGGCGTTCTTGGTTGGCAAAGTCGACCAGCACGATGGCGTCATTGACCACAATGCCTGTCAAGCTCACCAGGCCTATGAAGGCCGCCAGCGAGAAATTGAAATCGCACAGCCAGAGCCCGAGCACGACGCCCACGAAGCTAATCGGCACCGTGGCAATCACCACGAAAGCCTGGCGGAAACTGTTGAACTGAATGACCAGAATGCCGGAAATCAAAACCACGGCCACCAGCATCGACCATCGCAGCTCGGAGATGCCCTTATCGCGTTCCTCGTTTTCGCCGGTGAACTCAGCGCGCACGCCGTCGGCTTGTGTACCCGCTCGGCCGATGAAGGCAATCTTGCTTCCACTAACCTGACGGAAGCCGGTCTCGGGCAGAATCGTGTTGGTCAGCACCTTGAAGATGTCGTCCGGAATCACGTCCATCGTTTCATCGAGATCGGAAGCTACGACGACGGCTCGCTCCCGGTCGCGGCGGTTGATGGCGAACAATCCCGTCGAGCGCTCGGTTTCGGCCAGTTCATCTACGGTTGCTTGTCGCCCGCCGGGGCTGGTGATCATCAGCCGTCGCACGTCGCTGGGATAGCGCTGATACTCCGGCAGCGCTTGCAATCGCAAGGTGACGTCTTCATCGTCCTGCGCCAGTTCGATCGTCGTATCGCCCAGCACGGCCGTCGTGACGGCCATGTTCACCATGGCGTCGGTCATCCCGTATAAGCCCACGACGCCTTCCCGCGGCTCGACAATCAGCTCGGGAGTGTCAGGGCGATAGTCGGAGCGAACTTGGACTGTCCCCGGCACGTTGGTCAATCGCGTCACGATGTCCCGGCTGAGCCGGCCGAGTTGTTCGAGGTCATCGCCGCTCAGTCGCACAGCGACGGGCGCGCCGCCGGGCGGGCCTTCTTCAATTTCCTGGATGCGGTACTGGAGCCCCGGAATCGGTTTGATCCGTTCACGCAGCTCCGTGATGATCTCCTTCTCGTGCCGGCTGCGTTCGGTGGGCGGGTACAGTTCCACCATCACCTTGCCGAATTCCGGTCCCATCGCCGGATCGCCTTCGAGCCGCGACGCAAGCGCGCTCGATGATCCTAGCGCAGTGACAAAATGGCGTAGCTCACCCGTCTCGAACAGGTCGTACAGAGGCTCGACGACCGTCTCCGTGGCGGCAGCAGTTTGTTCGATGCTGTACCCCAGAGGCATCTCGACATTGATCTCAAACTGTCCGCGATCGCTGGCTGGAAAGAAGATCAACCCGATGAAGCCGTACCGCAGCATCGCCCCGGACCAGACGATGCCCAGCAAACTGCATGTGACGACAACCCAGCGATGGGCGAGTGCGAACTCTAGCACGCGCAGATACTGGCGCGTGACGAAGCCGGTGCGCCGTTGCGGGCGCGCCTCAGCGGTTGCCGCCCCTTGCTTGCGATACATGCGGGCGGCGACGACCGGTAGCAGGAAGTGATCGACCAGCACAGAGCCCAACAGCGAGACGCTGACCACCTTGGGCAGCGTACCCATGAAATCGCCCATGATGCCCGACACCAGCAGCATCGGCAGAAAGGCCGCAACCGTCGTCAAGTCGGCCGCGATGACGGGGATGCCGACCTCATCGATCCCGATTTTGGCGGCTTCGATGGGATCTTTGCCCAGTTCGACGTGGCGGTGAATGTTCTCAGCCACGATGATCGCTCCGTCCACAACCATGCCCAGCACTAGGATGTAGGCAAAGATGGCCATGTTCGAGAGCGGGATGTCTGCCGCGTAGAGGAAGATCAAGGCGAAGGCCGTGCTCACCGGAATGGCCATCAGCACGAGCGTCGAGATCCGCAGTCCCATGCTCCAGGCCAGAATGATGAGCACCAACATGCCGCCGAAAATGGCGCTGGAGCCGAGCACCTGAAACATCAGCCGGATGTCGCTGGAGACGTCCCGCGTCGTCGAGAAGACGATGTGGGGATACTGCTCCTGAATCTCCGCCACTCGGCGTTTGATCTCGGTCGACGTGGCCAGCGAGTTAATGTCGGACTCTTTGTTGACCACAATCGTGGCTGAATCGCGCCCGTCGATTTGGGCGTAGGTCAGGCGTCGCCGAAAGGTGTCCTTGACGTCGGCGACGTCCTGCACTTGAATCAGCCGCCCGTCGCGCTCGGCGACGACCGCGCGACGAATATCGTTGAGCGTGTTGAACTTGCCCTCGATGCGCACCTGATAGTCGACGCCCGATGAGTTGAGGCTGCCGCCCGGTGTGCGCGAGTGAAACGCCATCAGCGCGTCGCGGACATCGCTGATCGAAATGCCGTATTGGGCCAGCAGATCCGGGTTGACGTTGACGTGAAACTCCCGTTCGCGGCCGCCGAACAACTGAGTGTTGGCGACCCCTGGAATCGTGTCGAGTTCCTTTTTCACGTCTTCGGCAATCGTCTTCAGCGTCCGCTCGTCGAAGCCCGTGGGCCCGGTCAGATTGACGAGCATGATCGGAGCGCTGTCGAAATCGATCGTCGTGATGTTCGGCTGCACCTCGCGGCCGGCCGGCAATTGATTGCGAATCTGATTGACGAGATGTTCGACGTCCGCGCGGGCCTGCTCGGCCGGAACATCATCGACGAACATGATCTGCGTGACGCTTGATCCGCGCAGACTGGTCGAGGAGATGAAGTCGACGTTGTTGAGCGACTGCAGTGCATCTTCGATCTTGCGCGTGATCTGCTCTTCGACTTCCGTCGGTTTCGAGCCGGGGTAGGGGACGGCCACCAGTACGATGGCCGTTGTAATCGCGGGGGCACGTTGCACCGGAATTCGTGTCGTAGCGTAGCCCGCCAGCACCAGCAGCAGCAAAGTCGAAACGATGACGATGCGCGGGCGGTCGATAGCGGCACGGCTGGCGCGCATGGGAAGTCTCGATCTCGGCTCGTCGAATTATTCGGCGATCACTGTATCGCGGGCCGTAGTCGCCGTGGTCGCGGCCGCGTTGGCACCCGGGGAGTCGGCCACGGCGGTTGCGGCGTCGTAGATTTCGACATCGCGGCCGTCAACGAGTCGATGTTGGCCGTCGATGACGACCCGGCGCTGTTCGGGGGGCAAATCGAGGACGATCAAATCGCCCTCCTGCTCGCGCGTGGGACCGAGCTCAAAACGACGCGCCTTGGCCTGCTCGTCAACGTAGTACAACAACGAATCGCCATCCCGCACCACCGCGGCTTCGACCGGAAGGCGAAAGGCTTCGACGGTGTCAATCACGATGTCCGCACGGGCGACCATCCCCGGCCGGAGATCACCCGCCGGATTCGGCAGCCGCACCTCGACCTCGAACAGCCCCCGCTCGTCGGCGGCCTCCGCCACTTGATGCACGATGCCCTGAACCGGCGGCCGCGGCCGACCGAAGGGATCTTTGGCCAGCAAATGGGCGTGTGCTGGCTGTCCGACTTCGATTTCGCGCACGCGCGATTCGGGGATGCCGGCGACCAGCAGCACGTCGTCGACTTCGAGTAGCTCGAACACCGGCTGGTGCATGTTGATCGAAGCGCCGACGTTCACATGCCGGGCCGAGATGACGGCATCGACGGGCGAAACCAGCGTGGCGTCTTCCAGATTGCGGACGGCGATCTCGTGCATCGCCTCGGCTTCGACCGAGGTGGTAACTGCTTGTTGGTATTGCTGCTCGCTGAGTGCACGTGGGTTGGTGGCACGAATCTGGTCGTACTGCTGCAAGTCGTACTGGGCCAACTCGAGCCGCGCGCGGGCCTCTTTCAGTTGCGATTGCAGTCGTTTCTGGTCCAGCGCCGCCAGCTCTTGCCCGGCTCGAACGCGGTCGCCGACATCCAATGGCTGGCCTTCGTCGTTCGTACCCAGCCGCTTGAGCAATCCTGGAACTTCGAACGCGAGCGTATGCTGCTCCAGAGGCTGGATGATGCCGTGGTACGACTCGACCAATTCCACGCGCTCGGCCGTCACGTCAAGAATCGAGACGACAGCCTTGCTGGCGACCAGCGTGTCCGAGGGCGGTGGCTGCACGTCGCCCAACAGCTTCAACCTGCCGGTGCCGATGGTGATCATCACGATCACCGCGCTGATCGTGACCAGCAGAAGTCCCACCAGGGTGCCGCCGCGCACGCCTACTCGCATATTCGCTTCACCCACCATTCGGGGTATTCGGTCGCCAATCGATTGTTAGCTGGCTAATCAAAGAAGAGTATTTCGCGCCCCGTGAATCGTCAAGGTTGGCTGGGGCTCAGTGGCGGTCACAGCTCGCCGAAACGGCGACCGGCGGAGGGTCTCTAGCGATCGCGCGGCCGGAGACGACGCTGGACTCGCTTCCGCCCCCGCAATGCACGGCTCACCCCGGCGAGCGACCGTCGCGCTGCGACACAACGCCGCGCGACGTTGAAGACCTGTACCCGGCCAGTGGAAGTTAGGATTCACGCGCCGTACGTAATTGTCTCTTGCACACACGCTGCGCTCTGCTGGTGCGACTTTTCAGAGGAACAGTTACTCAGCCCGTGCGTTCACGCCTGAAACGACTTCGACTACCGATTCACGAACATTGATCGGCGAGGCGCGCACTCGGACAACCGCCCCACAATGCGTCAACCCTCGGAGACTCCTTCAAACAGGATGGAACCAATTCGCACCATTGTGGCCCCCTGTTCGATGGCCGCCTCGAAGTCGTTGCTCATGCCCATCGAGAGTTCCACAAGCAGCGCGTTAGGCGGGCAGCGTGACTGCATCTTTTCAGCGAGCCCTCGTAGCGCGGCGAAGTCTCGGCGTGCGACGTCCGCGCCACCTGTGCGATGGGCCATCGTCATCAGTCCGCGTATCCGTAGATGGTCCAGCGGGGCAAACTCGGCGAGCAGCCCTTCCAGTTCGTCGGGGGCACAACCGTGCTTCGCGGATTCGCCCGAGATATTGACTTCGACCAGAACTTCGAGCGGGCGATTCGCCTCCCGCGCCGCCTTGTCCAGCTCGCGTGCCAGGCTGAGCCGGTCGAGCGAGTGGATCATCGTGACCAACGGCACCGTGCGGCGCACCTTATTGCGCTGCAAGTGGCCAACCAAGTGCCAGTGAACCGTCCGGTCGGCCAGCGCAGCCGCCTTGTTCCACAGCTCCTGGGGCCGGCTCTCACCCAGCATGTCGCACCCCAGTTCGATGAGCGCAGCGGCCAGTTGTGGCGCTACATACTTAGTGACTGCGATGAGTCGGACATCTTCGCCGCTTCGTCCCGCGCGCTGCGCCGCGGCGGCAATCCGCTCTTGCACCCGCTGGAGATTGGCATGCAGGCGACTGTGTACCTGGCGGTCCATAACCAAAACACTTGGCGCGCGATCAGTCGATCTCGATCATCGTCGACGCCGTGCCATCGGGATCGAATCGAGCCAAGAAGAACTCGCTCACCAGGTTGGCTCCCAGCACCGTACGGCTGCCGCAGGCGTCCAACGAGCGGTACAGCAACCACTGCCGGCGCCCGACCTGGACACGATAGCCGACGGCGCAGTCCGGCGGCACCGGCTGTCGATCTTCGCCCACCGTGAGTTGCCGCCAGGTGAGCGCCTGGCTCAGGCGGCGACGATCGAGATCGATGAACAAGGGCGCAAACAAACCTCTGCCCTGGGCACGCTGACGCAGTTCGAGCCCCGTCTGGGTCATCGACAGCTCGCCGAAGCGGGCGTCGCGTCGCCATTCGGGAAGCCCCAAGGGAAGGACCGCCGCCCGGCGTTTCTTGCCCGCCAGGTAGAGCTCGCGCGCTGCGTCGGATGCCTGGCAGGCCAGGTCGTCGGCCAGTGGCAGTCGCGACAGGTAATTCCACTCGGCCGCCTCTCGACTATGAATGGCATCGGCCAGCAGCACGAATCGGTCTTGGCGCGCGTAAACGATGTGCCTCTCGACGAGCGTGTCTTGGTCTAGTTCGCTTTGCAGTTCCAAGTAGTCGACGTCCTCGTCGGACTCCCAACAGGAGACTTCCCAGGGGCGCGTCGGTACCAGCCAGTGTCCATCGCGTGTAACTTCCAGCGTCCATGCGCCGGACCACAAGGCCCGCCGCCCGACGGACAGCTCATGCCGCACCACGTCGCGCGACGAGTCGACCATCAGCAGCCCGTCGCTGGCGCGCCACGTCGGGCGCAAAACGCTCAAGCCAGCCCACTCCGAGTTATCGGCTGGCGCCGGTGATCGCACCGGCCGCGATGCACGTCCGTTCGATTTGCCCAGTGGCGTGGCGATTGCGGCCAGGCGTTTCAGACGCGCGTCGTCGGCCAAGGCCAACGCGGCACTGAACAGTTCGGGGCACCACGCTCCGCTCGTGCCGGCGACCAGTGGTTGCTTGCCGTCCGCGCGGCACATTCGTATGGCTTCACGAACAGCAGACGCGAAATGCGCCTCAGCGTTGTCTTTGACGCGTCCCCAGTTGAGCCGAGGCGCCATCGCCAGCGAGCGCGTCCAGCAGGCCAACAGCGGCCGAAAATGTTCGAGACACGCGGCCCGCGGGACACCTTCACCGTCGAGCAATTCGTCGAGTCCCAGTCCGATCGCGGTGCGGCCAGCACGTGCCAATCGTCGGCAGTTTTCGATCTCCGGTACGACGAACGCGAGCGCGAGCGGCAATTCGCCCGCCAGCAGTTGTTGCCCCAGGGGATTGTCTTCGATCGAACAGGCCGCGGATGCTCGTTCGGCGAGATCTTCCAGGCAGCAGGCGAGCGCCCACCACACGTCCGCAGGCAGTTGGTTGCAGAGTGCCGGCAAGGCGTGACACCAGGCGAGCGCTTCGAGTGCCGCCGATGGGTCGAACGCCGGCTCAACCGAATCGAGATAGTCGCGTACCCACTGCCGCAACTGAGGCCGCGAAACAGATTGCCCCCGCTCCAAGCGGGCGAGCGACTCGATCAGTTTGGAGGAAGGGCCCGTATGGACCACCTGCGGAGGGCACCAGAGTAAAGGCGTGCGGGTCACCCCAAGCAGAGCTGGCAGCGACCGGGAATCATCGCGCTGGGCCAGGTGTTCGCGCCAAGCTTCCCAGCCCTGGGTGGAATCGTCCCACGCTTTCGCGCGGCGAACCGCTCGTGGGGCCGACTTGTGCCAGGCAAAGCGACCGCCCCAGGGACCGTTATGATTTGAGGGTTGCTGAAGGTGCTCCTGTGCCGCAGCACGTAGTTGTGTGGCCATAACCTTCCTTGCGTTCAACGTTCCTTGGCGCCCATGTCCCTACCGGCGCGGCAGAGTGGGCCGCAAATCATTTGTCGACGAACCTGAAGAGCCATTATCTTAACAGTTCGACGAGATTCTGACTGCCCCCTTCAGCTCAAGACCAGGCACGCCACTCATGAAAACAAATTGGAAGCTGAGCAGCGCCGCTCTCGGCTGCGCCTTGATCACGATCATGTGTGGGGCACTCATCGCAGGATGCAACTCGGCAACAGCGCCGCCCGAAGTCGGTTCCGATCAAAGCGCTCCTGGCTCAACCGATGACGCGACGCCATCGCCCGATGAAGTACCCGGCGATCCAAATTCGGAGACGATGTCGACAGACGACGCCGGCGAAACGCCTGCCAACGATTCGGCGACGACACAGCCGGAACCCACCGAATCCGACGTGCCCGCTGACCAGTCGGAAACAGAAGAGCCAGACCCGTTCGCTGATCGAGCCGAGGCGGAGACGTCTGCGAATGGGCAGGCGGGACCGGCAGACGCTTCGCAACAAACCAGCGATGCGGACGCGTCATCCGATGGGCCGGCCGTGGCCGACGCGCGGCCTCCCGTCGAAGACGGCTCGCAGCCACTGCTGCGCTTGGTGCCCGGCCAGGACGTCTGGATCGACCGGGATAAGAAGCACGTAGTCTTGGGCACGCAGGTCGTGCTGCGCGATGGACCGCTCGAGTTATTCGCCTGCCTCGAGAAGACGAAGGAACACGAGGCCATCGTGGCGGTCGCTGCGAAGGCTCAGACCATCCACACAGGACTGCTCGCCGTGGGGGCCGAGCCCGGGTCGCCCGTTCAGTTTCGCCCCGAGTATCGGCCCGCTTCAGGCACCCGCATCGACGTGCTGCTGGAATGGGCGGATCCGGAAACGGGTGAGGTTTGGACAGCGACTGCGCAGGAATGGATTCAGAACGTGCAGTCCGGCGAGCAGATGGGCTCGCACTGGGTCTTCGGCGGCAGCGCCTTCTGGGAAGATGAGGTTGGCGGGCAGACGTACTATCTGGCCGAAGATGGCGATCTGATTTGTGTCGCCAATTTCCACAGCGCCATGCTGGATATCCCCATCGAAAGCTCGCAAGCCAACGAAGCCCTGATGTTCCAGGCCTTCACCGAGCGCATTCCCCCGCTGGGCACCCGAGTCTGGGTACGCCTGGTGCCGGTCTTTGAGTAGCTTCGGCTGGCGACCTGGAAGATCACCGGGTCTGCTCAGGATCAGGCAGTGCTGCTGCCCAATTCATCCGCAGTCGCCACGCGGCAGTGCACGAGCGCTTCGGCCGGCGTGCTGAGGTAGCTGACGTAGAACGGCCCGAACTCAGCGTACTTGGCGCTCGCCTCGTCGAACCGCATGCGATAGACAATGTCTTTCAGAAACTCCGGGTTCTTGGCCCACAGCGTGACGCCCCACTCCCAGTCGTCGAGCCCCAAGGCCACCGTGATCAATTGCGTGACACGACCTCCAAAGGTCATTCCCGTGCGGCCGTGTTCGGCCATCAGCTCATTGCGCTCCTCGAAGGGCAGCGTGAACCAGTTGGCGCCGGGCTGGCGCATCTTGTTCATCGGATAGAAGCATGTGGCCGGCCAGGTCGGCAAATCGGGGAACAGCCGCTGCCGACGCATCGCTTCTTCGCGGCCAGCGTAAGCTTTGAGCTTGGCCTGATAGGCCGCGCCGTCGGGGTCTTCCCCTTCAGCCACCAGTCGCTGGCCGTACTGCTCGACCGACGGCACGTACTCCGACACCTCGGTGATCGATACGAATGAGTACGTCGGTTCCAGCGCGCGGCCGAGCCCCGACGCCATCAGCCGCTGGTGCACGCTGTCCACTTTCAGAGGATCGGCATCCAGGGCCATCACCGCCAGATCGCCTTTATGACCCGAGACGACCGACGTTTGCAGCCGCGCCGGCGCATCGGGCGAGCCGCTATCGAGTGCTGCCGCCAGCTCGTGGCAGCCGGCAAGACGTGCGTCGCTAGAGAGTTCCCTCAGCCGGGTGTGGTCGAATCGATAGAAGCTGTGCGTGCAGTGCCAACCTTCACTGGGGGCGAGAGAGATCTCGGGCGATGCCTGCTGGCCCATTGCGTTGTGCGCTCCATGGGAATGGGCGACCGGAAAACGTCGTGAGTACGCCCATCATAACAATCAGCCGCAGCGCCGATAATGGACCCTGAATGGGTACACACGCGTACCAAGACCAAGGTCCGCGGGACGGCAGGAGCGAGTCGTCACAACAGGGCGTTGCGCTAGCTCGACTCCGCGACAGCCGCAAAGTCGTCGACCAGACGCAACCACACTTCGCGGGTCACCTGGGCGGGAATGATCTGCCGCTGGGCCGCCGACGTCTTGGCGTAACGCGAGAGGCGAATCGTCCCGTCGTGCGAGACGAGCAGCTCGTAGTACTTCGTGCCGTCGTCGTCGCGACTGGGAGGTTGTGAGCGGAGCTGCAGGTGACAGCCTTCCGCGTCGATCTCGATGGGGCTGATCGGCTCCAACAGGTAGGTCAGCCGGGCTGAGAGCTCTTGCCCGATTTGCTTGAGCCGATCAGGCGATGCCCCGTTCAGTGCCTGACTGGTGACGGCGAGTTGCTCGAACGCGCAGCCCACGGCGTCGACTGACACCAATTCGCAGGTCAGGTGCAGATTGCCTTCCCGCACGTCGATGGATTGAGGACTCGTGCTGCCCTGCGCGAGCGCGGAGAGCGCGACGTCTGCTGCTTTCTTGAGACTCATGGCTCGACCCCGTTCCTGAAGTGCGACGCCAAACTTCGTTCGTCGAGCCGACACACACGTGCAGCTCATCCGCCAAAGACCTGTCTTTACTATTGTACTCGGGGCCTGCGGTTTGGTGCCCGGAAGTTGGCCACTTGTTGGGCGTCCCTAGATCAGTTTTCGGTCATGACAGTTACTCGTGTGCAGCTTTGCCGCGCGCTATTCGCAATCAACGTTGTGACTGCGCCGTCCCGCACATCCGGCCCCTCTCGCCACGCCAGCAACCCCCACTCCGGATGTGCCTCACGTGGCTGCGGCGACCTTGTGTTTTTCGATCTTATGTTCGTGACCGTCGTACGAGAGCACCGTCGGCACATCGCCCAGCACCGTCTCGATGTGCACCGGGCGGGTCCACAATCGTTCGAGATTGGTCAACGTGTCGCGGGCGTAGCCCAACTGCAGCTCAACGCCGTTGTACTCGTGCTCCAGGTAGAGCTCGCCGCGGTTCTTGTAGTTGCCGTCCACGACGCTGATCATCGGGCGGCCGCGGTTGGTGAGGCTGAACAGCAGGCGATCTTTGATCTTGGGAAACTCGCGACTCTCAATTTCGTAGTAGTCGGTGTCGTTGTTGTAGCCGAATGAGAACAGCTTGTGCTCGCGGCAGAACTCCAGCGTGAGAAATGTCTCGATGAACGTCAGATCGTTGTGCACGCGGCGCACTTCGAAGATCTTCTCTCGCCCCTGCCCGGCACTCGTATCCCAGTCGCGCTTGGCGACCAGATCGTCACACTCCTCGTAGTCGCGACCAAAGCGACCCCTGTTCCAGCGATCTTCAATGTCGCGAAACAGTTCGATGCCGAGTTTGTAGGGGTTCAATCGGCCCGCGCTGGTGGCCATCGTGCCCGAATGGTGGTCGCAATAGTGGATGACGTCGGCCGGATCGAGGCCGTAGCGGGTCATGATGGTGGAGTGCCAGTAGCTGGCCCACCCTTCGTTCATGATCTTGGTTTGCGCCTGCGGAGCGAAGTAGTACGCCTCGTCGCGCAGCATCGAGAGCACGTCGAGCTGCCAGGGACGAAGCGGCGCATGCTGAAGCACGAACAGCATCACGTCGCGGCGGCGGTCCGCAGGGAAACGTTCGCTCGCTTCGCGTTCCTCTTCCAGTCGCTGCGCTTCGGCGGCCAGCGCCGCTGGCGGATTCACGAACTGATCCATGTACTCTTTCGAGTCGAACCGCCCGGGGGTGGCGGGCCGATCGGAGTCTTCATCCGAAGAGAAGTCATAGCGGTTCGGCTCGTCGTGCCGGCGGATGAAGGGGGAGTGGATGTCGATCAAGTCCTCGATACTCAAGCAGGCATCGATGAACTCCTCGACGGTCTCAACTCCGTGCCGGTCCATGTAGCGGCGAATCCGGTTTCCGTGGTTGGCCATCTCGTCCATCATCTTGCGATTGGTCTGGCCGAACCATGCATTGTTCTTGAAGAAGTCGCAGTGTCCGTAGACGTGCGCCATCACCAGTTTCTGGTCGGTGATGGCATTGGACTTGAGCAGGTAGGCGTAGCAGGGATCGTTGTTGATCACCAACTCGTAAATCTTCTGCAGCCCGTAGGCGTAACCCTTGGAGAGTTGCTCGTACTCCATCCCGAATCGCCAATGGGGATAGCGCGTCGGGAAACCACCCAGCGCGGCGATCTCGTTGAGTTGGTCGCAATCGACGACTTCGAAAATGGTGGAAAAAAAATCGAGGCCGTTGTTCCGCGCGTGCTCTTCCATTTGTCCTTGAATCTGGGCTAGATCAGGCGGCAGCGGTGCAAAGCGATGCAGGGCCATGTTCACTCAAACGCGGTAGAAACGGGAACGAGAGGTAAGCCAGTCGTCGAAGGCGGCTACCTTCCCTTGCCCAGGAAGAGCTTGATGGAATCCAGGATTGCCTCTTTGTCCTCAATTTCCGAAAGCACGATCTTGTCGGTCTCGTCGGCGATGCCTTCGCGCAGCGCGCGAATGAACTCGCCGCTCCCATAGGGGCTTTCGACCTGCCCGTAACAGAACAAGTTCACGTGGGGAATGATCTTGTCACTCAACAGGCGGAAACAGGTCTCGTTGTCCTCGCCCCAGTTGTCGCCGTCGGAGAAGTGGAAGCAGTAGATGTTCCACTCACTGGGCGGGAACTCGCGCTGGATTGCCTCGGCGCACACCTTGTAGGCCGAACTGATCCGCGTGCCGCCGCTTTCGCGCGTGTGATAAAAGGTGTGCTCGTCGACCATCTTGGCGGCCGCATCGTGGATGATGTAGCGAATCTCGACGCCGTCGTACTGGCTCTTGAGCCACGTATCGATCCAGAACGCCTCGATCCGCACGATCTCCTTTTGCTCGTCGGTCATCGAGCCGGAGACGTCCATCATGTAGATCACCGCTGCGCTCGCCTCGGGCAGCGGCACGGTGTTCCACGAGCGGTAACGCTTGTCTTCGCGAATCGGCACCACGCGCGGATCGCGGGTGTCGTAGGTCTGCGAGATCAGTTGTCGCCGCAGCGCCTGCTTGAAGGTGCGCCGGAAGTGCTTGAGCGATTCGGGGCCGGTGCGACGAACGCCCGTATAGCGCGCCTTCTCTTCGGTGATGTTGGCTTTGCCCTTGGGTTCGATCCGGGGCAGTTCGAGTTCGTCGCCCAGAATTTCGGCCAGCTCCTCCAGGCTCACCTCGACTTCGAGGATGTGCGCGCCGGGATCGCTGCCCGCCTGCCCGGTGCCTTCGCCCTCATCGTCGCCTTTGCCAATTGGCGTGCCGACCTCGCCCTCGCCCTGTCCGACTCCGCCGGAGCCGTTCTTGCCGTACTTGAAGTGCGGCACGTCGAGCTGTGGGATGGGGATGCTGATCAGGTCGCGACCCTGCCGCCCGATCATCTCGCCGTGCGAGACGTACTTGCGCAGATTCTGTCGAATCTTGCCGCGAACGATCTGTCGGAAGCGGGATTGGTCCCGCTCGATGCGCATGACCATGGTTGGCGCCGGGCGTTTAGCCGCTCTCCTTTGCGTCGCCGCGAGCGAAGATGCTGGCGACGTAGTTGAGTACGTCGGTGGCGCTCTCATCGTCGTAGCCGTAGTCGCGGATCAAGCGTTGCTTGACGATATCGATCTTCGCCTGCGTCTCGGCGTCGACCACGTTGGACACGAGGCTCGTGAGCTTGATCGTGTCCTTTTGGTCCTCGAACAGCTTCAACTCCAGCGCGCGGTTCAGTCGTTCGTTGGTCTTGTAGTCGAACGTCCGGCCGTCGATCGACAGGGCGCCGATGTAGTTCATGATCTCGCGGCGGAAATCGTCCTTCCGGCTCTCGGGGATGTCGATCTTCTCCTCGATCGAGCGCATCAACCGCTCGTCGGGATCCTGGTACTGTCCGGTGAACTTGTTCTTCACCTTCTCGCGCTGCGTATAGGCTTTGACGTTGTCGATGTAGTTGCCGCACAGTCGCTTCAAGGCGTCTTCGTCGGCGGCAATGGCGCGCTGCACTTCATTTTTCACCACGTTCTCGTACTCCTCCTTCACGACGCCGAGCAGCTCGCGATACCGCTGCCGCAGGTCGTCGGAGGTCAACAGGCTGTGATGCTTCAGCCCGCCTTCCAGTTCGTTGAGCACCATGAACGGGTTGATGCTCGTGCTCTCAGGATGCACGACCAGGGCATTGGAAATCTTGTCCTGCACGTAACGCGGCGAGATACCCTGCATCCCCTCGCTCACGGCCTGCTCGCGGAGCTCCTTGATATTGTCCTCGGTGAAGCCCGGTAGCGTCTTGCCGTTGTAGAGTTTCAGCTTCTGCAACAGCGTCAGGCTGGCGTTTTTGGGCTCTTCCAGGCGGGTGAGCACGGCCCACATGGCGGCCATTTCGATCGTGTGCGGAGCGATGTGTTTGCCGCGCACCTTCTCGGCGTTGTAGTCCTTCTCGTAGATCTGGATCTCATCAGCGAGCCGCGTGACATACGGGATGTCGATTTTCACCGTCCGATCGCGCAATGCCTCCATGAACTCATTGCTCTGTAGTCGTCGATACTCGGGCTCGTTCGTGTGACCGAGAATCACTTCGTCGATGTCGGTCTGGGCAAACTTTTTCGGCTTGACCTTGTGCTCCTGGCTGGCACCCAGCAGGTCGTAAAGAAACGCCACGTCAAGCTTCAGCACTTCCACGAACTCCACGATGCCGCGGTTGGCGACGTTGAACTCGCCGTCGAAGTTGAACGCCCGCGGGTCGCTGTCGCTGCCGTACTCGGCGATCTTGCGGTAGTTGATGTCGCCGGTGAGCTCGGTGGAGTCCTGGTTCTTTTCATCCTTGGGCTGAAACGTGCCGATGCCGATGCGGTCTTTCTCGCTGAGAATCAGTCGCCGCACACGCACATCCTGCGAAACGCGCGTCCAGTCGCCTGAGTAAACCCGCAAACGCTCGGCATAGATGTGTCGACAAAACGGGCACAACTCATTGCGGACGGAAACCTGATATTCGTCCGCAGTGCGACCCGTGTTGAGCGACGCTTGCACGTCGGGCCGAAAACGCTCGGGAATGAGATGCAGCGGTTCCTCGTGCATGGGGCACCAGTGGACGACGCTCGAATCATCGAGATCGACCCACCCCAACGTGTAGAGGGCACCTTCGTCACTGGCGGAATATCGCTCGAGCCCCTTCTTCAACAGCCGCGCGATGGTGCTCTTGCTGCTGCCCACCGGCCCGTGCAGCAGCAGCACGCGTTTCTCGATGCCATAGCCTTGGGCGGCGCTCTTGAAGGCGTTCACCAGGTGCGCGAGTGCCTCGTCGAGCCCGAACACGGCATCTTCGCCATTGTTGTCGGGATCGCTGAAGAACCGGTAGCGGAGCTTCTGTTCACGCCCCTGCTCGTAGGTCTCGGTGCCGTACGACATCACCATGTCGTACAGCCGCTCGAAGGCGTTGCGCGTGACGCGGGGATCTTGGCGGACGATTTCGAGGTATTCCTCGAAGCCACCCTCCCAATTCTTGCGCCGGAACTGCTCGATATCCTGCCGCTCAGCAATCAGCGAAATGATCTCACGTCCCTGACCCATCGTCGGAACTCCCTATGTGTGTTTGGTCACGCGTACGCGGCGAAGGCGAAATGTGCGTGACCGGTGCTCTGCGGTCGTCGGTAGCCTGCCTCAATGTGTCAGTGCTCGTCGTCCACTTTCAGTTGCTTCTTCTTTCGGCCCCTGCCCCCTTTTGTCCGGTATTGCGAGCGCGCAGCATCGACCACTAATGATGGTCAGCCGGAGCGGTTGCCTGACGCCACAGCTCGTGACGCTGGTTAGCTAGATCGGCGCGGCGCATGCGCGTTGCCACGATGCGAACGCAACGACCCAACCACGTGCAACCAGAGAGAAAGTTGCAAAAGAGCAGCAGATGAGGAGAACGAGGCGTCTGAGGGTGGCAAGCCTTACTGCCCCATGGAGGAGCAATGCGTCGGAATCCGTCCCGTCAGCCTTACCTATTCCTCCTACATAGATAAGTATCGCCCGATACTCAGCAGGCGGCAATATCGACCTCGCCGGAAAACCCCGCCGCGCTCTTCAGCCTCAGGCCGGCAAGGCTATAAATAGCAATGGTTTACGCTGTTGTTGCCGCAGTCTGGCGGTCAGGCGCAAAAGAGTTTGCAGGGGTGTTTCATGGCGCCAGAAAGCCACGAGCCCGCCATTTGGACCCTTTGGGGGGTGTCGTCGGTACGGCGCCCAGACAGGATGCCACCACTTGTTCTAAGTTGTTTTCAATTTGAGACTTGCGAGGATCAGAAGAGCCGCCATTACCGCAGCAGTCGATCGACCGCGTCCAGCAAGCGATCCATGGCGAACGGCTTGCGAATGTAGTCGTCCACGCCGAGCATCTCGGCGTAGGCCTTGTGCCGGCTGCCTTCATTGGCGGTGATCATGATCACCCGCATCGGCATCGCCCGCGTGCGGCGGAGCTTCTCCAGCACCAAAAAGCCGCTTCGCTTGGGCATCATCATATCGAGGATCACGAGGTCGGGATCCTCACGCTCGGCCATAGCCAGGCCCTGGTTTCCGTCGCGGGCGACCAGGATCTCGTAGCCTTTGGACTGCAGCGCGTAGCGCATCGATTCGATGATTTCCGCGTCATCGTCGACGAGCAAGATGCGCTTCGTGGCGGTGTTCTTCTCGGCAGTCTGTTCCGGCATAGTTTACGGATCCCGTCGGCTGAACGGCTGTGCGGCTGTGCCTTGGCCCAATCACCTTCCCGATTGAGGCGACTTCGGCGGACTATGAAGCGCTCAGAAGTAGCCGACGATCCGGGGCTTTGCAAGGCGCGCGGGTGCGGCAACTAGTCGTCGGCCAGTGTGACCGGCCGCTCGCTCTCTACATCATCGCCGCCGGCGGGCAACAGCCGGCTGCCGGTAATCAGGCGAGCTGCGCGGTTTCGCGTGATATAGCTCCACGCCCACTGGGTCATCACCAGCAGGCGATTCTGAAACTCGATCAAGAACAGCACGTGCACGAACAGCCATGTCAGCCAGGCCAAAAAGCCGCCAAATCGGGCCCAGCCCAGGTCCGCCACGGCCTTCGCGCGACCGATCGTCGCCATGCTCCCGCGATGCCGATAGTGAAAGGGCGGCAGGGTTCGCCCTACGAGGCGAGCCGCGATCAAACGCGCAGCGTAACGACCTTGCTGCATGGCGACCGGTGCGATCCCCGGCAAGAGATCGGGAGGTTGGTGGGCGAAGTGGGCCAGGTCACCAATCACGAAAATCTCGGGGTGACCTGTAATCGTCAAATCGGGCTCGACAATCACTCGGCCCACGCGATCGAGCGGCGCCTGCGCGCGGTCGGCCAGAACGTTCCCCAATCGCGAGGCTTGCACGCCTGCCCCCCAGAGAATTGTCCGCGATTGGATACGTTCGACCTGACCGTTTGAGCGGGCTTCGACCCAGCCCGGAGCGATGTCGGTAACCATGACCCCGGTGCGGACCGTGACGCCCAGCCCGGTCAGTGCTGTGGTGGCGTTTTCAGAAAGCTTCTCGGGATAAGAAGGCAGGATGCGCGGGCCACCTTCCAGCAGCAGCACGCGAGCAGCAGTCGTGTCGATGTTGCGAAAGTCGTTGCGCAGCGTGTGATGCGCAAGCTCGCCCAGAGCGCCGGCAAGTTCGACTCCGGTAGGACCGCCGCCTACGACGACAAACGTCAGCCAGGGCTCGCGTCGCGTCGGATCGGTTTGTAGCTCAGCGCCTTCAAAGGCGAGGAAGACGCGCCGCCGCATTTCGGTCGCGTCTTCCAGTGTCTTTAACCCGGGAGCCAGCGGTTCCCAGTTGTCGTTTCCGAAATAGCAGTGCCGCGCGCCGGAAGCGACAATCAATGAATCGTAATCGAGCTCTCCCTGCGCGAGCACCACGCGGCGCCGTTCAACGTCGATGTCCACGACGTTGCCCAAGAGCACCTCGGCGTTCCGCTGCCGCTTGAGAACCGAGCGCAGCGGCGCCGCGATGTTTGCCGGCGAAAGACCTCCGGTGGCCACTTGATACAACAGAGGCTGAAAGAGATGGAAGTTGCGACGATCGACGAGTTGTACGCTCACCGGCACGCGCCGCAGCGACTTGGCGGCGTAAAGCCCGCCGAAGCCACCGCCGATGATCAAGACCTTGTGCATGTCAGCGCACCGCAAGTGATGAACGCAGCCCGCGAATTGGCCCCCTAGGCGACGCGCACCACATCTTACGCACGGTTCCGCGAGTTGGACACGTCAGGGTCGATGACCCTGCGGCAGCGCAGTACAATCGCGGCGCAGCTTGTTTGCCGCCGGCAGCATTCACGCGTTCGCAACGCGGCGCGCTGGATGCTGCATCCACCCATTGATGCCGGAGCCAGGATCATGCTGACTGCTGAAGGGTGTCGCGGGCGTCGAGAGCGGCTCTGGCGCGCGCTGGACGCGCAGCCCGACTGGATTGTGATTCGCGATCCACAGCACCTGATGTACTTCGCCGGCTACTACCAGTCGCCCTTCGAGTTTCGCACCACCAATGCCGGCGCCATACTCGTTCTGGGAGCCGATGGCACGAGCATTCTGGTGGCCGATAACCTCGTGCAGCGATTCGCCGAAGACACGCACGTCGACGAAGTCGTGACGCCCGTCTGGTATCGCGGGCAGGAGTCGGCGCCTCATCGCGAGGCGATGCTGATCAGCAGCGTGTTGGAGCGCATGCAGCGCTGCCCGGGTGCGCGGATCGGTGTCGAAGCCAGCCACGTCCCCGTCGGCATCGTCGAAGGACTGCGCGCAGCGCGCGGGACGATCGAGCTAACCAACGTCGATGCTGCGATTCACGAACTGAAGCGCAGCAAGGATGCCGACGAGCTCGAACTCATTCGACAATCCATGGACGCCGGGACAGCCGGACACACGGCAGCCCTCGAGCGCGTGAAGCCGGGTATGTCCGAGCTCGACGTGTTTCTGCTGATCGAAGAAGTCGTGCAGTCGGCCGCCGGACGGCAAGCGCGCCTGTACGGCGACTTCGTTTCCGGGCCCCGTTGCGAAAAGGTCGGCGGGCCCCCGACCGATCGCGTGATCGAAGCCGGCGACCTGGTCCTGTTGGATTTCTCGGTCATCGTCGGCGGCTATCGCGGAGACTTTGCCAACACCTTCATCTGCGGCGGCAAACCCAGCACTGAGCAGGCGCGGCTCCACCAGGCATGTCGCGAAGCGATGGCGGCGGCTGAGAAACTCGTGCGGGCAGGCGTTGCAGCTCGCGATCTGGATGCTGTCGTGCGCGATAGTTTCCAGCGTCAGCATCTGGCGGAGAATTTCAGGACGCACAGTGGTCACGGTTTGGGCTTGGGCCACCCCGACCCGCCCTACCTCGTTCCGCAGAGCACCGACACGCTCGTCGCGGGAGACATCATCGCGATCGAACCCGGACAGTACGTGCCTGGCGTCGGCGGCATGCGCTACGAGCACAACTATCTGGTGACCGACGACGGCTACGAACGGCTCTCGCACCACGCCCTGCAGATTGATCCCGCCGCCTAACCTTCCCTGTCACGAGCCGCGGCTCTTCGGCCCGCGCGGCAGATCGCGAACTGCAATTGGATAGGTCCGCCGCTTGTCGACTAGAATGAGCGGCACCTCAATCGGCCTTCGTGCGTTGTCTTGCGCGTCTTTCGAGAGACCCTGACCGTGGCCGCTCCGAGTACGCCCCCGAAAACGATGCAACATCCCTCGCGGCGCGAATTCCTGCGCAACGCCGGCGGCGGCATCGGCCTGCTCGCACTCAGCGGTCTGCTGCGGGCCGAGTCGCGCTCCGCAGCCTCAGACGCTTCACCTTCTCTCACGGCCGTCCGACCGCCGCATTTCGCGCCGCGTGCCAAACGGCTCATCTGGCTGTTCATGCATGGCGGTCCCAGCCACGTCGATCTCTTCGATCCGAAGCCCGATCTGACCAAGTACTCCGGCCAACCGCTGCCGGACGAGTTCGGCCAGGTGATGACGCGCCGCGACGTGGCCAAGAATCCACTGCTGGCGCCGGTCAAGCCGTTTCGGCCGCGCGGTGAATCGGCACTGCCGATCAGCGACTTCCTTCCCCACATTGCGGAGATGGCTGACGAGCTGTGCGTCATTCGCTCGCTGCACGGCGACAGTGTGAACCATCCACAGTCGGTCTATCAGATGAACACCGGCAATGTACTGATGGGGCACCCCAGCGTCGGCAGTTGGATCGCCTATGGACTGGGAAGCGAAAACGCGGACATGCCCGCCTTCGTCGTATTGCCCGACCCGGGCGGTGGGATCAAGGGAGGACCGCCGGCGTGGGGCAACGGCTATCTGCCCGGCGCCTGCCAGGGAACGACGATGCGTCCGGGCGAGGCGCCCATTCTGAACCTCCGCCCACCCGCGGGGATCACCGCGAGACAACAACGCTCGACGCTCGACCTGGCGCAGAGCCTGAACGCTCGACATCGCGAAGAGCGCGATGACGACGCAGAGTTGACGACCCGCATCGCTGCCTACGAGCTGGCGTTCCGCATGCAGGTCGCTGCGCCGGAGATTGTCGATCTGCGGCAGGAGTCGAGCGAGACCCACGCGCTTTATGGATTGGACAATCCGCAGACGCGGGAATTCGGCCAGCGCTGCTTGCTCGCCCGTCGCATGGTCGAGCGTGGTGTCCGTTTCGTGCAGCTCTATTCGGGCGACACCAACGGCTGGGACGCCCATCAGAATGTCGACAAGAACCACAGCGAGTATTGCGGACGGACGGACAAACCGATCGCCGGCCTGCTACAAGATCTCAAACGCCGGGGTTTGCTCGACGACACGCTGGTTGTCTGGGGCGGCGAATTTGGCCGCATGCCGATGAGCGAGCAGGGGACCGGCCGCGATCACAATCCGTGGGGCTTCTGCGCCTGGTTGGCCGGCGCCGGAGTCCGCGGTGGTTACGCCCATGGCGCCACCGATGCTATTGGCCTGCGGGCCGCCGAAGACAAGGTCCACATGCGCGACTTCCATGCCACGCTGCTGCACATCATGGGGCTCGATCACCGGGATCTCACGTACCACCACAATGGGCTCGATGAGCGACTCACGGGCCAGCTCGAAGCCCGCGTCGTCGAGGAGATTCTCGCGTGAGTCTCGCCGCGAGCCGCCGCCAACGTTCACCCTGCGGGCTGCGTCATTGCGCGGTTCTAGTTGCAAGCGCGGTCGTGCTGGTAGCGTCGATGCAACTTGTCGGCGCTGAGATTCCTGCGGTCGTTGATGAAGTTCCGGTCACCGATGCCGACCGCAAGCATTGGGCCTTCACGCCGCTGGTGCGGCCCGAAATACCTGAAACTGCTGATGCCGCGTGGCCGCAGAATCCCATCGACAACTTCGTGTTGGCCAGAATCCAGCGCCGGCGACTGGCGCCGACCGGCAGGGCCGACCGTGAGACGCTGATCCGCCGCGTCTGCCTCAATCTGGTCGGCATTCCCCCGACTCCGACGGAGGTCGACGCGTTCCTGGCTGACGAAAGGCCCGGTGCTTACGAGCGCGCCGTCGATCGCCTGCTGGCTTCGCCGCAGTACGGTGAGCGCTGGGGCCAACACTGGCTCGATCTGGCCCGCTATGCCGACACCGATGGCTTCGAGCACGATCTCGTGCGCCCGAACTCTTGGCAGTTCCGCGATTGGGTCATCCGCGCGCTCAACGACGACATGCCTTACGACCAGTTCATTGCGTGGCAAATCGCCGGTGATGTCCTGGCTCCGGAAAACGAAGATGCCGTCACGGCGACCGCGTTTTGCCTTTCGGGACCTGACATGCCCGACATCAACTCGCAGGAAGAGCGCAAGCAGACATTGCTCAACGAGATGACGGCCACGCTGGGCTCGGTCGTCCTGGGCCTGCAGTTTGGCTGTGCGCAGTGCCACGATCACAAGTTCGACCCGCTCAGCCAGGGCGATTTCTATCGGCTACGCGCGTTCTTCACCGCGGCCGTGCAGGTGGAGGCAAAGAAGTCAGTCGGCACGCTGACGGCCGCAATCGAATCGGACGAGCCGTCTTACTTGTTGGTGCGTGGCGATTGGCGGCGTCCTGGTCCGCCGGTGAAAGCAGACTTCCCGCGCATCGCCAACCCGGTGCAAGCAGTGGTTGCCGAGCGTGACCCTGGCGCGCAGCGCGCCGAGCTGGCGCGATGGTTGACCCGGGACGATCACCCACTCACGGCCCGCGTGATCGTGAATCGAATCTGGCAGCATCACTTTGGCCGCGGCATCGTAGCGACGCCGAGCGACTTTGGCATCATGGGCGAAGAGCCCACGCATCCGGAGTTGCTCGATTGGCTGGCCTGCGAGCTCGTCGCTGGCGGGTGGCGGCTGAAGCGGCTGCATCGCTTGATTGTCACGTCGGCCACCTATCGGCAGGCCGGTCGCCGCGACCTAGAAACGGCGGTTGACACTTGGCAACGCAAGTTGGCGGCCGATGCCCACAATCGGCTGCTCGCGCGCTTCCCGCGCCAGCGAATCGACGCGGAGATCGTGCGCGATGCCATGTTGGCCGCCAGCGGTTCGCTCAACTCTCAGGCGGGTGGTCCGGGTGTGATGCCGCCGCTGCCGCAAGAGTTGGTGCAGACGCTGCTCAAGAAACAATGGCAGACGAGCCCGCGGCCAGAAGATCATTATCGCCGTAGCGTGTATCTATTCGCCCGCCGCAATCTGCGCTATCCGCTGTTCGAAGCGCTCGACCGCCCGGCCGCCGATGCAAGCTGCGCGCGCCGGCCGCGGACGACCACCGCCAATCAGGCGTTGATGATGCTCAACTCGCAGTTCTCGCTCGAAGCGGCAAGGCGCTTGGCCGGTTTCGTCTGGGGGCAAGTGGGCAGCGAGCCGGCCGACCAGGTGCAGTTGGCCTACCGTCGCGTGCTCTGTCGCTTGCCGCGGGCTGAAGAACTGAGCGAGGCGGTGGAGTTCCTGGCGCAACAGAGAACTCTGATTCAAGCCGAGTTGGCAAACGTCGACGACCTCGCCGCGCCGATCGGCTGCTTGAACTGCACGGATCCCTACGCGGGCGCGGCGCTGACGGATCTCTGTCTGGCGCTGTTCAACACCAACGCGTTTCTCTACGTCGATTGAACGCGTCGCCGCCCATTTCTAGTCCAGTTCGAGCAGAATCTCGCGCAGCTCGAGCATGGCCGAGATGTTGTGCTGCACGAAGTCATTGCGGACGGTCCAATCCGAGAGGCTACCGCGAAAGCCGCCCAGCACTTTCGGCGGTGCGATTGTATAGAGCGCAGACTCGCGACCGTACTGTGTTTGGAGTTGAAACCGCACGCCAAGCCGAATCGACTCGAGCACTTTGCCGGCGAACTCATCGTCGCCGGCCGATCGCAAGAGACGATACGCGGCCGTCAGGCCCTCGCTCCGCGTGGCGACCGGCGTCGACCGCGGCGGGCTGTAGTAGCCGCCGAACCAATCGGGTTCCGCCGGCTTGAGATGCTGGCGTGAGCGGATCGTGCGACAGAGCTTCTGGGTCTGCTCGCGCAACAACGGCGTTGGCCGCTCGGCGTAGATTTCACGCATTCCGTAGAGAAGCCAATGGTCGTGAATTAGTTCCGATTCTTCGAGATCGCCATCGCGCACGGTGATCAACCACCGCGCGCCGCGCTGTGCGGCGTCCAGATACCTGGGCTGCGGATCGACCTGAGAGATGCGGGCCAAGGCATAGATTGCTTCGCCGGGAAAGTACTGCGAAACG
Source organism: uncultured Planctomycetales bacterium (assembly GCA_938003525.1). GTDB lineage: Bacteria > Planctomycetota > Planctomycetia > Pirellulales > JAEUIK01 > CALKYM01. Next base: position 17,656 of record CALKYM010000148.1, on the reverse strand, counting down.
AACGGGATGATCTCGTTGGTCGCGAACACGCGCTTCTGGCCGATGAACTCACCGGCTTCATTCTGAGTGGCCACCATCCAGCCTGCCAAGCGTCGCGCGTCTTCCAGGTACGTGTTCTCGCCCGTGGCGCGAACTCGTTCCACGAGGGCCAGCGCCGCCAGCGCATTGCTGCCCAAGAGCAGATAGTCGCCTTGCACGATGCACGCCGCGTCGGGCCGCGCGGCCGGCGTTTGCATGTGGTCCAGCAGATAACCCGTCGCGCGATCGGCGGCAGCCAGTAGGTCCTCGTCGTGCGTGACGCCGTACAGTTGGTACATGCTGTAGAGCGTGCCGGCGTGCCGGACGATGTTGTAGTAGTCAACATCGCGATCACTGTCGGGTTGATAGTGATAGACAAAGCGGCCGTCTGGCTGCACCATGCGGGTCAGATATTCTCCGCCTTGTTGGCAAGCCGTTAAGAGATCGTCAGGCGTGTAGTCATCGATTTGGCGATGGCCGCGGTAGAGCGGCAACACGCCGGTCTGCTGCGACCAAAACGCCGTCTGCGTGCGGAAGGCGAATAACTCGTGCCCGACCGGATCGAACAGCGGACGCAACGGTTGCGCACTTTTTCCGTGCAGCTTGGTATGTTGGACGACGGCATCCAGATCGACTGTGGCTGCCTCATCGACGAGTCGGTAGATCATGATCTCCGGGGGCAGCAGCGCCAGGCCGATTGACTGAGCGCTCGCCAGTCCTGCCAGCGACCGATCATAGTCGTCGAGCGGATAGTCGAGATCGACATCGGGACGCTGCTCGACGTGGGTGACGACGTCGACGGCCATCCAATCGGCTTCGTCAGCGCCTCGTGCGTCACGGAGCCCTGCCAACGCCGCAGAAACTGCGGCCGGGTATCCCTTGCCGCTGCCCCAGTAGACGCGTGCGGCCGTCTGACCATCGCTGACGGAGATCGCCACCATCCGCGGCTGTTGATCGTCTTGCCAGCCATCCGGTTCCACGTCCACATCAGCGGCCGCGTGAAGCGTGCCAGCGACATATTGAACGAGCCGGGTCGCCGTATCTTCCGCCGGTGGCTCCACGTCCACTAGCGCATCGAACCAATACCGCCCGCTAAAACGTGGAGCAAGATCGTCGCTCGCCATTGCCAGCGTCGGCCCGGCGATCGTGACCGCCATCCATGTCAGCACCGTCGTCCACTGCTGGGAGAGGCGGCCATGTGATTGCGTCGTTTCATCGGCTGTTGGCCGTTTGCCCGTCACTTTTCGCCTCGCAAGTTGGTGCCGTCTGTCGACCCGATCAGCGCAGGCGTGTACTCGGCCTGCTGGCATAATGTAGCTTGGCCGTTGGGGGCGGCGCAGCGTAACGTGAACCTCAGAGCGATCAATCGTCAACTTCGCCGAAACTTACGACGCTAAGCGGGGTTGGTTTGCAAAGATCGAGCGGGACTAGTGGAGCGTCAGCCCGATTCATTCGCGCGACGCGCAACGATCGCCAAAGACGCAAGTGCTTTGGCGCAAACAACACCTAGTGCTCTGCCGAACGGCTCCAACTCGAAAACTGAACGTTGACGGAGCACTAGCCATGCAACACGAACCCAAACGATTGGCACGAACCGTGCGCTTCAGCGTGGCGGGCTGCGTCTCGGTCCTGGCACTGCTGATCGCCGCGCCGGGAGACTGCTCCGAGCCGCCGCCCAGTCGAGAGGGTCGCGAGGCGCTGGCGACGTGGCAGGTATTGGTTGGCGAGTGGCGCGGAGTTGGCCAACCGCGGCGCGGTTCGACGCGCGGGAACTGGCGAGAAGAGATGCAGTGGCAATGGCAATTCAACGAGTCGGGGGCCGCGCTCGTCTTTCATGCGGATGGCGCAAAATACTTTCGGCATGGCGAACTGCGCTGGCGCGATGACGAGGCCTTTGCCCTGACGCTGACGCCCAGCGACGATGAGGCGCAGCCGTTGAAGTTCCGCGGCGATGGGGACAACCCGGAGCAGTTGGTTTTCGACGCGGAATCCGGTGAGGGTTCGGTCGCGCGGGTCACGATTCGCACGGTTGCCGATGGCGATCGGATGCTCATGTTGCTCGAGCGTCGCATTGGCACCTCAGGCCGCTTTGCTCGATTGGCGGAGATCGGCTTCACCCGCGAAGGGAGCGGGTTCGGTCGCGGCGTCTCCTACCGCGAATGTGTTGTGACGGGCGGTCTGGGTACGATCGCCGTGGAGCACGAAGGCAACACGTACTACGTCTGCTGTGGCGGTTGCCGCGATCTCTTTCAGGACGACCCCGAGGGCGTGCTGGAAGAGTACCGCCAGAGCAAAGCGGCAGAAGATTGAACGTCGGCCGGTCGCTGCCGGCGCGATCAGCCCTCGTAGTTGCGGGCCACTTCGACGAGCGTGCGGACAAAGCATCCCGAGGCGCCGGCGTCAATCCAGTTCGTGGGACTGTCGAGAAATGCGGGGCCGGCAATATCGACGTGCGTCCAGGGGACGCCGTCGACGAACTCTTCGAGAAACTTGGCCGCCGTAATCGCGCCGCCCCAACGGCCTTTGCCGATGTTCTTGATGTCGGCGATCTCGCTTTGGATCTGCTCGGTATACTCCGGAAACATCGGCAGTTGCCAACAGGCTTCGCCGCAGGTCTCGGCGGCCGCCTCGATTTGATCGCACCAGGTATCGTCGTTGCTCATCAGGCCAGCCACATCCAGTCCCAGCGCCACCATGCAGGCCCCGGTCAGCGTCGCCACGTCGATCAGATGCGTAGCGCCACGTTCAATTGCCACGTCCAACGCGTCGGCCAGCACGAGCCGTCCTTCGGCATCTGTATTCAGGACTTCGATCGTCTTGCCGTTGCGGGCGTGCAGCACGTCGCCCAGCTTCATCGCCTGACCGCCGGGCATGTTTTCGACGAGCCCTGCCACGGCCATCACGTTCACGGGCAGTTTCAGCCGTGCCACGGCCTGAATGGCGCCCAGCACCGTGGCGGCTCCGGCCATGTCGCACTTCATCGTCTTCATCCCTTCCGACGATTTCAGCGAGAGCCCCCCGGAGTCGAAAGTCACGCCCTTGCCCACCAGTGCCAGCGTGGGCTGCGAAGAGCCGGCACCCTGGTGGCTGGCAATCACCAGGCGCGGTGGCCGCGCCGACCCGCGTGCAACTGCCAGCAGCGCACCGGCGCGTTCGGCTTCGAGTCGCTGTTCATCCCAGATCTCGACTTGCAGACCGCACGGCTCACATGCTCGGCGGGCTTCTTCCGCAAACGACTCCGGCGAGAGGACCTGCGGCGGCTCGTTAACCAGTCGCCGCGTCAGGTTCACCGCTTCGCCGATCACAGCGCCCTGAGCCAGCGCATCGGCCTGGTCGGTGGCCCAGGCAAAGCGGGCGGGCGGGATGCGTTTCTTGTCCTTGCGGTAGAGATCCTGTCCCGTGCATCCCACAACGGCGCCGGCGACTGCCGATTCCACCAAGTCTGCCGGCCAGTCGGCAGCTAGGTAGAAGGCAACGGTTTCGCGTGAGCGCGACGCGAGTTGTTTCGAGGCCGCCGCGGCCGTGCGAAAGGCCGTTCGGCGGTTGAGTTGATTGCGAGCTCCGAGGCCCACAACCAGCACGTGGCCGGTTTGCACCCCGCTCAAACCCCAGAGAGGCGTCAGATCGCACTCTTTGCCGGTCAAGTCTGAGGATTCGATCATGCGCCGCAGCAAACCACCGCACGCGCTGTCGATCTCTGCCGCCGCGCCCGACAACTCGCCATCGGCATGCAGGCCGATCACCAGGCAATCGCAGTCGGCCCGTGTAATGGTTGGAGTCAGCGTTTCGACGAGGGGGCTCTTGTCCGGCATAGCACTTTTCGAGGGAATATCATTCATTTGGGACGCATGCGCACACGGCAAGTGCGGTTGGCGGATCATTCTACTGGTCGAAACCTGTCTCTCCCAGTGAGCGAAGTGCCGCAACGCGAATCAGCCAACGTTTCGCGCTGTCCCCGCCTGGCATCAGGTCGGCTATATTGCCGCCATCAGTTGCTGCATGTACTTGCTGATTCGGCAAGGCGCCAACAGCCTCGTTGCTCGGGTAGACAAATGCTTGCCTCCTCAATCATGCGTCGATGGCTGATTGTCTGCTTCGCGATGCTCGCCGCTGGGCCCGCGGCATCGCGAGCCGACCAATGGCCGCAGTTTCGCGGCCCTGGTGGCTCAGCCAGGGCCGCTGCCGGCGATGCCTACCCGGAGAGTCTCTCGCCGACGGAGAACGTCGTCTGGAGCGTCGAACTTCCGCCGGGCCATTCATCGCCTGTAGTTTTTGACGACCGGATTTACTTGACTGCCGTCGACGACGGCCAGCTCTGGACGTTGGCCTGCGAGCGATCTTCGGGGCGCATCGTGTGGAAGCAGCAAGCTCCGCACGAAGAGTTGGAAGAGATCCATCAAATCGGCAGCTACGCGCAACCGACCTGTGCGACGGACGGTGAAGTCGTCGTGAGTTTCTTCGGCTCGTGTGGACTGTTTGCCTACGATCGCAGTGGCCGTCTGTTGTGGCACGAGCCGATGGGGCCGTTCAAGAACAACTTCGGCGCAGGCAGCTCGCCGATTCTGATCGATGACTGGGTGATCCTCTCACAGGATCACGACACCGATTCATTCATCGCGGCCTTCCACAAACAGACCGGCGACGTTGTTTGGCGGACCGACCGCAGTGAATTTCCTCGCGGCTACGCCACGCCTGTCGTGTGGGAACATGGCGACCGCCGCGAGTTGGTTGTGTCCGGCACGCTGAGAGTTGTCGGGTACGACCTGTTGGCAGGTCGCGAAACCTGGACCGTGCGCGGCATTGCGCGAATCGTGAACATGACGCCCACCGTGGGGCCCGACGGGCAACTCTTTGTTCCCGCGTGGGCTCCCGGCGGCGACGCGACGAATCGGATTGAGGTCACGCCGTTCGACTCGAGCATCGCCGAGCACGACGTGAATGCCAACGGCACTTTGGAGCTCGACGAGGTGCCCGCCGGACCGTTGAAGATGCGCTTCGGTCAGATCGACCGCGACAAAGATACTCACATCACGCGTGACGAGTACGAAAGCATGCGGCAAGTGTTCGACATGGCGAAGAACGTCATCCTCGCGATTCGCCCTGGTGGGCGCGGTGATGTGACCGATTCGCACGTTGTCTGGAGCTACGACCGCATGCTGCCCTACGTCCCTTCGCCGGTCTATTACGAGGGGTATCTGTACATGGTCAAAAACGGAGGGATCGTTTCCTGCCTCGATGCATCCACCGGAGAGCCGGGGCGGCAGGCGCGGGCCTCCGGCACCGCCAACTACTACGCCTCGCCCGTGGCGGGCGATGGCAAGATTTATCTCTGCAGCCAGCGCGGCGAGGTGACGGTGATCTCGGCATCGCCGCAGTGGATGGAACTCTGTAGCGCAGAGTTTGGCGAAGAGATCTACGCCACGCCGGCGCTCGTCGACGGCCAGATCTACCTGCGCACGGCGGCTCGGCTGCATTGCTTTGAAGTTGGCGGGAGCGATTGAATAGGCCACCGCAAGCAAATGGTGCTGCTCGCAACCCCGTTTTGGTGGCTGTTGCTGGAGCGACCGGTACGACGAATCTTCGATTCGTGGCACGTTCGTCTGGCCATACAGACCGTATATTTGACGAGATTCCACGGGTGTGTTGCAGCGTACCCGCCCAATCGCGCCGTTCGGCGCAAGTGTTCCTCACACCGCGTAGCAGGGAGATGAACTTTGTGAACTGAGGGCGCACCATGGCGTGGTAAAAGCCACAATAATGGTGAGCGATTCGTCTTCGCCTGATTTGGAAATTGTCGGGCGACGGTGGCGTTCGCGCAGAACTCGCGCCTCGATTCCACTCTTCGGCTACCAACATGCGCGCTGAACTGATCAATCCGATACTGACTGCGACGAGCAAGGTATTTCGCGACAAGCTCGGGTGGGAATTGATCCGTGGCCGGCCGTTTTTGAAGCGTGATGCGTCTCAAACGCGCAACGTAGTGGCATCGGTCGGGATTGCCGGTCGAGTTCGTGGCACTTTGATGCTCACTTGTGATCCCGACATCGCGCTCGCAGCCGCGACGGCATCGAGCCACCGTCGGCAACGCGATGTAGCACAGGGCGCTCTCGATATCTGGACAGATCTCGTGAGCGCCATAGCGGCGGCCGTAGATGGCGAGGCCCGCGTCAGCCTGGCGACCGTCGCCACGGGCACGGCGCAACAAGTCGAAACCCATTCGTCGCACACGCCGCTGTGCGTGCCGTTCACGTGTTCTGCGGGAGAGATCATTCTCGAAGTTGCGCTCATCGAGCGGCCGGCAGATTCTAAGGAAGACAAAGACGACCGGTCGAGCGCCTTGGAGAAGGCGCAGCAGACGCTCGACTTGGTGCGCGACTTGGCAGCCGGGGTCGCGGCCGGCGTCGACGAACACAATACGCGCGTCCGGCAGATCAATACCGATCTCGAGTCTGCCGACGGCGACGGTCAGGAGGCTGTCGTGAAGGCCATCGCTGACCTGGTTGCCGCCAACGAGCAGATGGAAAGCCAGCTCTCGGCAGCCCAACAGCAACTCGTCGATCAAGCGCAACAAATCGAAGAGTACGCCACCGATGCCCGTACGGATGCTCTCACCCAAGTCGCTAATCGCCGCGAACTGGATGCGCGCCTGGCGAAGGAGCTCGCCGAAGCGGTGGCGACTGGCCGCCCCGTTTCGCTGGCGATGATGGACATCGATCACTTCAAGCTCTTCAACGATCAACACGGCCACCAAGCCGGAGACGAGGTTCTGCGGACGGTCGCGCAACGCCTCTCGAAGAGAGTCGGCGATTGCGGTCTGGTCGCCCGCTACGGTGGCGAAGAGTTCGCCATCCTGTTTCCAGGAGCGACTCTTGAGGAGGCCGCCGTCGCGGCCGAAAACGCGCGGAAGGCCATCTACTTGGCCAAAGTTACCTTCGAAGGTAAGTCGCTGCGAGTCACCGCCAGCAGCGGCACTGCGCAGTGGCAGACCGAAGAATCGCTGGATGCATGGGTTCAACGTGCGGACGCTGCCCTCTACGCCGCGAAGGAAGCCGGCCGCAACTGCCAGTGTTGGCACGACGGCAAATCGTGCGCCGCCATCCGCCTCGACGGACAAGAGTTGATTGTGGCGGACGACGCGGCGGCCTCCGTCTAGCGTCCACGACGTCAACAGCCGGCAGCTCCGCGCCCGTTCCGACTCGGTCAGCGCGGCACAGCAACCGCAGAGCGTCCTGACGATCGGGGGCTATTTGCTCTATACTGCCAGGGATGAGCACCACCGCTCGGTCACCGGTTGCAGAATCTGCGGGCATCGTTTTCTCAGCCCGTGCGGTGACCAAGGTGTATCACATGGGCGAGGTCGACGTGCACGCTCTGCGCGGCGTCGACCTCGACCTCTTTGAGAGCGAGTTCGTCGTGCTGCTGGGGCCCTCGGGCAGCGGGAAATCGACGCTGCTGAATATCCTGGGTGGCCTCGACGTGCCCAGTAGCGGCGTGGTGACGTACCGCGAAACCGATCTCACCGCCAGCGACGATCGTCAACTCACACGTTACCGTCGTCATCATGTCGGCTTCGTATTTCAGTTCTACAATCTCATTCCCAGCCTCACGGCACGGGAGAACGTGGCGTTGGTGACTGAGGTTTCTCCCAACCCGATGCCTCCCGAGGAGGCCCTGCGACTCGTCGGACTCGAACATCGTATGGACCACTTCCCCGCGCAACTCTCTGGCGGTGAACAGCAACGTGTGGCAATCGCCCGTGCGGTTTCCAAGCAGCCCGACGTGCTTCTCTGCGACGAGCCGACCGGTGCACTCGACTACTCGACGGGCGTCGTCGTGCTGGAAGTGATTCAGCGCGTCAACCGGGAGTTGGGCACGACGACGGCCGTGATCACCCACAACGCCGCGATCTCGGCGATGGCCGATCGTGTCGTCTCGCTGTCCGACGGCGTGATTGCCAGCGTTCATCACAACGAGCAGAAGGTCTCGCCGCGCGAATTGGAGTGGTAACCACCGTGCGCGCACTCGATCGCAAACTGTTTCGCGATCTATCGCAGATGAAAGGGCAGGCACTGGCCATTGCCCTGGTGGTAGCCAGCGGTATCGCGATGTTCGTGCTCGCGCTCAGCGCGCAACATTCGCTCAAGCGCACGCTCGATGCCTACTACGAACGCTACCGGTTCGCGCACGTCTTCACGCAGCTCAAACGGGCGCCGCGCTCGCTGGAGGGGCGGCTGGCAGAGATCCCCGGTGTGGCCAGCGTACAGACACGCGTCGTGTTCGACGTGAACCTCGATGTACCCGACTACGCCGAGCCGGCCATTGGTCATCTCATTTCAGTGCCTGAGCGCGGCGAGCCGCGGTTGAACAATTATCACCTCCGCTCCGGGCGAGCCGTCGAGCCCGGCCGCGACGGTGAGGTGCTGGTCAGCGAAGCCTTTGCCGAAGCCCATGGACTGGTGTCCGGCGACAGCCTGGTTGCCATTCTCAATGGACGCCGCAAGAAGCTGGAAATCGTCGGCATAGCGCTATCGCCTGAGTACATCTACCAGATCGGGCCCGGCGACATCTTTCCCGACAACCGCCGCTTTGGTGTCTTTTGGATGGGCCTCAAGCCGATGGAAGCGGCATTCGATATGGACGGGGCATTCAACAACATCACCCTCTCGCTGATGCCCGGCGCCAATGTCGACGAAGTGCTGCGGCGTTTAGACAACCTCACCGAACCCTATGGCGGACAGGGTGCCTTCGGTCGCCGCGACCATGTGTCGCACACGTTCATCTCCGACGAGATCCGACAGCTCGGCACGATGGCCATGATCGTGCCGACCATCTTCCTGGCGGTGGCGGCATTCCTACTTAACGTCGTGCTGACGAGGCTCATCAGCACACAGCGCGAACAGATCGCAGCCATCAAAGCCTTCGGCTACACCCACCTCGAAGTCGGCCTGCACTACGTGAAGCTGGTGTTGTTGATCGTCTTCGTCGGCAGCCTGCTCGGTACTGCGCTGGGAGCATGGATGGGGCAAAACCTGACCCAGATGTACGGCACCTTCTACCGGTTTCCCGTCTTGAACTACGATTTGCAGGCCCGCGTCGTCGTGCTGGCGGTGTTCGTCGGCGCCGCAGCAGCGGTCGCAGGCACGCTGGTCGCTGTACGCCGCGCTGTCATTCTGCCGCCGGCTGAGGCGATGCGACCCGAACCCCCGGCTTCCTATCGACCCACCGTGATCGAACGTCTTGGTTTGCAACAGTTTCTCGCGCAGCCGGCGCGGATGATCTTGCGGCACCTCGAACGGCAGCCGATCAAGTCGCTTCTGTCATCGACGGGCATCGCAATGTCGGTTGCCATTCTGATCGTGGGGCGCTTTTCCGCCGACTCGCTGGGATACATTCTTGATGCGCAGTTCAACATCGCGCAGCGGCAGGACATCACGGTCACCTACGTCGAACCGCGCTCGGCCAGCGCGACATATGCCACGACGCACTTACCCGGCGTCTTGCGCGCTGAACGCTTTCGCGCCGTTCCGGTGCGGTTGCGCAACGGCCACCGTGATCGGCGCCTGGGACTGATGGGTCTGGAGCCCGAGCCGGAGTTGATGCGCCCTATGGACGAGCAACTGCAGCCGGTTGAGCTACCGCCCGACGGTCTGATGCTATCGGAGAAGTTGGCCGAAGTGCTCGACGTCGAGCCGGGCGAGAAACTCGTCGTCGAGGCGCTCGAAGGTTCGCGTCCCGTGCGCGACGTGCCGGTGGCGGGCGTGTTCTCCGAGTTCCTGGGTATGTCGGCCTACATGAACATTCACGCGCTGAATAGTGTCATGCGCGAAGGTCCCACCGTCTCTGGCGCGTTTCTCTCGGCCGACGAGAATCATCTCAAGACGCTGTACGCACAACTGAAAGAAACTCCCCAGGTAGCCGGCGTCTCGCTGAAGAACGCCGCGATTCGCAGTTTCCAGGAGACCGTCGCCGAAAACATGCTCCGCATGCAGGCCTTCAACGTGTTCTTCGCGGTCGTGATTGCCTTTGGCGTGGTCTACAACAGCGCCCGCATCGCGCTCTCGGAGCGTAGCCGCGAGTTGGCCACGTTGCGCGTCGTCGGCATGACGCGCGCAGAAATCTCGTTCATCTTGCTGGGTGAATTGGCCGTGCTCACGGCGATCGCTATTCCGCTGGGTTTACTGCTGGGTTATGGTCTGGTGGTACTCGTGTCGTCTACGCTCGACACCGAGCTGTACCGTATCCCGGTTGTCGTTTCTCCGCCGACCTACGCATTTGCGGCGGCGGTCGTCATCATCGCTGCGTTTCTGTCGGGGCTTGTCGTGCGTCGCCGACTCGATCACCTCGACCTGGTCGCCGTTCTCAAAACGCGTGAGTAAGTCCATAGGGTCTGGCCCGCGATGAAAGCCACCGCTGAAGCTCAAAGTTCCGAGCCCTCTTCGCAGCCCAGCGCCGTCGCGAACAGCGTGCGCCGTCGGCGGTGGCTCAATCGGGTCGTGATGGGGCTCATCGGCGCGGGCGTTGTCGCGGCGATCGTCTATGCGATGTTGCCGCAGCCGCTTCCCGTCGACTTCGCTACGGTGGCGCGTGGTCCGCTGGTGGTCACCATCGATGAAGAGGGAAAAACCCGGGTCCGCGAGCGCTACATGGTTTCAGCGCCGCTGGGCGGGCAACTCCTGCGCATTGAACTTGATCCAGGCGATTCGGTCGTCGCCGGCGAGACGTTACTGACCTCGATCGAGCCCACCGACCCGGCCTTGCTCGATGCTCGCAGCCTGGCCGAGGCCGAGGCGCGTGTGAAACGCGCTGAAAAGGCCGTGGAGCAGGCCGGGCCGATGCGCGACGCGGCTCAAGCGCGCTACGAGCAGTCACAATCGGAGTTTCGCCGCATTCGTGAGCTGTACGAACGCAACGTCGTCACACCCTCTGAGTTCGAGTTGGCCGAACTGGCTGAACGCGAGCGCGCCGAGGAACTCGAATCGGCGCAGTTAGCCGAGCAGATCGCAACGTTCGAACTTGAACTCGCCCGCGCAGCGCTGATTCGCACGCGGCCCAATGGCGAAGATGCCCGCATCGAAATTCGCGCGCCGATCGATGGGCGCGTGCTCCGCGTATTGCAGGAGAGTAGCGCCGTCGTCACGCCGGGACTGCCGCTTGTAGAACTGGGCGACCCTGCTGACCTGGAGATCGAGGTCGATGTGCTCTCTAGCGATGCCGTGAAAGTGAGCGCAGACGATCGTATGATTCTCGAACAGTGGGGCGGCGAGGCGCCTCTGCAAGGCCGCGTGAAACGGATTGAGCCGCACGCCTTCACGAAAATCTCGGCGCTGGGCGTCGAGGAGCAGCGGGTGTTCATCATCGGCGAGTTCACCGATCCCTTCGAGCAGTGGAACACGCTCGGCGACGGTTATCGCGTCGAAGCGCGGATCGTGATTTGGGAACAGGACGACGTGCTCAAGGCCCCCATCGCGGCTCTCTTTCGACACGAGGATCAATGGGCCGTCTTCGTCGACCGCGATGGGCGAGCTCGGCTGCAAGTCGTTGAAATCGGCCAGCGCAATTCTCTCGAAGCCCAAGTGCTGGCGGGCCTCGACGAGGGCGACAGCGTCATTCTGCATCCCAGCGACGAGATTGCCGACGGAACGCTCGTCATCGCCCGCTGATTGCGCCGCCGGATGCCGGCGGCCCGAATCGCTCAGTGTCCAGCGTGGGAGCCGTGACCGTAGGCGGCATGCGGACCGAATCCGCATTCGGCGGCGAGCAGCCCCTGGGCGTAAGAGAGTTGCACCTGAGCCAGATGCCAGCCAACGACGGCGGTGACCAGTTGATCCTTGGCCCGCAAGATTTCGAGTCGGGCCGCCGAGACGTCGAGAAACGTGGCGTCGCCCGTCGCAATCCGCTCTTCAAGCTCAGCGACGCGCCGCTGCCAACTGGCCAGCGCCTCGCGGGCGTAGAGCACTTGTGCCAGTCGGGCCTCGCTTTCGGCCGCCGCTTGGCGAACCTCCGAGATCACGGCTTGCTCGCGATCGGCGAGCTGCTGCTGGAGTTGGCGACGACGGGCCGCTACTTCAGCCACCTCAGCACAACTGTCGCACGTACCGCAGTGCAGCAACTGTGCGATACACGCGCCGCACGCCGTTGGCGGCTGCAGGCCGAGCAGCGCATTGGCGCTACCCAGCGTCGCGCGAGCGACCGGCAAGGTCTCGGGCGTGAGGTGAGCGAGAAGTACGCGTAAAAGCCCCAACTCCGCGCGCTGGGAAAGTCCGGTGGCGATGGCCGTTTCCACGTCGATCGGCGCCGGATCGACAGCGAGCGGCGTGTCGGGCCAGAAGAGCCAAGGGCCTTCCATGGGGTCGACCGCGAGATCATGACGCAGGAGCACGTTAAGCTCGCGGCGTTCGAGATCGGCCTCTTCCCGCTGCGATTCGAGTTCCCAGTATTGCCGCAGCAGGGTGCCATCGTCGGTTACCGCTTCCAGGCCGCGATCGATCAGCTTGTCGAGCGTCTCCTGCGCTTGCCGCGTTTGCACGATGCTCTCGTGCATCACGTCCAGGCGGTGCTCGATACGAGCCAGCCGGTAGTAGCGCGATAGGGCCTGTGCGGCCGACTGATCGCGGGCGCCTACTTCGGCATAGTCGAGCAGCGAGCGACGCAGCCAGGTCATGCAGGCCAGCTCTTCGGGGTCTTCCGTTCCTTGGGCCTGGACGGCGTTCTTCTCGCCGGCAATCTGGTTGCCGCCCGGCGACATCAGCGCCGCCAGGCATTGGCAGTTGGCGTGCGTGAGCGACCGGTACGCAGCCGTCGCCGGCGCCATCGTGCTCGGCACGGGAAGCACCTCGATTGATTCGAGTGCTGAGAGATCGGGTGCGATCTGACCGCGTTCGACTTCCGGAAACTCTGGCGCCGTCATCGGTGCGTCGCCCGCGCCGCGGTGGACGCAGTTCGACGAAGAGGCGCAGCCCGTCAGGCTCGCTGCTGAAGCCAGCGCGAACCAAAGCAGCAGACGACCGGTGGAGTGCGTGCGCGGTATGAACATGCCTGTTGTATCATCGTTGCGGCGCACGCCCGGCTGGACGTTTTTTCGCGTTTATGTCGAAGGGAGCGAAAGCACCTCGCATGGCGCCTGGTGCGGACATCAGGGTTCTGAGTGCAGCGCGTAACGATCGTGCGGCCTATGACGCGCGCGGCCGCCGTGCAGAGTCCGCACAACCCAGATCAGGCGAACCAGCGGCGGATTCAGTGCTTTCCGAAGAACCGGCACGACCGGCAAAGTTTGACACGGCCGACGTTCGACAAAGGCGCGCAGCGGCGGACGTTAGCCGTAGGACGCTACGCCTAGATAGACCAGATTGATGGCCGCTAGATGAATGGGGCGGAAGATCTGACCGATCAAGAGCCACGCCATCAAGATCCCGATCATGGTCAGGTGCGGCTGCATCATGAATTCCCGCACACGTCGTGACTGAGCCTCGGGCAGAAACAGCGGCAGCACGGCGGCGCCGTCGAGCGGTGGCAGCGGCAACAGGTTGAAGACCAACAGCAGCAGGTTCAAAGTGAACAGAATGCTGACGAGCGTCGCCAGCGCTACAGGCAGGCCTTCACCGGTCGCCTCGACCAGCCTCTCGAACTCAATACTCTGTGGGTACCGAAACACATCGAGCGCAAGCCCCACACGCACGGCAATAGCGGCCAGCACCACCAACAACAGATTTGCCACCGGTCCGGCCAGTGCCATCAAACCCGCGCGACGGGGATGCCGGTCGGCCCAATAGGGATCGTACGGCGCGTGGGCAAAGCCGAACATCCATCCGGCAAAGAGATACGAAATGATCGGAATGAACACGGTGCCCATCGGCTCGCGGGCGATGTGCGGCGCCGGATTCAGAGTCACCTGACCGCCGTAGTAGGCCGTGGGATCGCCCAGCCTCCAAGCCGCGAAGGCGTGCGCGGCCTCGTGCAGCGTCAACGAAAATACGAACACGACGTACCAGGCAACGCCCAGCCGCAGGGTGTCGGGGTCCAGGTCGAGCACAAACAACTCCAGCGGCGCAGGTGGCCGACAAGACGCTCAATCCATCTGCTGCGTGCACGGCGGCCTGAGGCAACAGTATGGATTGTAGCTTTGTGAGTCAGCATCGTACTACCTGTGGCTGAGTCGTCGCGACGTGGGCTCGGTCCGCAGCCGAATGATTTGGCAGTAGCGCCGACGGTGATTAGACTTCTCGCCAAGCGCTTAGCGGCTCGCCGTTTCGTGCGAAGTGTGCAGGTGACTTGCTGTGAGAGTGGAGAGGCGCCGTGCGGTCAATTCCAATTCGGATGATGCTTGTCCTGTGGGCAGCCAGCGGCAGTGCGTTGCAAGTCGGCGGCGCCGAAGACCTGGCACCCCCACAACAAGATCCCTGGCCGCAGTGGCGCGGACCGAATCGGGATGCGATCTCCCCAGAAACGGGTCTATTGCATACTTGGCCGGAAGGTGGCCCGCGACTGTTGTGGAAGGCCGACGGTCTGGGCATCGGCTTCTCCACGCCTTCGCTGACGCGCCGTGCCATCTACGTGATGGGCAACCGCGACGAGGGCGAGTGGATCTTCGCACTCGATCCGCGCGACGAGGGGCGGCTCGTGTGGAAATATCGTGTAGGTGAGGTGCGCCACGGTGGAAGCGGATATCCCGGTCCGCGTTCCACGCCCACCTGCGATGGTGATCGGGTCTACGCGTTGGGCATCAACGGCGACCTCGTCTGCCTCTCCGCAGCGCGAGGCCAGCTTCTGTGGCAGCGGAACCTGGTCGACGATTTCGGAGGTCGCGTCCCCAACTGGGGTTACTCCGAGTCCGTGCTCATCGACGGGCCGACATTGATCTGCACCCCTGGCGGCGACGAGGCGACGATCGTTGCGCTGGACAAGTATTCGGGTGAACTGGTCTGGAAATCGGCCTTCGGTGACGGGGCAGGTTATGCCTCGGTGATCCGCGCCGAGCTGCCGCCGGAACCGCAGTACGTGCAGTTCACGGCGCGCGGCGTTGTGGGCGTCGCCGCCCGCGACGGGCGCCTTTTGTGGCGCTACGACGCGCCGGCCAACGGCACGGCCAACTGTTCGACTCCGCTGTGGTCTGGTCAGTCGGTGTTCGCAGCCTCCGGCTATGGCACCGGCGGTGGACGTGTTGAAATCGCCGGTGCCGGCAGTACGGCGTCCGCCGACGAAGCTTTCTTCACCAATCAAATGAAGAATCATCACGGCGGTATAGTCGTCGTCGACGGCTTTCTCTACGGCTCCAACGATCCCGGGTTGCTCACGTGTCTCGATTTCGAAACGGGCGAAGTGCAATGGCGCGACCGCGCCTGCGGCAAGTGTTCCGTGGCCTTCGCCGATGGTATGATCTTCGCGCGCAGCCAGGAAGGTACTGTCAGTCTCGTGGAAGCCACGCCCGAGGAGTTCCGCCTGCGAGGGCAGTTCGAACAACCCGATCGCAGCGCCGAACCTAGCTGGCCGCACCCGGTGGTTGCAGCCGGGTGTTTGTATCTCCGCGATCAGCAATTGCTGTTCTGTTATGATGTGAGCGATCCGGCCGCGCGGTAGAACGCTGGCTGCTCTGTGCTGCTCGCTCGGCGCTTTCCGTGTTTCACCGATTGCTTGCTGATGTGCCGCTTCTTCGCTTTGCGTTCGCTGGTTCCGGCGCGCGTCGATTGCGCTCTCGTCCGCGGCAGCAATTCGCTGGCCGTGCAGAGTCAATGCGATCGTCAGGGCAAAACCAACGCCCATGGCTGGGGGGTTCTCTGCTACGACGAGATCGCGCGGCTCGAGCCGCGGCCGCCGTCGTCGCTGACACGCAGCACGGCGGCGGCGCACAGCGATCCGCAGTTCAGCGAGATCGCCGCGGCCGCACGTGGTCGCACGGTGCTGGCGCACGTCCGCAACGCAACGGTCGGCGGTGCGAGCATGGAAAACACACACCCGTTCGTCTGGCGTCATTGGGCCTTCATGCACAATGGCACGGCCGAAGGTTTCAGCGAATTGCGGGGGCGGTTGGTCCAAGAAACGACGCCCGAGCTGCAGGCCCGCGTCGTCGGTTCGACCGACAGCGAGCAGATCTTCTACTGGTTGTTGAGTCGCGGCCAGGCGGCGGGGCTGCCCGTCGATCGCGCGGGAGAAAACGCGGAGAAATGGGCGGCAGTAGTCGCCCGGGCGACGAGCGATCTGGCAGGCTGGTCTGAGCGCGCGGCTCCCGACGTGGTGAGCAAGCTGAACTTTGTCCTCACCGACGGCGTTTTGCTTGTGGCCACGCGCTGGAATCAGACGCTGAGCTATCATGCCGAGCCCAGGGCGTGTGCCGTCTGCGCGGATCACCACGCCGTCGCCAGCCAAGAGGAGTACCGTGCTGTGGCCGTCTACTCCGAATCGACCCATGACGAGCACGAAATCGAAGTGCCGCCGTGTGGAGTGTTTTGGACTGACGCCGATGTAGCGCCGCACGCCGAAGCGATCTGATTGGCCATGCGACGTGCCGCGGAGACCGGAATGTGAACGTACTCGTTGCCGGCGGAGCCGGGTACATCGGCAGTCACGCGGCGCAGGCCCTCGCGCGCGCCGGACATGACGTGTGGGTGTTCGACAATCTTTCCACGGGCCACCGACAGGCGGTGCCGGCCGACCGGCTTATCGTTGGCGAACTGGTCGACCGCGATGCCTGCGAGCAGGCACTTCGCCTACACCGCATCGAGGCCGTGCTGCACTTCGCCGCCTGCTGTTACGTGGGCGAATCGGTAACCGACCCGGCCAAGTACTACCGCAACAACGTTGCCGCGACGCTCACGCTGCTCGACGCGATGCGCGCCGCCGGTGTCGACCGGATCGTCTTCTCCAGCACGACCGCCATCTACGGCGCGCTCAATGAATTGCCGATTCGGGAAGACGCGCCGCCGGCGCCCATCAATCCGTACGGCTTCACCAAACGGGTCGTCGAGCAGGTTTTGGCCGACTACGCGACTGCCTACGGGCTGGGCTCGATCAGCCTACGCTACTTCAACGCGGCTGGTGCCGCCGCCGACGGTTCCCTGGGAGAAGACCATGAGCCGGAGACGCACTTGATTCCGCTCGTGCTCGATGTGGCACTCGGCCGGCGCGAGAACATCACGATCTTTGGTGACGACTATTCGACTCCGGACGGCACGTGCGTGCGCGACTATGTTCACGTCGACGATCTGGCCGATGCCCACGTCCGCGCGCTGTCTCACGTCAAACCGGGGCAAGCGGAGGCGTACAATCTGGGGACCGGCTGCGGCTTCAGTGTCCAAGAAGTGATCGATGCAGCTCGTGGCGTCACGGGGCACGCCATACCGTCGGCGACGGGTGCCAGGCGGGCGGGCGATCCAGCGGTGCTTGTCGCCGACGCAGCGCGCGCGGCCCAAGTTCTTGGCTGGAAGCCGCAGATTCGCGAACTCGATGAGATCATCGCGACGGCTTGGCGTTGGCGTAGCACGAATCCTGAAGGTTACGGCGACTAGTGCTTCGTCAACACGTATCTGTCGGGTGCGAGCTGGTCGGCGGCGCACTACCTTGTTGTCTGCGCCAAAGCACCTGCGTCTTTGACGACCGTTCCGCGTCGCCCGACTGAATCGGGCAGCCGCTCCACTAGGGCGGCGCC